>NZ_JAMZEG020000001.1:963057-1284077 GCF_024435075.2 Marinomonas maritima | reverse complement strand
AAATCCAGGATACGCCAAGGCTTCATGCATCAAATAATTTTTTCTCTAGTGAGCACTTGCAAGCAGGTATAAATACCCTGCTGAGCACCTTGCGTAAATACAATGTCGTTGGTATCGATTTTAATGTGTTTGGACGCTAACCAAGTCGCAAACACTTGTTTGTGTTTCTGCACGCCTTGAGGCGCGTACGTCATGACTTCTTCAACGGCGTTAAGGTCTAAAGCAAGCTCGTTTAATGCATTCTTTACTAGCGTCTGCTGACCAAATATTGGCTGCATACTGGACGCAAAATCGTATTCTGTTAAGAAAGCCCCTTTTTTCTGTGATCTTGGTAAATTCACATAGGTTCCAGCACCCAACTTCGCGGTGACAAGACCTTTTTTTTCTAAGAGATCATAGGCTCTCGTTACCGTGCCATGCGTAATCATCAATGCGTCTGCAAGCAGCCGTTGCGCGGGTAATTTATGCTGGTCTGGTAACTCTCCCACTAACATAGCTTGCTCAATCAACATTGCCAGTGCTTTATATTTTGGCTGAGCCAAACTGGCCAGATCGAATGTTTCTTTACTGACTTTCCAAATTGTATTCATAACAATAAATAAATTGCCCATAATTGTATTGTGTGAGAATCTCTAAAAGTACAATACAGAACAAATTGTATTGATACAATGACTAATTGTATATTTACTTTTTTGGGAATTAACTATGTATACCGCTTTACTAGAACTTGCTCCCGCTCTTATGCTTTTTTGCTTAATAAGTACGTTAACACCTGGGCCAAATAATATTTTATTAACGCATTCAGCCGCCAACTTTGGCATTAGAAAAACCCTGCCGCATGTATTGGGTATTCGCATTGGCATGACCTTATTGCATATCACCATTTTATTAGGTTTAGGCGAATTATTTAAGCATTGGCCTTACCTACATCAGGTATTTACCTTTATTGCTGCAGGTTACATCGTCTATATGTCAGTAAAAATCATCTTCGCAAAAGTACGAAATATGAACAGTAAGCTGCAGCCTATGGGGGTATTCCAAGCGGCGTCTTTTCAGGTGATCAACCCTAAATCTTGGGCCAGCTTGATTACTGTCAGCTCTGCGTTTACGTTAGCAAACGATCTATTTTGGCCCTCAGCATTGTTCGGTATTCTGATGCTTAATCTCGCTACGTTACCCGGTACCTTTATGTGGATGACCATTGGCAAGTTAATCTCAGCGAAACTTCAAGATCCTAAGTTTAACCAGATGTTTAACGCCATCATGGGAATACTGTTACTCACTACACTGCCGATGATTTTGATTTAGTAATAAGCGGTTTCATAGCAAAAAATACGTCACGCTAAGCGTTTTAACAAACCAAGCGTGGCCTCTATGAAACCCTGTTTTCAAAATTAGCCTACTTACTCAAAAATAGCGCTACCTGTATACGAGTCTATTTCCTTACAAATATAATTATCGACGACATCGTTAAAACAACGCAAAATCATATCTATCAATTTATGGTAAAAGAACATTTTATTTTGGGTGCAGCATTTGCTTTCGCCTCTTTTGAAAAGGATATTTTCGTGAACCTAGCCCCAGACTTAAACCAACTTCAGCGCATCACGCTTAATAGCTCACAACTTAAGGTGAATATTTTGACCTTGGGCGCCAGTATTCAATCTGTCTACCTTAACGGCTACGAGCACTCTCTAGTGCTAGGGTCATCTAAATTGAATGATTACCTTCACGCTGCAAAATATTTCGGCGCGGTCGTTGGAAGAGTCGCAAATAGAATTAAAAACGGTCACGCTGTGATCGATGGAAAAACCTATCAGTTACCGCCAACCTTGCCAGAAACACACCATTTGCACGGAGGCCCAGCTGGATCCGGCAGTAAAAACTGGTCCATTATTGAACAAGCAGACGACATGGTACAACTGCAAACGAAGCTTGCTGATGGTGAAATGGGGTATCCGGGCAACATGGTCGTCGATGTGTTTTATCGGTTGCTGGATAGCACGTTAGAGATGGAAATAAAGGCCACCACCGACAAACTGACCATTTGTAATTTTGCAGGACACAGCTACGTTAATCTTGATGGCACAGGATCTATTCTTGATCACCAACTTTGCATCAAAGCTGACCACTACTTACCCGTCGATGCAGGATTGATCCCTACTGGCGAAGTGACGCCGACTGCTGGCAGCGTGTTTGATTTTAATCAGCTACGCACGATAGGTCGAAATGACTACCCAGAACTCGACACTAACTTTTGCCTTGCTCTTGGTCATCGCGCTGTGCAAACCGTTGCAACACTAAAAGCGCCTATCACGGGGCTCTCATTGAACTATCAAACGACCGAACCAGGATTACAAGTATACGATGGCCGACATATCCATCTGGACGCTAACTCTAATATTAATACAGGCGAACTGAACGCATACGCTGGTCTTGCTTTAGAGGCACAACATTGGCCAGATGCGATTAACCAATCACATTTCCCACCCATTTTACTTGCGCCTGAAGACACCTATCAGCAAGTTACTCGTTACGTGTTTTTTTGATCCAGAAAGCTTTCAGGATCAAAAAAATAACAAAGAAACATAAAAAAGGGCGGGTTCTATGTTTAATAATAGAAATCCGCCCCTTTAAACTCTGTATGTGAGTATTATTTATTCAGTACGAAAACGCACGACCATCGAATGTAGCTCTTTACTCAATTGATCTTGCTTCTGGCAAAGTTTCGCAACGTCTCCTGATATTCCCGAAACACGATACGCAGACTCACTGATGGTGTTGATGTTTTCATTAATGCCTTCCGTTACAGCACGTTGCTCTTCGGCAGACGTGGCAGTTTGCAATGTCATATCACGCATTTGCTTCACAACTTGTTCGATCTGTTCGAAGGAGTCCAAAGCTTGATCAGACAAACTGATGGCACTTTCAGATTCTGCCAAACTCGTCACCATAGAATCCGAAGCTTGCTTGGTTCTATTAGCAAGCAGCCCTAATATGCGATTAATTTGCTCAGTCGACTCTTGCGTACGTCCAGCCAATGTCCGTACTTCATCGGCCACTACCGCAAACCCTCGACCTTGTTCTCCAGCACGAGCAGCTTCTATTGCTGCGTTCAATGCCAACAAATTAGTCTGTTCTGCAATACCCTGAATCGTCGATAGAATCTGATTAATATCGGCAGTTTCTTTTTGCAGCTCAATAATAATCTGATTAGATTCTTTTAATCGTGTCCCTAAACGGTTCACCCCTTCTGAGCTTTTCATAAGAAGGCTTTTCCCAGCAATGGTTGTCTCTAAGCCTTTTTCAGAAAATTCCGCAGAATGACTGCAGCTTTCCGCCGCTTCGTTAGACGCAATCACCATTTGCTGTCCAGCCTCAGCAATCAACTCAATAGACTGCAATTGCTGCGTAGTAGACAGCGCTACTTCATTCGCTTTAACAGCGGTTTCTGCGGCAATCTTATCGATTTGCATGCCTGACTCTTTAATACCAAGAATTAACTTGCGAGTAGACTCAATAAATTGATTAAACCAATTAGACAGTGTGCCTGTTTCATCATTAGTATGAATGTCAATTTTGGACGTGAGGTCTCCCTCTCCTTCAGCCAATGTACGCAAGTGATTAGAAACAGACTGAATTGGAGTGATGAGGCTTTTCGCCATCAAATAAGCAACAATACCAAACACAATAAGCAGCAACACACACACAATAGCAGTCGTCTTAATCAATTCATTTGTGCTGGAATAAATCTCAGACGCGGGCATTAAACCAATAAACTTCCACTTAAGGTTTGGAGAGGTATACACATTAGCGTAGTAATCAACACCATCAAGTTGAAAGTTCGTAACACCATCAGACGTACTCGCAATTTTTTGATAGGCGTCAATGTCGGCTATGTTTTTAAAATTATTATCAGGATGAAGCGCATCGACTAAAATAGTTCCCGTCTTCTCGATGACCATAAGACTGCCCAGCTCACCCAGCTTCGTTTTGTTCGCCATTTCCGTTAGCGTTTTGATCGATACATCAACGGCAACAACGCCACCAATATCATTGCCTTTTTTATACGTTCGAACAGCAGAAACATAGACAGCATCATCGGGCTCCCAATAATAGGCATCGCGCAAAGCGACCTTACCTGGATTCTCCATCGCCCTTGTGTACCAAGCGCGCTGCTTAGGACTCCATTCTGCGTATTCATATGTTCCTGGCCATTCTAAATAACCATCACTGTCATCGCCCATGTAAACATAAACAAAATTAGGATTGTTATTACCGATTGCTTCAAACATATTAAAAATAGAGGCTTCACGACCGCCATTCTGTTCGGCTATTTTACTCGGCGCTTTTCCTTGTTTTTCATGATAGGTCGTTAATGGTTTGGCGTCTGGTGCAGTGACTGATTCACTTTCAGAAATAAAACCAACAACATATTTGATATCACTCATAAATTGATCAAATGTTTCCTCAACAGCGCCTAAGGTTTGTCCGCTGTTTTTAGAAAAGCTTTTTAACGCTTGGTCTGATGCAAGAAAAGCCGTAATTGAACTGACCACTAAGACAGGTAAGACAGTGGCGATTGAAAATGCAATCAGCAGTTTCGTTTTTATTTTCATAAAATCCATCCAATTATTGAAAACATTCACTGACTTATTATCAGCAATATTAAGTAGATATTAAAATACACTTACTGATATGACAGGTCATCGTCAGTATTTTTTATATTATTCAAACGATTTCTATTTGATATTTGTATTCCCTGCCTACTACTTTGTTTTCCATATACATACATAAAATACGACATTACAAACGTATAAACCATAGCCAAACTACAAAATGTAACGAATATAAATGGACCAATAAGTCCAATTTTTTAGTCATGATGTTTTTTCAGAAAGGCGTTTTTTATTCATTAAAATAAACGTAAGCGATAAACTTAGATGAAAATTTATCGCTTACGTCTTACTAAGAATTAGCCATTAGGACATGTTTCAAAAGAGGAAGGCATTGGCACTGTGTACTTTTTAACAATGCACTTCCTAACTAAAAACTGCCATAACACTAGACACTTCAGGTAAGACCGTCGTGTTGTCTTTTTGCATTTCGGTGCAAAGATCTTTTACGAAAGGAGTTTGCTCTGGATAAGCTCGTAACCAAGACAATACAGTCGCCTGTACTTCGACCAAGCTTTGGTCTTGAGTGACAGGGGCGCCAAGAGCGATAAGCCTTTCTTTAAAATCGACCTCGTCGATCAAGTCTACAATCATCATATTACATACCTATAAACAGACAATCTGTTCAATCCATAACCAGCAGGACAAACAGCTTATACCTAAACGGCCACTTAGCGTACCACTTTCTCTTCTAATAAAAGGTCAAAGATGGCATGCGCTTTTTCAGAGGACGTTTCGTTTTTCATTACTTTGCCACCAGAACCAACCGGCTTCGCTGTCGCTGCCTTCATTCGATCCGCCGCGGTTTTTGCTTTAACCACCTTTAAACGCTTAGGCCGAGGCTTAGCCGCGCCAAGCTGCCATTGGCTCGCTACTTCATCTACAACGCCATCTACATCGACTATTTTTAGCTCTGCTCTTAGCCCCGGACCAAACGCAGTTTGTCGAGCTTCTTGGGCAGCATTGTCCACACTGGCAATAAAAGGCAGTTTAACGGTTAACGCTCGGCGCTGACCCCGAGGTAAAGCCAATAACACTTCAGCTTCTCCTTCATTGATACTAATAATATCTGCAATACGGGGCACTAAAGGCCAGCCTAATTGCTCAGCTAATAAGTACGGCAACATGCCAGATGATTCACCGTT
Source organism: Marinomonas maritima (assembly GCF_024435075.2). Taxonomy (NCBI): domain Bacteria; kingdom Pseudomonadati; phylum Pseudomonadota; class Gammaproteobacteria; order Oceanospirillales; family Oceanospirillaceae; genus Marinomonas; species Marinomonas maritima. Next base: position 1,278,256 of record NZ_JAMZEG020000001.1, on the reverse strand, counting down.
TTCTGCGCGCACACCCGTTAAAACAAGACTAGCCTGATTTTCTTGCAAAAATGCAACCAACGCAGGTACAGCATCACAATCACTCTTTTGTGCTAATACCGTCAGAGATGGCAAGCCCATCCCCGCGTATTGTCGTAATACTGGCTCTTCAGCATTTCCCGCGTGCACCACAGTTAATGCTTTGTTTGCAAGTTTTAAGCCCAGTTCAACGGCTCGACCATCTTGATCTGCACGACGAGACCGACCTGACTGAGGATGACGGCCTACCGACACCAAAGACACTACGTTGGTATTAAGCGGCATCGCTCTTCTCCTCTTGTCTTTTAGATAACGCATATTGTTGCGCAAGTATCGCCAGCTCTTCCAATATCGCTTCACTGTCGGCTATCACTGCCAAATCAGCGCGCTTTACCATGTCACAACCGGCATCAGTGTTGATCGCAATCACCTTGTCGCATTGCCCAATACCCTGCATGTGCTGAATAGCACCGGAAATACCCACGGCTAAATATACTCGAGCCGTCACCCACGTGCCGGATGCACCTACTTGGCGATCACGCGGCATAAAACCATCGTCCACTGCCACACGGCTGGCGCCTTCTGTTGCACCTAGAGCTGCCGCCGTGGCATGGAACTGATCCCAATTGTGAATACCATTGCCTGCCGAGAGAATAAACTCCGCTTCCGCCAACGGCACCGCGCTTGAATCTACGGCGATTTGCCCTTTATCTAACAATCGACAATCTATTTGAGCCACTGACTCTAATGGCAAAGGCAATGCCTGATGGCGTGTTTCATCAATCGCATCAGCACACTCTTCCATCAGCGTTAAGATACGTGGCGTGTCACGCAAAATATCCTGACTACCAGACGCACAACGACTAATGGTTTGTGTCCCTTTCACTTGCCATGCCTGTGAAGCAAGACGTTCACCCAAGCGTGCCGCTAAGCGACAGGCGAGATCCGTGCCACCATGAATACTGTCAGGGAACAGCCAATGTTTCGGTTGATATTGAGTTTCTATCTGCTCTAACGCAGCCAATCTAGTTTCTGGTGAAAAGCCTTCAAACGCACCACCTGCAAGATGAATAATACGATCTACACCTGCCAAATCGAATTGTGTTTCTTTGCTTTCACCAAAACACACCAGCACAACAGCACCGCTCTTTTTCTCTGGCAAGGGTTCCGTGACAAGCTGATGAGCCAGACCTAAAATATCTTTATCGTGACCGGTCAAGCGACCACCTACCATGTCAGCCACAACCATAATGTAGAAATCTGGGTTTTCCACAATATGCAAAGGCAATTGAACGGCTTGAACCTCTGTAGTACGTTTTTTACCAGTTATCGCACCAGATACAGCATTTATTCTGTCTATGCGCTTAATGCCATTCGGGCCAATAAATCCGACCCCATGTGGATTCTTACGAAGCAAACCAGACGGGCCACGAACTTCGGCATGTCCGCCTAACAACATATCTTTATGTAAAGGATGCAGACGATTACGAGCAATCCATTCTGCTCTTGGGTCTCGTCGTAGCCCATTATCCGAAGAAAAACGCTCTGAAGAAAAATCACTCATTAGTGCATCTCCTCTCTAAGCTGTCCGGCTAATATTTCAGCGATGTCTTTTACCACTGGTCGAGGCTCCACAACGCCCTCAAGCATCGCAGTACACTGCTGACAACCCACTGCAACCAACTCTGCGCCCGTGCTTGTTACGTCTTCCATACGCATGTCAGCAATGCGGCGTTCACCCGGAATATCCGTAATTGGTGCGCCACCACCACCACCACAACAGCGTGAACGATAACCAGATCTTTCCATTTCTGCGATATCAATACCCAAGCTAGCAAGCAACTCTCGTGGTGCTTCGTATTCGCCATTATAACGACCAAGATAACAAGGGTCGTGATACGTCACCTTGCCGCCGCTAAAGGGATTTAAATTGAAGCGGCCTTCTTTTACTAAGCGATTTAAAAACGTCGTATGGTGTAAAACTTCTACGTCCTTTAACGCATCCGAACCAAAGTCACCGTATTCATTTTTCAAACAATGGAAGGCATGAGGGTCTGTCGTCACTATTTTGTTAAAGCGATATTTTGACAACGTGGCTAGGTTGCGATTCGCCAAATTTTGGAAGGTTGCATCATCACCTAAACGTCTGGCCACATCGCCGCTGTCTAGTTCCTCATCACCCAAAATGGCGACGTCCACATTGGCCGCCTTGAGCAATTTTACGAAAGCACGAAGAATCCGCTGACTGCGCATATCAAACGCACCATCAGATACCCAAAACAACACATCGGTTTGTTTTACGTCTTTCATCACATTTAAGTTTTGATCTGCTGCCCAATGCGTACGGCTTGCTGGCGAATAACCATTCGGATTATCCGTCGCGATAATATTTTCCAGTACTTGCGCACCTTTGTTTGGCGTTTCGCCTTTTTCTAGTGTCAAGAAACGACGCATATCAACAATGGCGTCCACATGTTCGATCATCATCGGACACTCTTCTACGCAAGCACGACATGTAGTACATGACCAAAGCGTATCTGTACTGATCAACCCGTTAGTAATAATCTGGTTAGGCGCACCTTTAGCTTTACCAACTTCAATACCTGGGTACGCACTGCCAGCGTACTTTTCATCAGTACCACCAGCAAAACCCACCACCATATCTTGAATAAGTTTCTTTGGATTAAGTGGTTGACCCGCTGCGAACGCAGGACAAACCGCTTCACAACGACCACACTGCACACAAGCATCAAAGCCTAATAATTGATTCCATTTGAAATCCGTTGGTTTCGCAACACCATGCGATGCTTCGCCTAAAGCAGCAGGTTTCAAACCAGTAGAACGACCACCACCAAAGCGTTCTGGACGACGATGAAAAGCAAGATGCAAAGCCCCCGCAAAAGCGTGCTTCATCGGCCCGCCCCATGTCATGCCAAACAGCATTTCACTTAAGCTCATTAAAATAAGAACAGATAATACAAGCGTAAGTATCCAACCACCCGTCCCTTCAGGAAGGATTCCTGCAGCAGGCAAAGTCAACACAAAAAAGGTAATAGAAAAGGTAAGCAAGCTTTTTGGCAAGCGCATCCATGGCCCTTTAGAAAGGCGTGATGGCGGATTCATTCGGCGCTTATAAACAAACAATGCACCACAAAACATCAACATTAAAGCCGCTAGTAGCGTCCAAGCAAGAGTTTCGCTCTTAACGCCAAATAGGTGAACAAACACCACTAACACCATTGCTAAGACGAAACCACCACCCGTTGCAACATGAGTACGAGACATATACTTATCTCGTTCTACAACATGGTGAAGGTCGTGCAAGTAGCGTTTTGGCATCGCCAGCAAACCTGCCAGAATGTCGACTTTTTCAGCCTGTCCTGCGCGCCATAAATTCATGCGGCGAACAGCACCAATCCCAGCTAGCACAAGAAGAACACCAATCAAAGTTGGAGGTAACCAATCAAGAATCATGATGAATCCTCATCATTATAAATACAGAAGGCACATACAGTATTTACTAATATATGCATTAGCGATTTCACCAGCGAAGTAAAGACGAGGCAAAAATGAACAAGAAAGCGCAGTTTATAACTATAAATGAGCAGTTCGAGTTCATTTTTAACCCTGTATTTACGAGCGTAGTAATCGCCCCCCTACAAGTCTTTGCAAAGGCGAAGAGCATCATACATAGCCGCATGAACGTTACGCTGAGATACACAATCCCCCAGACGCCACAAGATCATGCCCTCATCTGATCCACCACTCAGCACTGGCTGAGGCTTGATATCAAACAAAGCTTCGTTATCAATTTGGCCTTTATTACATGAGCTTGATTTTAATGCGTAGTACAATTCCTCGTTTGGACGAGTACCGTTCTCTATCACGACTTGATCAACAACACGCTCTTCTTTCTGAGCAGTATATTCATTCTCAAGCACTGCAACTAAGCTGTTGCCTTCACGATATACTTTGTCTAAAAGCATATCTGACGTCATGATAACTTCACGCTCGTACAAAGAGCGGTAGTACGTTGGGAATGTAGTACCACCAACACCAACACCTGGTTTAATATCGTCGGTTACCAATTCAACCAAAGAGCCTTTAGAAGCCAAGTAATCGGCTACTGACATACCTGAGAATTCGCAAATTGTGTCGTATACCAAGACATTTTTACCTGGCTCAACTTTTCCACTTAGAATATCCCAAGAAGAAACAATCAAACCTTCCGCTGCGCCCCACTCTTCATTCTGTTCAACAAATGGACGACCACCTGTCGCCAAAATACACACATCTGGGTTGAGCTCTTTAACCATGGTTTCATCAGCTGACGTATTTAAACGCACGTTCACACCCAAGCGTTCCACTTCCATCACCAACCAACGAGTAATACCCGCGATTTGATCACGCTGAGGGGCTTTGGATGCAAACACTAGCTGACCACCCAGCTCTTCTGCTCTCTCAAGCAAAGTCACTTTGTGACCACGTTCTGCTGCAACTCGCGCGGCTTCCAATCCACCAGGACCACCACCAACAACAAGTACATTACGAATAACGCCTGACGTTTTCTCAATTACATGTGGCAAGCCCATGTATTCGCGGGATGTCGCCGCATTCTGAATACACAATACATCCAAACCTTGATACTGACGGTCGATACAATAGTTTGCGCCAACACACTGACGAATTTGATCAACTTGATCCATCTTGATTTTGGCAATGAAGTGTGGATCAGCAATATGAGCACGAGTCATACCAACAAAGTCCACGTAACCCGCCTCAAGAATACGTTTAGCCTGATTCGGATCTTTGATGTTTTGTGCGTGGATCACAGGAACATTAACCACTTCTTTGATGCCTGCAGCCAAATACAAGAAAGGCTCAGGCGGATAGCTCATGTTTGGAATAACGTTAGCCAACGTGTTGTGAGTATCACAACCAGATCCAACCACACCAAAGTAATCCACCATGCCAGTCGCATCGTAGTATTGAGCAATTTTCTTCATTTCTTCATGGCCCAAGCCATCAGGATGGAATTCATCACCCGTGATGCGCATGCCCACAGCAAAATCTGGACCGACTTCGGCACGAACGGCTTTCAGCACTTCCATACCAAACTTCATACGGCCTTCAAACGTGCCACCCCATTCGTCGGTACGTTTATTTACACGTGGTGACCAGAACTGATCTATCATATGTTGGTGAACAGCAGACAATTCAACACCGTCTAGTCCACCTTCTTTTGCACGACGCGCGGCTTGAGCAAAGTCACCAATTACGCGCCACATTTCTTCTACTTCAATAGTTTTACAGGTCGCACGGTGAACCGGCTCACGAATACCAGAAGGGGACATTAGGTTAGGCCAGTTTTCACCATCCCAACGAGAACGACGACCCATATGAGAAATCTGGATCATTATCTTACCGCCATGTTTATGCACGGCATCGGCAAGGTTTTGAAAGTGAGGAATGATGCGATCTGTCGATAGATTGACCGAACTCCACCAGCTTTGTGGGCTATCGATAGACACCACACTGGAGCCACCACAAATACAAAGACCACAGCCACCTTTGGCTTTTTCTTCGTAATATTTTACGTAACGCTCTGTTGTCATGCCGCCATCAGTGGCATACACCTCAGCATGAGCCGTACTAACAATACGATTGCGGATGGTTAATTTATTAATATTTAGTGGTTCGAACAACGCATCATACTGGGACATAACATCCTGCCTTATTGAAAACGACTTTTAACTTCTCGAATATAATTTCAGCCATCACCTGCCCGTGATAGCCGTATGTTTTTTTAGGTTGGTTTAAAAATCACAGAGGTACTACTTCAAAATAACCTACATCACAGCCTTCTTCGGCTGCACTTTGAGTCTGTTCTGCTTTAGTACGAATGGGCAAACCTTGGCTTTCTGCAATTTGATCTAACGCACCAGCAAACCAACCGGTAAACATATAATCGATCTTGCGATTCACCTTGCAGCCATGTTCTTTAAAGTAATGGTAAACAAAGGCTGAGTTTTCTAAGCGTACTTTTGCGGTACCTTTTTCAACATCCAACGACTCGGTAATAAAAAAACCCCAGCCGCGTTGAGAAAGGCGTTTCAAATAGTGATGCCAAACTTCATCACCCGTAAAATCGTGCAACTCAGCTTCTTTTTCACACCAGTGGTACGCTGATTTATAGCCCGCTTTATAAAGAATATCGGCGTAACGCTCGGCGCCAATCTCTTCTTCAATACCCATATGGTTATTAACAAAAAAGTGCCGTGGCACATACAGCATTGGCAAAGCATCGGTATTCCAAACACCGGTTTCGTCATCGACACTGATCGGCATTTCTGGTGCATGAGTTCCCATTTTACTTCCTCAAAAATTATTCTGAATTGTTTACATTTCAAAAAAATATGTCTTTCTAAAAAACCATTAAAAGCGTCGCAAGTGATCACTCTGAACCGTCGATTTACTACTCGCCCCAGACTTCGCGTAACAGATTCACCCAATTGTCGCCCATGATTTTACAAACCTGACGTTCACTAAAACCATGCTTCAACAAGGCTTCGGTCAAATTTGGAAAGTCACCAACGGTTCGCATACCGAGCGGATTGATAATTTCGCCAAAGCGCGTCAAACGGCGTGCGTAGCCTTTATCGTGCGTTAAGTACTCGAAGAAGTCATAGCCATGACCTTGAGTAAAGTCAGTACCAATACCAATCGCGTCTTCACCAACAATGTTGTAGATGTATTGAATGGCTTCCACGTAGTCGTCAATGGTTGCGTTAATACCGGCTTTTAAGAAAGGAGCAAACATAGTAACGCCGACAAAACCACCATTGTCTGCAATAAACTTAAGCTCTTCGTCACTGCGGTTGCGTGGGTGTTCTTTTAGACCAGAAGGTAAACAATGAGAATAAGCGACAGGTTTTTTTGATTCGATGATGACTTCTTTCGCCGTATTCGGACCAACGTGAGACAAATCACACAACATACCAACACGGTTCATCTCCGCGACAATTTCCCGACCATAGCCAGACAAACCGCCATCGCGTTCATAACAACCGGTGCCGACCAAATTTTGCGTGTTGTAGCACATCTGCACAATGCCAACGCCAAGGTCTTTGAATATCTGCACATAACCGATTTGATCTTCGAACGCATGCGCGTTTTGAAAGCCCATCATTACACCGGTTTTGCCTTCCGCTTTCGCACGATAGATGTCTTTGGTGGTATAAACCTTGAGAAGCAGGTCGCTATTGGCGTCGATCAACTGGTTCATCTCAACCACGTTTCGTACCGTGCCTTCGAAATTTTCCCAGAAAGACACCGTACAATTCGCGGCCGTTAACTTACCCTTCGACATGTCTTCAAATAATTCGCGATTCCACTTCGCACAAATTAAACCATCAATCACAATCGCTTTGTCGTGTATCTCTGCTGCGTTCATTGTTTTTCCTTACCGATCAAACGTGGGTAAACATCAATGAACTCAGTGTAATTTTTCGGGAAGAAAGGAAGCAGGCTGTAAACGACTAGAGGAACACTAAAAGCGACTTGAGACGACGAGATGAATTCCTGTCTCTTTTTTACGGGGAAGGTTAGTGATTACAAGCTTTGGTTCCATTTAAACGCATTATAGTCCTAACCTTTATTCCGCTCTGTTGAGAGCATAACTTTTGCTCACGGTTTAATAAGGAAGAATACAAAAGTTACCAAAAGGTCGCTTTAGAGCGTTAGCGCCTTACTTCTTTCGTGTGTCCGATCCTGAAACACGCTGCCATAAAAAATACTTTATTATGACAGCGTCAAACACACAGCCAGTTAAGCGAACGCAACGTATGCCACAATGCCTTTTAAAATCACTATAAACAGCCCCAGAAACACTTTGGCACCCAAGATAAGTCAACTGTTCTGATCTGATTGAGTAAACATGATGGTAAGTTCGATTGACGTAGATCTTTCCTATACCCTCCTAATATCTATTTCAAAAAAAATCCTGTAGCAAAGATCAAACAGTCTATTTCAGCTAATAAGCAGAAGCATTTTATTGTAGCTGCTTTACGGCTTTTACAATGGATTGTTTAGCGATATTTTGATTTTTCTCAGACGTTTTATTTCCTAAGAAGGAGCCAAAAACAGGAATAAATTGGATGTTATCTAAACCAATAAACCCTAACACTTCTTTTAGTAATGGGGTTACAAAATCCGTTTTTTTCGTCTCTTCTGAACTGTAATCACCACCCGCTGAAATGATGACAAACACCTGTTTATTGGTTAAAAGTCCATGAGGTCCATCCGCTTTATACTGAAAGGTTAAGCCTGGACGTGTGACTTGGTCTATATAAGCTTTTAAACCAGATGTCACTGTATGGTTATGCATAGCCGAACCAATGATTACTATATCTGCATTCTCTAGTTCTCTGATTAACAATAAACCTTCGCTTAATGCTTGTTTTTGATCTCCATTGTGCTCGCTTGGGTCATTAAAAAAACCAGATAATGCTAATGCCGTTAAATGGCTTGGCGGTGTTACGCCAAGATCGCGAGTGAAAATATTAAACCCTTTCATGGTTAATAATTCTTGTTCAAAAAATGAGGTTAGCTTAGTTGAAATACTTTCTTTAGGGATTGGGCTTGAGTTAAGTATGAGAACATTTTTCATATAATTTACTTCTGCTAATTTAAGAAAGGAAAGTCTATATCATTCTCTTATTGTGATTAATTACCTATTTATGCAATGATTGTTCTCATATGACTATCAATTAGAGTGAATTATGGATACTCAATTATTAAATGGCATTGTGACTTTTAAACAGGTTGCTGATTGTGGCAGCTTTACTCAAGCGGCCACTTTACTAAACCACAGCAAATCCTATATCAGTGGTGAAATAAACAAACTTGAAAATCGCTTAGGCGTCAGATTACTCAATCGTACCACTCGACAAATTAGCCTAACTGCAGCAGGTGAAATCTATTATCGACAATGCCAAAACATCATCTCAGATGCCTTACAAGTAGAGCGCCAATTAAGCGGGCAGCAACTTACCCCAAAAGGAAATTTACGCGTGAGTTGCCCTGTAAGTTTTGCCTTAGCAAAGATACGACCGATATTAAGTGAATACATGAATCTATATCCGCAGGTAATTATTGAACTAGAGTTGAATGATCAATTAGTTGATGTCGTCGCTGATGGTTATGATTTGGCGCTGCGAGCCTCAGAACAACTGCCTGATTCAAGCTTAGTTAGTCGGAAATTAACCAGTGTCGATATAGTTACCATTGCAGCACCAAGTTATTTAGAGCAATGGGGGACGCCTCAATCTCCTAATGAATTAGTTCATCATCGCACTATTAATTTCCGCTCTACTGTTAATCATAATATCTGGCAATACCAAGAAAAGTCAGGCCGGAAAATCACAATAAAAGTAGACAGCCACTTAATAACCAACAGCGCTGAAATGGAATTGGCACTGTGTATAGCTGGGCAAGGTATTGCAAGAGTACCAAAGTTGGTTTTAACCGATGAAATAAAAAAAAGAAATTTAATTCTGTTGTTTGATGATTTACTTCCTGTAACAGTAGACCTATTTTTGATTTATCCGAACCGTAAATATATGCCATCAAAAGTGAGAAGCTTTATTGATTTTTTGGTTAGTAAAATGGAGTAAATATATATGGCTGTGGTAGGACATGGTTTAGCACCTTCCCCCTTATTACAAGGGGAAGCGGAGGGTAGGATTATTTTTTTACTAATAAGTCTTCTAACTTCAACCCTGTGGCTTTATGAATGTTACGCCACAGATAATAAAACACACCCAACATCATGATCATCGATGGAATAGCGATCATTGGATAACTGTATAACGTCATCTGACCCAGCTCTTCGTTAAACGCTTCGGTTCCAGCAGGGCTGGTGACAATCCATTTGGCGAGTATGTAATTCATCGTGGCTGAAAAAGCAAACGAACCCGCTATAAAATACGTTGCCTTCATCAAGGTTTTTTCAAACGCGGCAGTACTGTGGTTCTCTTCTAGCTTTTGCTTAATAGTCTCGACGTCCATTATTGACGCGTTAAACAATAGAGCTCGAATCAAAGGATACGGTGTGAAAGTAGACACTAGCACTGCAATGCCTATTATCGCAGGAATCGACGCTTCCTTAATCGCCAACCATTTATTGTCCAACTCGAACAAACCGATGCTGCCCGTCAGTAAAACGCTCACTAACCCCAACAAAGCGATGAAGTTAAACTTCTTATATTTTATTAACTCAAAAAGCCCCCAACCAAGGGGAAACGCTAACGCCGCGATCAAACCTCCGCTAACGCCCAACTTATCTTCACCACTTAACTTCATTAAAATTAAAGACGGTAAAACGACACTGACGATCAGATCCACCATCGGACGTGGCTTGTGTGTAGAAGAGTTATTCATAATGTTATGGATTCCAAGTTCAAATTCTAATGGCGACTATCATAAAGGAAAAAGTGCATTGGGTGTCATAGACAATGTTTTTAGTAAGAAGTGCCAGAGGTTTTGTGGGTTTTATCCAAACTCTGTCGATCTCGGGAACCAGCTTTACTTGACCACTACACCCTCCCCTTTGCCTTCCAAGGAGAGGGTTAGGGAGGGGTTATTTTTTGGACTTTATAGAAGTGGTGTCATCTGCAAAGTTCGAAAAGTTGTATTTTAATAACCAACTAAGGTTTAGCAACCTCTGGGAAGTCCAGTGATACTTATATTTCAAGTCAATTGAGCCCTCATGACCATACGAATATATGGCCTTTAAAGCTAAGAACCACTACGCCTTTTTTTGAGTTTGATTGCTACTTATTGCTAAAGAAAATTAAGTGCAATCAATCAATCAACTTATTATTTTCATCAAAAAAGGGAAACGGCCCAACCACGTCATCTTTCGATATGATGTAACTTATATGACCTGTAACACTATTCGGTTTGAGTTTGAACAGTTGAATAGCCGGCGGCTCTAAAGAAAAGCTTGATGGCGCATTAGAGTTTAAATCTAAAGTCACAGCATGGCTATGAGACGGTCCAACCCAAACAGGCAAACCATGCCATGTTGCGCAAATCGAACGATGCAAATGTCCTGCAACGAGGCCTGTGACCTGCGTATGATGCTTAACAACTTGCCATAACGCTTCATCGTTTAGAAGTTTTTGTACATCCATATGATCTATCCCCACTTCCATAGGCGGGTGATGAAGAAAAATAAGCGTCGGTAACTCAGTATGAGCCAAAAGCTGCTCTGACAACCAAAGTAAAGACTCAGGCGCTAACTGTCCATAAGGTTTTCCAAGTACAGATGTATCCAAACCAAGAAGGTGATAGTCCTCGGAAATTTGTGAAAAATGACAAAATTCTGAGTGATCAAAACTCGCCAACCCATCAAAAGCAACGCGAAGATGATCTCTATGGTCATGGTTACCTGGCACAACTTTGATTGGAACCTTCAGCTTTTTCAGCTCTGGGACTAACACGTCGTATTCCTCAGGTGTACCAAAATCCCCTAAATCGCCCGTGACAATAACCCAATCTGGCTGAGGTGAAAGGCTATTAATATGAGCAACCGCATTTTTTAGACACTCCAAGGTATCGACTTTTTGGTATGCGATTTTCCCCTGTTTCTTTATATGTAAATCTGTTAGCTGTGCAATTAACATATAGCACTCTCACGCTGTTCAGTCGGTAATAACACAAGACGAGTAGATGGAATAATCAGCCCCACCCGATCCCCTTTGGCGTAGCGTTTTCGTTCAAAACAGTCCACATGAATTAAATTATTCTGCCCTTCTACTTCAACTAACACTCGGGTTCTGTCTCCCAAAAAAACACTTTGAGATACGGCGCCTTTTACACTGGCATCTTCAAACGTCATTAAACGAATATCTTCTGGACGTGACATGCAACGAAGTCGCTCTCCTTCTGAATACGGTTCATAAAGCGCTGCAGACAAAGGGAGAGAATGCGTCCCAAACGACAAATTCTGACCTTGTAATTGACCATCAAAATGATTCATCTGACCAATAAAATTCGCCACAAATTCACTTTTTGGAGACAAGTAAATGTCTTCGGCCGTACCAATTTGAACAATTTCACCATGATCTAATATGGCGATACGATCACCCATTGCCATTGCCTCTTCCTGGTCATGAGTCACGTACACAGCGGTAATACCTAAACGCTTTAACAAGGCATTGATGTCAGTACGCAAGCGCTTTTTCAACAAAGCATCTAAGGCAGATAAAGGCTCATCAAGCAACAAGACCTCAGGCTCGGTAATAATAGCTCGAGCCAATGCTACACGCTGGCGTTGACCACCAGATAATTGGTCGACACTGCGATGGGAATAAGCTTGCAAATCGAACATATCAAGCATCTCTTGGACTTTTTTGTCTTTGTTCACTTTGCTTTCACCACGCACTCGCAAGCCATAAGCAATGTTGTCGCTGACATTCATATTGGGAAACAGTGCGTAGGATTGAAAAACCATACCGACTCTACGCTGCTCAATAGCAATTTGTGTTACATCACGTTCGCCAAAGTGAATTTCACCACCTTGGTCGCAAAATTCTAAGCCCGCAATCAAACGTAAAGTGGTCGTTTTACCGCAGCCAGATGGTCCAAGTAGCACCAGAATCTCACCTTTCTCGATATGTAGATCAAGAGGCTTAAGCGCCAATGTGCCATCCGAAAAAGTTTTCTGTACCTGCTTTAAGGTAATTTCCACACTCGTCGATACATTTTTCATGTTAGTGCCTATCTTATTCATTTATAGATGCCCTTAGTCCGAACTAAGCCGGACGCTTAGGTTTGCGATTAAGCCATTGTGCAGCGATCAGTAAAGGCAAAATCATGCCCAGGAAAATCAATGTATATGCTGAGCTCACTTCCAAACGCATTGAGGCATAAGAGTCTGCTAAACCAACCGGTAAAGTTTTAGTAATCGGAGTATGTAGCATCCACGTCAAATTAAATTCTCCCGCAGATAACGTCAGCGTCATTAAAATGCCGCTAACAATGCCCGTTTTACAATTTGGTACAATTACATGAAAAAAACGTTGCCAAAAACTTGCCCCTAAACTGGCAGCACCTTCTTCCAACAACCGAAAGTTAATGCTTTGCAACACAGCCAGCACCGACTTAACCATAAATGGTAAGGTAAAAATCACATGACCCACCAAGATAAATAACCAGCTCATACGAAAATCACTAAAACCGCCGTATACTGAAATTAGACCAAGCGCAATCGCCATGCCCGGAATGGCAATCGGTAAGGTCAAACATTCATCCAAAAACGCAGAGAACTTACTCCGAGTTCGTGCAAGATAGTAAGCACAAGGCACGCCCACACAGAGATTAATTAAAGTAGTTACCAAGGCTATCTTCATGGTCAACCAAATCGTATCTGAGTAGAGTCCCCAAACCTGAATGATCCAGCGAAAAGTAAAACCGCTCTTAATACCCACAAAATAATTGCTGGTAAGCCCAGCCGTAATAGACATAAAAACAGGCACAATCAAAAACGCACAAACTAGTAGAGTAAAAGCAAGTTGCAGATAAAAATACATCCCCCTTTTCATATTAACCCCCCATTCCCAACGACGAACCACCTTGGCGACGAGCGATGGTCAAACAAAGCCAGGTGATAAAGCCAAGAATCAAACTCAATGCAGCCGCCATGGCAAAATTCGCATTGAGCGTAAATTCGGTATAGATCGTCATTGGTAACACATTAAGATTCGTCGCTAAGGTAAAAGCCGTACCGAAGGCCCCCATGGAGGTGGCAAAACAAATAGAGCCAGAAGAAATTAAGCCCGGAGTCAGCGCCGGCAATGTCACATCTCGCAGCAATTGCCAACGATTTGCCCCTAAAGAACGGCCCGCTTCAATCAGGTTATAATCTAATTTTTCCGCCGCCCCCATAACAGTCAGCACCACACGAGGAATAGAGAAATATAAATAGCCAATAAAGAGGCCAGAAATGGAATAAGCCAAGGTCCAGCGTTCGCCAACAAGAGCGAGCCCCAGTTCGGCAAATAAACCTTGTCTCCCCGCCAACATGATCACAAAAAAACCAATCACTACGCCCGGAAACACCAAAGGGAAACTCAACATGGCAACCAATAAAGATTTGCCTTTAAACTCATAACGCGTCAAAAATAAACCCACCATAGTGGCGATAACTAAACTGGCGATGGTCACAACGAAAGATAATAAAAACGTCGATAAAAGACTTTTTAGGTACATGGGTTTCGTTAAAATATACCAATAGCTGATGCCATTCTGTTCCGCTAATGACAGCCACAACAACTTAACCATTGGCAGTAAAAAAAAGGCTACACAGATAATCACAACAGGGATAATTAATAGATAATATTGCTTGCTTTGCTTCATATTTTCTTCGCCACAAAATCTTTTTGATAAGGCTTTTTATTCGTTAGGGCCTTCATAAGACAAAGAACAAAATCTCGCTCTTTGCCTTATGATCCCTCGTTAATTAACGAACTTCATTCAAATAGCGCTGAGCAAAACCGCTTTGTGCTTCAGCCATCTTGGCAAAGTCGACCGTTTTTGCTCGCTGGTAATCTGACGCTGGCAAGAATTTCGCTTCAATTTCAGGCGTCATAGCAGAGGAGATGACAGGTCGAAGATAGGCTTCTGCCCATACGGCTTGACCTTTATCCGACAGGACAAAATCTAATACATTGTGACCGTTTTTAGGGTTTGGTGAATTCTTCACCGCGCTCATCACGTAAGGCACAACAACAGAACCTTCTTTAGGAATCACAAAAGCAACGTTAACGCCGTCTTTGTATTTGGCGCGGTAAGCATTGAAATCGTAATCGAGAAGAATGGGGATTTCGCCCGAGATCACACGAGCGTAAGCCGTTTGCTTAGGCACGATTGGGCGATTCTCAGCCAGTTTTTTAAAGTAATTAATGGCTGGCGTGAAATCATTCATATCGCCACCAAACGATTGGTTAATCGCTACCGCACCAGCGTAACCAACAAATGCGCTAGTCGGATCAAGATAGGCTACCATTCCCTTGTATTCCGGTTTTAGAAGCTCATCCCATGATTGCGGTACTGGGCGGCCATCAAGCGCATCTTTATTGACAAAAAAACCAATGGTGCCAGAGTGAATCGCAAACCATTTACCATCAGGGTCTTTCAAACCTGCTGGAATTTTATCCCAGTTTTTCGGTTTATAAGCGTCTACCACACCTATCTCAGCGGCCTTAATACCGAAAGACACACCGTAATACGCAACATCGGCTACAGGGCTATTTTTTTCAGCCACCAGCTGTGACAAAGTTTGGCCTGAATTTTTATTATCCATCGGAATGGAAATACCTAAGTCTTTTTTAATTAACTCAAGCTGCCCGCCCCAATTCGCCCACTCTGGCGGACAGTTATAACAAATCGCATCCGCTGCGTAAGACGCTCCTGCGCTGAGCCCTAGCGATAGAACGGCCAGCTTAGTTACCTTTTTAAAGACACTCATTAAACTCTCTCCTGCTATTTTTAAAGAACACGTCGCATTGTTGGCGGCTGACACTCAGCCATGGTTCCCACAAAGTGGGGTTGATAATCTAGCTGCTTAGTTAAAGGAAGCGTTGTTTTGTGCTTGCTGTTGAACAATAAATCCACCGCATACAACCCCATCGTGTGATGAGGAACTTGAATCGTAGCAAGAGGTGGGTAAAGAATTTGTCCGAGCGCCATGCCATCAAAGCCGACGACTGATACCATTTCTGGAATAGCGATACCTTGCGTTTTAAGATGATTCACCAGCTTCAAGGCCAGCAAGTCATTACTGCAAAACCATGCTGTTGGCGCTGAAAGCGAATCAAAGAAAGATCCTTGAGTTTGGTCAAATGGTGTGAGCGCATACTGATCAACTTCAACCAACTGCATAGGAGGTAAGAGTGTTTCTTGTTTGAGACGGTCGGTAAAACCTAAGTAACGCTGCTTAGCTCTATCGGAAGACTGAAAACGTCCTGCAACCATGCCAGTTTTTTGATGGCCTAAAGCCAGTAATTGATCAGCGACATCCCACCCCGCTTGATAGTTGTCCACATACACACACGGCTCATCTGGGGATTGGTTATGAACAAGACAAAAAGGAAAACGGAATTCACGCAGTAAGGATAAGGCCTCGTTATTTTCTACAGAGGCCGTGGTAAGAATAACACCCACGACACGTTGTCGAATCAGATCAATAATCGCTTGCCTCTCTCGGCTGAGCTCGTATTGGGTGTCTACCACAATCACAGAGTAGCCAAAGTGACGAGCTCGCTGTTGAATACCGGCAACAATTTCTGAAAAAACGGGGTTAAGCAGACTCGGAATCATCACGCCAATAGTAGGGTTATGATTCCAGTCCACTTGTTTAGAAGCTTTATTGGCATCGTAACCTGTCAAGTCAATGATTTTTTCAATACGAGTTCGTGTTTCGCTACTCAATGGCCCTGTATTATTCAAGCATCTTGAGACTGTCGCAGGAGAAACGCCTGCTAACGCCGCTACATCTTTAATATTCATGACTGCTAACCTTCCGATACCACTCTCAGATGCAGCGAAGTATAGAAAAATCACGTGACGAATTTATGACAGTTAAAAGCAATTAGCAGCAAGATAGAAGAACATAACGGTCATTTATCGAATGAATGTTGAACTTTAACCTCTGAAACGTAATTGTTTCATACGAAAATCAAACAATAAAAAAAGCAAAAAAATACTGAAATGTCTATAACGGTGAGGCCATACCAGAAACTCATGAATATTTGGACTGAAGACCCATATCTGTGTGAACGCAAAAAAAGGAAATAGGAGCCCTTAGTAAAAAACAGTTATATGAATAAAATACGTAAAGCCGGCCTTCGCACAAATATAGAGTCAATCAGATGAACTGAATCACAAAGTATTCAGCGACTAAAAAATATTAGAACAACGCCAAATCAACGTGCATCACAATGAAAAACGATCAAGTAATAAAGCGACTTATTCGTCTTTTAAAGGTTAGAAAATAGAAGCTATTCCTAGGGAACATGCGATCAAGTTGAGCGGCGCGCCTAACATTCTGAAAAGCCCAATGGCAGTCAGTAATGTGGCTGGTTTATCACTTTTCTACCACTAAACAAGATAATTGAACCTTGTTTAGTGGTTTTTTAACGGATTACCCCCTTGCGGCTCGGGTCAACTCGAAACACGTTGGCAAGAGTAAACAGCATGGCGAGCTTACTGTCATTTTTAGCTAACCCACGATAAATAGCTTTTCTAAAACCAAACTGACACTTGATGATTCTAAAGGGATGATCGACTTTTGCTCGGCTAATTCCCTAAAAATCAGCTGCAATCACCCAGTCTGCTTTGACACCTTTTAACTCTTCTCTCTTTTGAGCGCCACGATAGCCAGAACCCGCCGAGACAAAACACGCTTCGCCATGAAGAAGGTTCACTGTTTCCGTGATGTTATGAACGTTGGCCGCCGTTGTACTCACGCCGTGAGTTAACCCCGTTCTAGCATCAACACCAATATGGGCTTTTAAGCCAAAGAACCATTACTTACCCTTTTGAGTTTGGTGCATCTCAGGGTCTCTTTCTTTGGCTTTATTCTTCGTTGAGCTGGCCGCTTCAATAATAGTCGCATCCACAATGGTGCCTTCTTTGAGGTAAATGCCTGCATCAGACAGCCATCTATTCACTTCTTTAAAGAGCTGGCGCAAGAGTTTGTGTTTCTCTAATAAGTGCCTGAAATTCATGATGGTGGTGTGATCAACTATCTAAATAAGTAATAAGAATATCTAACGGTAAGTCAGTAAATAAGCGCGTGGACGTGATCTCATACAAGGCATCTTCCATCGCTGGATCACTCATGTTGTACCAATGTTGCATGCAGTGAATACGGAACATGGTAGATAGCGGATAAGGCCTTCTTCCATTGCCTGCTTTGGGATAAAACGGTTCAACAACCGCTTCAAGTTGATCCCATGGCATCAACTCATTCATGCGAGAAAGAAAAACCTCTTTACGTGTTTTACGGCGTTTGTTGTTGAACTCGCTGTCGGCAAAGGTGAGTTGATGTGGCATAGTTGAGGCTTGAAGGCTTAAAACGCGATTGCCTCATGAGAGGGGCTTATTCGCATATTCCCAAGCTAAAAATGAAAAAGGCCGCCAATTACTTGGCGGCCTATCTGGTTTCGCTGGTCATGGTGTTCTCCTTTTTATCTTAGATTTTGCTTGGCTTTTAAAAAGGAAATCAGTTCTTCCTTGTCGATCATTTCAATGTGTTTCCCTCTGCGGATTGTCAGTTTTCCCGCTTGGGCTTCTTGCTCTCCTATTATCACTATGTTGGGGATTTTAAGCTCAAAGCTGCGTTTTATTTTGCGGCCAACGGAGTGGTTGCTAAACTCACACAAGACATTTATGTCTTGTTTCTCTAGATCTGCTCGTATCAGGTTGGCGTAGTCTAAGACAGAATCATTGACTGTGACCAATATCACGGGTTGCGGGTGTATCCATTCTGGTAATACGCCTTGCGACGCTTCGAGCAGTATGCCAATCCAGCGCTCTATCGAGCCATAAACGGCTTGGTGTAGGATAATAGGTTGCTCCCCTTCACCTTGTTCATTATCAAACGCTAAGTCAAAACGCTCTGGCAGATTGAAGTCCAGCTGGATTGTGCCGCATTGCCAAACTCGTCCCATAGCATCTTGTAGCGCTAGTTCTATTTTTGGGCCATAAAAAGCACCTTCACCTACTTGGATCTCAAAGGGGACGCTTTCTGCCTGACAGGCTTCTTTAAGTATGTTTTCCGCCCGTCGCCACGATGCATCGTCGCCTAATGCTTGCTCTGGTTGTGTAGAGATCTTGACCTCTAGAGCTTGATAGCCGTAGTCGTCATAAATTTGTTTCGCCCGTTTAAGAAATAGACAGACTTCTTGTTTTACCTGAGACCAAGCGCAAAAAACATGCGCATCATCTTGAGTAAACTGTCGTAATCGTAGACAACCATTTAGTGAGCCTGACGATTCGTTACGATGCACCAAACCAAATTCAAATAGCTTCAAGGGTAAGTCTCGATAGCTGTGTACACCACGTTTATACATGAGTATATGAGCAGGACAAGACATGGGTTTTAAAGCGTATTCTTGGTCGCCATTTTGCTCGCCACCAAAGAACATGTCTTGAGCATACATATCCATATGACCAGATATTTTCCAAAGTTCTTTTTTCATTAGCTGAGGAGTACGCACTTCTTTGAAGCCATACTGACGATAACAGCAGCGCATGTGTTCTTGTATTTTTTGAAACAAATGCCAGCCATTAGGGTGCCAAAATAGCATCCCTGGTGCTTGCTGTTCTGAATGAAATAAATCGAGCTGTTCCGCGAGTTCGCGATGAGTTTTCATATCTTTCTCCTAATGAAAGATTTTTTGTGAAAAACTCCGAGCGAATAACAAGAAATGGACATTAAAAAAGCCCTCTGGCAATTCGCTCAGAGGGCTTTTTTAATCAAATAGCAGCTATCCCCCAAACAACCTTATGGTCATGGTGGTAGACGTACTGTATTGGAATAAACTTAATGGATGATTCATAACGCCATACTATCGCTTAAAAGAAGTTCTGACAACGGCATAAAGTAGATAACGACAACAAAAATTAGGCCATTTACTTCTAGTGAAAAAACCTTCTTCACAGAAAATAGACCATTTCCTAGTCTCCAATCGTCATAAAAGTGATCTCGTATTTATTCATCATTCGTGGCAGTATTTCTTACAATATAGCCCCATAAACTAAGGAACAAGCAATCAAGTCGTCTTTTAAAGGTTAAACAATAAAAGCGATTCCTAGATCACATCCATTAAGTATATTCATCATGAGTTGAAAAAAGTCATCAAGAGAGTTTATTTTTCCGTGCTAAAATAGCATTTATTAACACCGCCGCCCTTGCTTGGGTACAGCATCAATTGTAAAAGGACGATACATGTTAGGTTTAACGGTTTGGGGATTATCTCTTGGGCAAGCATTACTAGTTACAGGAAATATTTTACTCGTTTCCGTCACCGCTTTGATTGGCAACAAAATCAGTCCATCTGTAGACCTAGCAACTGTTCCAGTAGCAGTGCAATTCATCGGTCTAATGAGTGCAACCTTACCCGCTGCGTTATTGGTTCGATTACTTGGAAGAAAAGCGGTTTTTTTAATAGGGAATATTATTGGATTATTTGGCGCAGCACTTGCCTATTACGCCTTATTGCAAAGTGATTTTTGGTTATTTTGTTTCTCTACTTTCTTACTGGGCGTTGCCATTGGTATAGGCCAACAATACCGTTTCGCAGCGATAGAGAACTGTCCTGAAGGAAAAGGCCCTCAGGCTATTAGTTTGATTATGGGAGGGGGAGTTCTGGCTGCAGTACTTGGGCCTAGCCTTGCAATTTGGTCAGAATATATCATTCCAGACGTACAATATATTGGTGCCTTTGCGGCTCTATTCATCTTATATGCAATAACCACTGTATTGGTTGCGACGTTGCCGCTAAAAAAAGCAAACATAGCAGAACAAACAGGAACGCCTCGATCTTATACAACGTTACTCCGTCAGCCGATTTTGATTGCATCTATTACATCAGGCGCTATTGGATACGCTGTTATGGTATTAATCATGACCGCCACCCCACTTGCGATGCATAGCCATGGGTTTCATTTTGGCCACACTGCCAGTGTAATTCAGTGGCACGTTCTTGGCATGTTTGCACCTTCATTCTTTACGGGGTATCTGATTAAAAAATTTGGCACCTGTAATATTATTCAAACAGGTTGTCTATTACTCATTGCCTGTATCTTATTAAATCAATTCGGTACGACATACTGGTATTTTTGGACAGCATTAGTCGTCCTAGGTATTGGTTGGAACTTTACCTTTATAGGTGCAACCAATTTGTTAACGCAAACGTATCAACCTGCAGATAAAACTAAGATACAAGGATTAAATGATTTCCTAGTATTTGGATCATCAGCTATCGCAAGTATATTAGCGGGATACTGGCAGAACTTACTGGGTTGGGAAATATTAAATATATTAATGTTGCCTGCGATTTTTATCGCGATGATGACCGTTTATCTAAGTATGAAACGGCCAACACAAATGAGTCTTTCCAACTAAGGTCAAGCGTAAACGGTTAAAGCGTTGCACTATCGCCCAATTAGAACCCCAAGCGAATGTAACGCCATGGTTAAAAAAGCCGATCAATTCAGCAGTCCTGCTGGCTTAGCTTTACCCACTTAAACGACATTCGCTGGCGCACCCAACGATCTAAAGAAGGCAACAGCGCTGACGCAAAGACAGGCTTAATTGGTAATAATGTAACGGGCAATACCGTAAATATACAACACAGAAAAAATAATATTAATGTATTTAAGCTGACGCTCAGTGTGCAGCCAAGCGCAGTAAATCCATATTAAACAAAAAGGCAGACTGATAAACATAGTATAAGGATACCAATCCTGTATTGTCGCAATCGTACTCATTATTCCTAATACTAGTGCAAACCACTTCAAGTTTTGTTCTTGACTCGCTAGTGTTTGTATCGATAACTTAATTCTCACACTCACTCCTGATTTATACCTATCGAAAAAGATTCCTCTCTATTAAATATAAATGCAATTAATCAAAGTTCGATTTCATATAAAATGACATTATCACCCAATAAAAAATCGAGCAATATAGTCGACTATGATTAAGGTCTAGGGCTGAAATTGAGAAATCCAAAACATCATATGTCTGAAATTAACTTCGTCTCTAAGTTTGACTTGTTTACTTATAATGCTGAAAAAAGTCAGTAATGTCGTCGATGATCGGTGCTTTACTTTTAAAAAACCAAATGAAACCAGACAACATGCCGACATGGTCGACTCCAGCATAGACGTGACTTTCTACTACGCCCTGCTCAGCTTCAATTTTAGCAATCAATTTATCCATGTTACTTTTACCAACAATGGCATCTTCCGCCCCCCAAAGCAGCAACATAGGTGGCTCTTTGCCATCAATAAAGGTCGAAACTTGCATGTTCGGGTAATTTTCAGGTGGGCCAAACATGTCTATGTAATCTTCCTCATAAGGGACAAAATCGTATGGGCCGGACAAACCAGCAAACGCTTTAATAATAGAAGGGGTTTCACCTTCTGCTTGTAAATAATGTTTGTCAGCGGTAACTAAGGCGCCTATGTGAGCACCAGCAGAATGCCCTGCCACAAAGAGCTTATCTGGATTGCCGTGGTATTCGGTAATGTGTCGATACGTCCAAGCAACCGCCTTGGCTCCATCTTCAACAAAGGTCGGAAACTTAACCTGTGGGTACTTACTGTAATCAGCAATTACGGTGATGTAGCCTTCTTTAGCAAAGATTTCTCCAACAAATGGATACATGTCTTTTGAGCCATCTTTCCAACTTCCGCCATAGAAGAAAACCACCACCGGAAGCGGTTCAGTCGAAGCATGTGCAGGCACATACACATCTAATTTTTGCCAAGGCTCAGAACCATAAACAATGTCTTTGATCGTTTTTGTATCACTGAATGCATTGGGCCAATTTGCTACCTCTAATCCAGCTTTAGTACAGGCGACAAGTAATAAAGAACTCAATGCAACAAACACTTTTTTCATCATCAATATTGACCTCTGAACGCTTATAAATTGTAACTTATAAAAAAGTATACGCAGTCACTCCATAAAGGGATCAGATAGTTATCTTGCCGTTATTTCGTGCCATTTTTCTTTTACTCAACAGTTTGTCATATTCACCTACAGGCACTAAGCCGCCAATCCATCATTGCATTAAACATAATTATGGTTCTTTTTTAGTAGTATTCAGACATTCTGTATTAATGTATTTATGTTATTATGCTGCTATATAACGTGCTGATAACTCTCATGCTGTGTCTCTTTCCCGCAATAAAAATTAGGTTTCTTACGGATTAAATTGGTGAGTTAAATGGTCATTAATCGACTGCTCATACGTTATTTTTCAAGGTGATTTCTAGATGAAGTTAATACAATTTTCTTATAAAGCCACACTGGCAGCAGCACTGATTATTCTTGTTGGCTGCAGTGCATCGCCAACAGGACGTAAGCAGTTTATAGCCTTACCTGATAGTCAATTAGATACAATGGGCGTTGAGTCATTCGCGGTGATGAAAAAAGAAATACCCGCTTCGAACAATGCTCAGTTACGTCAACAAGTACAATGTGTCGCTGACGCAATTATTGCTATTTTGCCTGATAAATATCGTGACCAGTCATGGGAAGTTGTTTTATTTGACGATGAACAGGTCAATGCATTCGCCTTGCCGGGTTATAAAGTCGGTGTGTATAAGGGCTTGCTGAGTGTCGCAAAAAATCAATCACAACTCGCCGCCGTCGTGGGCCATGAATTAGCTCATGTAATAGCAAGGCATGGTAACGAACGCGTTTCAACGCAAATGGCAACCAGCCAAGCACTCGCCCTAGGTTATCAATTCAGTGGCGAAGAATCGGCGGAAAAAAAGGCCATTTTCCAAGCGCTAGGAATAGGCATTCAAGTCGGCATTATTTTACCTTTCAGCCGTACTCATGAATCTGAGGCAGATTTACTTGGCTTAGAATACATGGCAAAAGCAGGGTTTGACCCGCGTGAAAGCGTGCAGCTGTGGCGGAATATGAGCGCGGGCGATAATAACAACACGCCTGAACTGCTATCGACACACCCTTCTCACGCCACTCGAATTGAAGACTTACAGGCCAATATGTCGCCTCATCTCGCCGTTTATGATGCTTTAGTTACACAGAACAAACAGCCTCAGTGTTACTGATTTTTAAACTAGGGTAAATAAGATCGGAATAGTTAGGGGCAGGTAAAAAAGCGAATAGCTATTTTTACCTGCCCCTAACTATTTATAGCCTTGCATTCCTATTATTAATAACAACGGTTCTTTTTTCGCTTTCAAAGCAACGTTGAATACACTCCCCCCTACTATGTATAAATATAATTTATATATAGTGGGATTTAAAACCTAAGCACTTCTTAAATAACAGATCAATTCGATACAACTTTTACTAGTATTTAAGACTTTTCAGTAACATTTAAATACATTGATCTTAATATCGTTGTGATACCATCCCGCCAATTTTATAAAGATCATTGACAGTAAATCTTGGTATTCACTTCATATTAAAGTCAAAAAACCAATATATTGCATGTCCTGCTACTTAAATAACGTCTTTTAAAACGAACGCTATCAGGCTAGACACTTCTAATTTGTATAAGGATGAGAAAAGGATGACGCTTATCAATCCGCAAAAAGTAATGCCATTGTGGTTAGGAATAGTACTGATATGTACTTTCAATGTTGCTCATGCGAACACTCCTGTTGCCGATTATTTCAAAGACACTTGGTCCACTCAGGAAGGTTTACCGCACAATAGTATCAATGCCATAGCACAAACCTCAGACGGGTATTTATGGTTTGCGACTTGGGAAGGGGTTGCTCGATATAATGGCCGCGATTTTCGTTTTTTCGAGCGCTCGGCAAAAACAGGGATTCTTGACTCCGGCATACGAACACTCATATCAGATGATAACAATGGCTTGTGGGTAGCCGGTGCTAGAGGCGGAATAACCTATCACCAAGATGACCATTGGCAACCTCAACCTGCGGCTCGCGGCATGGTAAATCATTTACTCAAAGACCGTTCTGGCAATGTTTGGGTTGCAGTTGAAGGTTTGGGGGTATTTTATCGGCCGAAACCGAGTATAGATGTCGATTCTACTGAAGAAGTTTGGGTATTAAAAAATCTCAGCGTTTATCGATTACTTGAAGACACTAAAGGTCAAATTTGGGCAGCAACAGACAACGGCTTATTTAAGCTAAACAGGGACAATACACAGGAAGTATTAGCGCAATATGGTTTATCAAAGCTGCATATCTATTCCATCCTAGAAACACAAAATACAGGGTTATTGGTGGCAACCAATAGAGGCGCCTATACAATAAAAGACGACAAAATTTCATTATTACACCCAAGCCTAGCAGGCGAAGCCATCACCACTTTGATGGAAGATGATGAAAAAGACCTCTGGCTGGGCACCGTAAGCAAGGGTGTTATGAGGTTTGATAAGGGCCATATCGAGACCTTAAATACTCAATCAGGCTTACCCAATAATAGAGTACTGTCGATATTACAAGACTTGGAAGGCAGTATTTGGATTGGTACTAACGGCGGCTTAATGCGACTGCGTAAGGCGCCTTTTACGACTTGGACAAAAAAACGCGCATTAGTGGGCGATTATGTCCGTAGCGTCATCGACGTGGATGCTGAGTCCGTGTTAGTCGGTTCAAGTGAAGGGCTTAGCCTTATTAGAAACAATACCGCTCATGAAGCGCGACTCAATTCAGGCAGCCCCATTTCGGTTCTGAGCTTTGCTAAGCGACGCGAAGGCGGTATTTGGGTGGGCACGTATCTTAACGGCTTAATGCTATGGAAAGACAACCAGTTATCGCATTACCTTAATTACGTCAGTGGATTGCCCAGCGATGAAGTAAGAGCCATTTTAGAAGACAGCCATAATAATTTATGGATTGGCACAACAAATGGCCTAGTACAAAAGACGGCCTCTGGGCAACAACGGCTTTTTACTCGTGATGATGGTCTGCCTGACAATTATATTATGGCGTTAACAGAAGATGACCAAGGCCAGATCTGGGTTGGTACTGGGGTTGGCGTTGCCAAATTAACGTCGAATGGCTTTGAGATTGTCCCTATTAATAGCCAAGAAGGTGCAGAGTATGCTTTTGGATTCTGGGTCGAACCTGGTTATGTCTGGATTGCCACAGACCGAGGCTTAATACGTTATAGCCAAGAAGATGGTCAATTAGGTTTGGTGGGACGTCGCTCTGGACTGCCTATTGATAAGCTATTTCAAGTCATTTACGACGGAACAAATGGGCTTTGGTTAACCAGTAATCGAGGTATATGGCGAGTAGACTACCATGCAGCTCATGCTGTGGCAGATGGACGTCAGAATAAGATCGCATTTGAGCATTTTTCAGAAAGTGACGGTTTAGCAAGTGCTCAGGCAAATGGCGGTTCTAACCCCGCCGCTGTTGCGATGGACAATGGTAAATTATGGTTTGCCACCGCCAAAGGCGTTGCCATGGTCAATAGCTCGACTATCTCGCAAAAAAATACTGCCCATTTGCCCATTACGATTGAATCAATTTCTGCCGACGGTCATGTCCTATTAGCGAACAAAAAAAACGTTTTACCGGCGGGAACCAACCGAGTGGTATTCAACTATGCTGGGCTAGGATACGTTATGTCGTCCCGTATTGAATACCGTACCCGCCTTGTCGGTTTTGAAAGCACGTGGGCCTCTAGGGGGAAAAACACCATCGCTGAATATACAAATTTAGCACCGGGCCAATATCAATTTCTTGTCAGTGCACGTTACCCTTACAGTGATTGGAACAGTGCCGATCAAATATATGAAATTACTATTTTACCCCATTTTTGGCAGCGTCTAGAGGTGCAAATTGGCGTGGCATTATTGATCCTTATCATTTTAGCTGGCAGCCTACGCTGGCGCTTTAAACAACTGCAAAAAAATGAGTTAAGACTGCAAGCCCTAGTTGAAAAACAAACATACGATTTACGTCAACAATCGGAAGATTTCCAACGTCAAGCAAATGAAGATGAACTAACAGGCCTACCAAACCGACGCGCTTTTGACCTATGGTTAAGCGAGGGTTTTGTACAAGCCAAGCAACAACAAACCTCGCTAATCTTAGTCATTATGGATATCGATCATTTTAAGAAAATCAATGACCATTATTCCCACCTTGTTGGCGATCAAGCTATAAAATCCTTAGCGGCCCAATTGCAGCTCATAGCAAGTCAGCAGGTGCACGTTGCTCGTTGGGGCGGTGAAGAGTTCACGTTAGTGATTGAAGGCGTGGATGATATTAATATTGCAGCTCACTGTGACAATATTCGTCAATCCATTGAAACATTTGACTATAGCAATATCGCTACCGACTTCAAAATGACCGTCAGTATGGGCGTCGCGTTCGCTCATAGTGTAGAAAGCTATCAAGGCTTGCTTCGACTCGCCGACCAAGCATTATATCGAGCCAAAAAACAAGGGCGTAATCGAGTTGAAATTTGGCAAGAATAACCGCCGACTGATATAAAGTATAAAGCCGAAATGTCATTTTCGAATGATGTCTCGGCTTTTTTCATTCAAGTAGTCTTCTAAAATGCACGATCTTGCAACCATTATCGTTTAGCCATAAAGACCAAATGCTTTATTGATCACTTAATTGCCACATCCAAGCCAAGCGATATTAAGGTCCCTATCAGTGTTGTAATCACCACCGATAGTAATGAACCAATCAGCACATATTCAGTCATACCTCGATCGTCTGATTTATTCAACTCACCAAACCTAAATATGGACTTAGCCGCTAATACAAACCCCACCGCGGCGTAGCTCCCCACCAGCGTAAAGGTCAGTATTAACACTCGCTCTAAGTACCCGATCAACTCACCACCAGCAACAAGACCACTAATACTATTATCTTCATCTGTACCTGATATTGGGTATTTTCTTAAAACGCTGCCAATCGTAACCGAAGTCGGCTTGAGAATGAGTAAGTAAGCAAAGACCACCATAACACCATCCGAGAACGTCTCATGTTGCAACACAGCATCAATCGTTGCTCCATCTGTCATGTAAAAAGCAATGGCCACTAGCACCGAGACATGTAAAGCCTGATCAATAACAAAATAAGAAAACGTATCACCATTCGGTGTGGTTACCTTCCACAGATCGATAACAAAATGACTTACCGCAACGATAGCGACTAAGTAAGCCGCTGAGTACCAATCGATACCTAACACGACAGCAGGAACGAGTAGCGCAACGCCGTGTAATAGTGAGTGACAATACAATTCAAATGAACGGTAGGTATGCTCTTTCTTTGCGTCTACCCATCGGGTTGGCTGGAGGTAAAATCACAGAGGATGTGCACCAGCAAGAACGGAATGAGAACACCAAAAAATCAAGCATGCTTCAGCTCCGCCATTTGATTAATGAATCGTACATTTAGCGCACTGATGAGCGGCCAACCAGACGCTTTAAGGGATTTACTGGCCGTCGCAGTTGCCACATTGAGCTTTTCAGCTAGCGTACTAATCGACAAGTCTTCATTGGTTCGAAGCATTGGCAGCATCACTTGGCATTGACGTGAGGTTAAATCCGTCAGTTGTCTATCTAGGTATTTTAAGAGTAAGTCAAAGTATTCAGCGAGTTCAATGTTGTCAGAGTTAAAAAGCAACCTGTCGTTTTTCAAGGTCTTTAGCCCACGGCCAGAAAGAAAAAATGCGTCACCCATCGATTCAGAAACTAACTCGCGCAGATCAGCATTAGGAGCAATTGCAAAACTAATGCGACAGTCGAACTCTTTTCCAAGCGCTTTAATACCAATTCGATAAATAATGGTGTATCTCAGCGCATTTTCAATATCATGCACCACACTCTGGAACTCATCGCCACGCTCAATGCTGTGTGCGTTTGATGAATGCCCTTCGGTGATCCATGATTGAATCGCTTTTATCCTTTCAAGCAACTGTTCATACTCACCAGAAGTGAACTTGGTTGAACTGACAATATCGCCACTGATCACAGCAATGAGTTTATTGGTAGGCGCCATATTAACACTTCCTTTGTAGACTAAAACCAATTTAGCCAATTAAAGCTAATAATGCAAATTTAGCCAATTAAAGCTAATAATGAAAATTTAGCCCATTTAGGCCAAAAAAATCTATTCAGCCTCAACGAATCTAATTAAATACAAATAACGCGGCTCTAGGTCTTTGACCAATTCGTCTATGAAGTGATATTTAACCGCTAAAAAATCACATCAAAATCAACGAACGTCGACATTAACGTTTAAAAGCAAAGTGGTTTTGTAACGTATTTTTGATCTACTACCGTCTAGTAAACTTTGGGAAGTCCACTATTCGAAGTGTTTCCGGTGTCGAAAATGCGGCTGCATTTAATCTACCAAGTGACATGCCTGAGCTCGGCTATGCGAACAATAAAGAAGCTGCGCCTTAAAGTTGGCGTCGCCCCGCTTAATACAGAGAATAGCGTTTATCAAGGGAAACGAATGATACGTGGTGGAAGATCTAAAATCAGAACCGCGACGTGAATGGCAATGATGCCAGCCATTCGATGTAATCCGAAATTTAAAACGAATGATAACGGCTGGGAAGCCTAAAAAAACCGACATCATTGTCAGTATAAAAAACTTGCAGTGATCATAAATTCGATGGTGAGAAATGGTGTCATGTGGGATCCTAAAATGGTTTAACATCAGGAATTGACACCATAGTCACTTCTTATGTGAATGATACCTCGTTGCTACTCTTCTAAAATAACGTCAAAGCCACCGTAAATTAAACGCTTACCATCAAAGGGCATTGGGTTTTGATCTGGGTGCATTCTAGGATCTTCCATAATTGCCTCCCAACCAGCATCACGAATCTCCTTTGTCGGCCATACAACAGATGAAAAAACGACAGTTTCGTCTTTGCCACAATTTACAGCCATAGGAAAAGATGTAACAACACCATCAGGGACATTATCACCCCAAGCTTCTGTAATTTTAAGCGCTCCGTGAGCTTTAAAAACGACTGCGGACAACTTAGCATGCTCAATGTATTTTTCTTTATTTTTTGTTGGTACTGCGGCTACAAAGCCATCGACATAAGACATATATTCCCCTTTATAATACTTTACTGGTTAGAAGTTCAAATAACGCCCAATTAAGGCGTGAGGCACGCAATACCGACGCCGCATATCGCCTTAATCACTAAAACCATCGCATAGTAAAAACGCCACGCACGCCAAATCATGTTTAAATTGTTTGTTAGCAGTCTTCTATCATAGTGATAAAGGGTGGAGTTCAGCGTAATCTGTCGTGATTTTTATTCCTTTGTCGACTTTAATGATCACACCATCGCCTACCAATAATGTAGCCTCATCAAACTTTACCTTCACACTCCTCGTTACAACCGAAGCTGTATCTGTCCCCCAAAGCTCATCAGATTCGACTTCAAAAGTGATTTCTTCAGGCACAAATATTTCTACATTACCGCTATATAGTTGATAGTTATTTTCATCAGAACTTTCTATCTGATCCGCACTAATTTCCATATTAAATGCCATTGTAGGTTGCACAAAAAACAATATAGTACTGACAAAAATAACAATAAATGAAGACCACATTGTAACCAATTTCATTTTAATATTTCTTTCGAATGAATTTTTTCTAGTCTCTTCTTGCACAAGTAGTTCATTCACGTCTAATTCAAAACAAGCCGCTAGTGCCTTCACTGTTTCAGGTGAGCCTGTACCTTCTTTCTCAACTCTTTGAATTGTTCTTAAACTTAAAGCACTTACATCAGCTAAATGTTGTTGACTCCATGCTCTTGATTTTCGTTCATTTAATATATTTTTAGTATTAACCTTCATCACACATCCAACATCTAATTTTGAGACCACAGTATATAAAAATTTAAAAAATCGTATACGACAGTTTAATGCCAACAATACGTCAAAGGGGCGACAAACTGCTAACGCGTCAATCAGCCGTCGCGTTAGCAGTCGGCTGCATTGATTTGTTAAGCCCGCTGAATAAAGATTCTAAGAGTAGATTTTGAAAATCAGCCTTAGCTTTCTCTGACATTTGGCAATATACGAACCAATTATCGAAAAGTATTATACTGGGTAACATCAACCGACAACAAAGTAAGGTAACGCAACCCCTGCTTTTGTTGGTCAGCTGCATGTCATTGTTAAGTCGTTTGTTGAGTTAAACTAAACCAATTACCAGAATTATCTTTTCCCAGTGCTTCTATCCCATAAAATTGTTCTGTTGGCGGTTGAGTAAACTCAACGCCTTTTTTAACCAGCTCCTCGTACGTTTTTTGACAATTATCAGTTTCAAAGACTCCGACTCCAAATGCACCAGCTGAAACTAAACCCCTGATTTTTTCAGCCGAATCTTTATCAAACATTGGCCCTTCTTTTGGCTCAGCTAATACTAGCTCAAGCTTAGGCTGTGCTTTTGCGAATACCGTCAGCCAACGAAACCCTCCATCCATTGTCATATCCATCCCGATTTCAAACCCGAGTTGTTCTGTATAGAACTTTAAGGCTTCATCTTGATCTAATACATATACCGTCACATGAACTATCGCCTGTATCATTTTGCACCCCTTCGTTAAATATGAATCAAAATTTTAACAGAAACAACTGTGCTTCTTTTCTTCTATATTGCTGTCTTCACTTCTTTATCTGATTGCCCCCAAAGCCAAATAAATTCTGTGAGAAGCAAAGCGGGATAGATTGCATCGGAAAGCAGTTAGGATCATTTGCTAAGCTCCGAAGTTTTCGACGGTACTGAGAAGGTGACATACCTACCTTTTCACTAAAAAGAGAAGAAAAGCTACCAACGCTTGAATAACCGACTTCTGCACAAATGTCGCTTATGCTAAGATTTTTTGTTATCAGCATTTTTTTTGCTTTTTCAATTCTTAGTCTAGTGACAAATGTATTAGGTGATTCACCAAATACATTTGTAAAAACTCTAGAAAAATGAAATTGAGACATGCACGAATATTCAGCCACTTTACTTAAGCTAAATGAGTCAGTGTAGTGCTCTTGTAAATAGTCTCGGCCTGAACATATTTTTTTGTATTGAAAGTGCCTAATCATGAATTTTCAAATTTTTCTATTAAATAAAATTAAAAACTGGAAAGTGGGCGTGCGTGTTATTTATTTTATCTACAGCACGTTATTCCTACTGTGGATTTTGATTACTTATTTATAATAAATGCTTTTTCATTTCCTGCCAGTGTAAACACAAAAAAATAAGGTTGCTAACAGGACAAACATCTTTAAAACCCAGCAATGATAAGAGCCTTGGTATGTCTGTCCTGCCAATTTTAAGGCTTTTGAGTTTCAATAAATCGATTCAATTGTGCAAGAGAGCGGATCACATATAACTTCTTGTTTGACGATTGCGCTTCCAGTTTACGCAAAAATGCTCGATTCCAAAACTTTGGGCACAGCCTAAGCGTTTTGTAACTCGACAAGCTGCCCTTCACGATAGAAGCGCCTTGCGGCCAACCTTCCGGCTTTTTAAATAGCCCTTTGAGCAATCGCTTTGTTACCAGCCAATAAGAAACAAAATAAGGAAGATCGATATATATTAGTGTGTCAGCCTCTTCTATACGGCGATAAAAAGAGCCCAATGCGGTAAAAGGGGCAAAACCCTCAATCAACCAAGAGTCAGCAGAAAGTACTTCCTCGTGAATGTTTGTATATGCCTCTAAATCTATTTCCTTTCCATCGGCCTGATACAAGATAGTATCCATGGCATAAAGTTTAATGCCTATCTGGGCCGCAAGCTGTTTACTGAATGTGGACTTACCACTACCTGGCTTACCAAATACTGCTATTTTCTTCATTTCACGCCCTCTGCGATTAATATACCCCAGAAGCCGTTACAAAAAACCCGCCTCTAGGGCGGGTTTGATATGTTTCACGCATCAAGAATCCCACCACTCCTATGGAGCGATGATAATTCGTACAAAATGATGCGTAAGGTAATTTGTATTCATAAAAGTATTCTGCAGAGCCTCCACTGAAGAGTCAACACCAAGAGCTTTATAAAAAGATATTTATTTGAAACGGCATTTAGTGGGCAGATACCGTTAAAGACCAACAATAACAAGAATCTTGATATGCCAAAGAGCAGAAATCCCTCTACCTAGCCCTTGTATTTCCCTTTGAAGAAAAAGGATGGAACAAAGACGCTCATTACAACTCTATTAAACTATAAGTAACGCTCGCTCTTCCAGATGTTTTCTAAAATACGTAGCATTAAAGGTTTCCCCTGTGGCGCGTTTTATAAGGTCATCCGTGGTATGAAGCGACGCTTATGACCAGATATTATCGAAAGATAGGACTTAGGTCACTATTTGGAATAGCCGCGTCGATGACGCCTTGTCTCATGGTGGCTTTGTATTCGGCGGCGTACATAGCTCCTATGTATAGCTTGGGAAGTAACCAAAGTAGCCGTCGGTCTTGAGGTAGAAGTAATCTAAATTATTAAATGAATTTAATTCTGATCTCCATTATCTCAAGTCTTTTATAGATGATTTTTAACCGCGCTTATTAGCTACTTCAGATTGTGTTTACCATAAAGACTTTTGACAGCGATCAGGCCAGCTTGAATCGTAGGTGTCGCCATCGAATACGCCATTTGTAATTTCTTTAAGAATGGAACCAGGTGTAGGCAATCCCGATGCCTGATCTCCACTTTGCCATAGTTCTGACCGCATCAATGCGCGGGCACACTGAAAATAAACTTCTCTAACTTCTATTACGATAACGGTTTTAGGATGACGATCTTTATGTATAAAGTGTTTTTTTAGTTCACTATCAATCGTAATTTTTGCCTGCCCGTTTATACGTATAACGTTGTTTGATCCAGAAATCATAAATAGCAAAGATACCCGTCCATCTTGTACTATATTTCGTATCGTATCTATTCTCTGATTGCCCTGCCAATCAGGTAGAGCAATGGTTTTATCATTTAATATTTTAACGACCTGCCCCTCATCGCCTCTAGGAGATGCATCAGTTCCTTCTAATCCAACAGAGCTGATAACACAAAAAGAGGATTTTTCAATCCAAGTTTTATAACTTGGCGTAATAATATTGATGACTTTCTTTAATGCTGCATCGCTTGGCAAGCCATACATGTCTTCTAGCTCTCCAATATTATCTATAAATTTCATCACTTCGACTCCATATTGAAAGCTAACACAAAGTACAGGGGATTTTGAGGACCAGATGAACATTAAAACATATTTTCATTTGACGCCAGTTCACTCACCGTTAACTCTCACAACCCTGATTTGTTAAAACCCGCTTAATTGATGCTGGGTTATTTTTTAATGCGGCAATAGGTCTAATTGGTCGTCTAACAAAGTTACCAGCACAATTAGGACATCGATTATTCAAAACACCTTCAACACAGCTTGTGCAAAAGGTACATTCAAACGTACAGATATTCGCCTCTGTTGATTCTGGTGGCAAATCCTTATCATAACACTCGCAATTTGGTCTCAACTCCAACATTCAAAACTCCTATTTTGAAAAATTCAGACCCTAAATTCACTTGAGTGATCTAAAAAGCAGATACTGATTTGTCGGTATCTGCTTTTTTTGTTTGCGAATTCGTCGAATAGAAACAGAACAGCAATGATAATAAAGGCTGTCTTTATTTAATCAGCAACCCGCTTTCGCGTTAGCGCTATCCCCAAAATTATTAATAACATGGCCGCTAGGCTTTGCCATTCAATGGCTTCGCCCAAAAGAAGCACGCCAGTAAAATACGCCACGATAGGAATCATGTAATTAATGTATGAAAGAAACGTAGGGCCTGCCGTGGCGATAACGGCAAACAAGAGAATGGTGCCAAACGCAGTTGGACCGACACCTAACCACAACATGGATAACGTGGCTTTTAAAGAATAGCTTTGTTGCCACGGTAAATCTTGCCACAGCCACAACGGCACTATAACGATGCTGGAAATAATCATCACGCCTGCCGCTGTTACAACAGGGTTATAGGAGGGTAATCGCCTCACCAAAATGGCATTTATTGCATAACTAAACGTGGCGAGTAAAATTAACAGACCACTCAGTAAGTTACTATGAGCGCCGACTAACGACGGCCAAAGCACAATCACCACGCCAGTAATACCTAGTACAAAACTGAAGACTTTAAAGCGATTAAGGCTTTCTCCTAACACAAAATAATGCGCCAAAATCATTGTCGCCAGCGGCATAAATGCCATCAACAATCCCGTAATGCCCGAGCTAATATCCTTCTGACCTGTGGAGATCAGAAAAAATGGCAACAAGTTACCCATAATACCCAGCAGCAAAAATACAGCCCAAGCCAACAGGTCCACAGGCAAACGCCACCCCTTGGCATACATAAAGAGCGTTAGAATAATCGCTGCAATCAAAACTCTAAGAGAGACTATCGCCACAGGGCTAAAGCTTTCCAGTGAGACAGCAGTAAACATAAATGACGTCCCCCACAGCAGAACGAGTAGCAGCAGAGAAAGCCAGTTTTTAAAAGTAGGTGTGTAGTTGTGAGCCATGTGTTTGATCCAGTTAGCATTATTACCGCATACATAAAGAGGGAGAGTTTAACCGACAAGCTCCCACTTGTTTGATGTTTTTTGAGAACTGAAAATAAACAGTAAACGAAGACAGACAAAAAGACACTCAACCCGAGCTATTTCAGCCGCTTTAAATAATGCCCTAATCAGTCATAACGGCTTTTTTATCACAGGCTGTGCATCATTTGAAAATACAATAGAAATGGCAACAATGGCGTTGGATTATTAGAGATTTGAAATAAAAAAAGACCGATATGGCTTTCATGTCTGTCTTTTTTGTCTTGTTATATTGTTGGCCTAAAGGCTCGACCTACAAGGCAGTATGAAAACTGCGTTTCCAGTGCCTGATTACGGTCGTGCCTCCCTCATGCAGGCCTACGAAGTGATCGCGTATCTTGTTGTGAACAGCAATAACCTCATCCTAGTCTTCCCCTTGGCTCTTTAATTCAAGTAATAAGGGTAAGGGACAGTTCGTGATAATCCCCCCCTTGAAGAAAAGGGAGGGAATACAGCCGTTACAAATACCGCCCTTCTAGATGTTTTCTAAAATGCGCAGCATTGAGTGTTTCGCCTGTCGCACGCTTTATTAGTTCATCTGTGGTGTGAAGAGAAGCTTGTGACCAAATGTTGTCGCTGAGCCATTGGAAGATTGGGCTTAGGTCGCCACT
This sequence comes from Marinomonas maritima, assembly GCF_024435075.2. Lineage (NCBI taxonomy): Bacteria > Pseudomonadati > Pseudomonadota > Gammaproteobacteria > Oceanospirillales > Oceanospirillaceae > Marinomonas > Marinomonas maritima. Next base: position 1,242,232 of record NZ_JAMZEG020000001.1, on the reverse strand, counting down.
TTGAATGGCGGCGTCGATGTCGACGGTTTTTGTCATAGTGGCTTTGTATTGCGCGGCGTACATGGCACCTAGTGTGTAGGAAGGAAAGTAACCGAACGAGCCACCAGTCCAATGGATATCTTGCATGCAGCCATTTTTGTAATTGTCTTTGGTTGAGATCCCAAGGGAGGCTTTCATTTTTTCATCCCAAATCGCAGGGACATCGGTGTGTTCAATCACGCCATTGATCAAGTCACGTTCGATTTCGTAGCGCACAATAACGTGCGCTGGGTACGTGAGTTCGTCTGCATCGACTCGAATAAAGCCTTTTTTCACCTGTGTGTAGATTTTGTAGAGGTTTTCTTCAGCAAACACGGGGTCTTTGTGCGCGTTAAAGGCGTCGGCAGAAAGGCGCGACAAGTGGGAAATAAAGGGTTTACAGCGGCCTATCTGCATTTCAAAAAAGAGCGATTGTGATTCATGAACCCCCATGGAACGCGCCTCACCCACTGGTAAGCCGGCAAAGGCACTTGGTAAGCCTTGTTCGTAACGAGCGTGGCCTGTTTCGTGAACAATACCCATTAAGGCTTGTACGAAATTTTTTTCATCGTAACGGGTCGTAATACGCACATCAGACGGAACGCCACCGCAGAACGGGTGAACACTTTGGTCTAATCGACCGCGATCAAAGTCGAATTTCAGTAGCTTCATGACTTCCAGACCGAGCGCTTTTTGCGAGGCGGTAGAAAAAGTACCTGACGGCATAATGATAGAATTAGATTGCTGCTTTACGAGCACTTTTTCAATCAGCTCTGGCAGCCACGTTTTGACATCTGAAAACAAGGCATCAAGAGAAGCGGTTGTGGTACCCGGTTCGAACTTGTCGAGCATGGCGTCGTAAGGAGTAAGACCTAACGCTTCGCCGCGAATTTTCGCTTCTTCACGAGACAAGGCGACGACTTCTTTCCAGTTCTTCTCAAACCCTACCCAATCGTTTTCTTGACGTTGTGAACGCCAAGCGTGTTCACATTTTGAACTCGCTATGGATTGCGCTTGCACTAAGTCTTCCGGCACGACCGTTGCTTGTTGCCACTTGCGCTTCATCTCACGCAGGCTCGCCTTCTGTTCCGTGTTTAAAGACTCTTTTTCCGCGTTGCCAAACCACTCTTCAAGTTGAGGCTGAGTGGATAAACGATGGATATGAACCGACAATTCGGCCATGGCTTTTGAGCGCGCATTGCTGCCACCAGATGGCATGTTCGCCGCGGCATCCCAACTGAGCATAGACTCGGCATGATTAAAGTGATGAATCGTTTGGTAGTGTGACGTTAATTGATCGTAGTTAGACATTGCTGTTTTCATCCTATGCGAGAGTTGTTCCGCTTATAGATTGGTGTAAATGAGTGATAGCGACATAATAGCTGCGATCAGTTACATTTAGTTTAAATCGTTTTATACTTCTTAGACATCAAATATTGTTAGGTGACGATGATGAAGCTAAATGATTTAACTGCGAGAGAAAAAGTGACGTTAGCTCAGCAGCTTTGGGACTCTGTCGCAAATGACCAGAACGCCATTGAACTAACGGCAGCACAAAAAAATGAATTAGATAATAGACTGGCACAATTCGAATCAGATCAAAATATCGGCTCAGATTGGAAAACGATAAAGTCTAAAATATTAGGTTCATAATGCTATATAAAGTAAGGATACGCCCAGAGGTCGAGGATGACCTGAAAGAAGCTTACTCATACTTCGAACACTGTAGAGCAGGCCTCGGTACCGAGTTTATGCTTTGTATTGAAGATGCATTGTTAAAAATTTCAACTCATCCAAGACAATACCCAATTGCTCACAAGAAACTTCATAGGGCTTTAATAAATAAATTTCCGTATGGTGTTTTCTATACTATTCAGCAAAATATGGTTGTTATTTTTGCTGTCATGCATTGCGCTCGTGAACCCCGAAAATGGATGTTACGAAGCTAACAAAAATAGATTATTAACGGTTCACCACCTACCTACAAAAAAAGCCGAGACGCTTTTAAAAGAAACGTCTCGGTTTTTTGCGTTATAACCGGTGCAATTATTTACAGCCACAGCTGCCTTGATCATCAGTATGTTCATGCCAGTTTTTCAGTTTACTGGTGCCACCAATGCCAGAGTTGAAGCTGTTGGTTGGATCAGTTTTTTGATAAAACGCGCGCAATGCGGGTTTCGCCAAATATTCGTGGCCCACGTTGTGCTCGGCTGGGTATTCCGCACCACGTACGTCGTAGCTGGCAAGAATTTGTTTTTTCACCGCCTTACCGTCGACGCCTTTTTTCATGATGTAGTTTTGGTGCATGACATGGCAAAAGAAGTGTCCGTAGTACATTTTTACGGCAATTTTATCGTCGATGTCTTGTGGCAATACTTCGAACCAATCTCGCTCGTTACGCGGAAATGCCACGTCAATCGTCATGATGGAACCAAGGTCTTTGCCATTCATAATGTGATGACGGGTCAAAGCACCGCCCGTCACAAAGCGATGCAAAATAGCCTGAGCCGCTTCGCGGTCGGTACAAGCAAAATAGCCGCCTTCGTTGTCTTTAAAGAAGGTGTCTAAATACGCTTGTGCTTCGGCTACGCCGTCATTGCTGGTTTCGACGATCCAATGATGGTCGTATTTTGCACGAAAATCTTCCATGCGCTTCGGCAAGTGATTCGGAAACATCTGACTCATGTATTGCATGATGCGATCCGAAAATTTGTTCGGCATGAAGCTGAATTTTTCAGCCCAACGATCCACAGTACGCTTGATGGCAAACATTTTAGGAATGTATTTCGTACCCAGTTTGTCGATCACCAAGTAGCTGTCTTTGCCGTATTTTTTACTGATGTCATAACTACTTTTGTGCATGTATTCGCCAGACACAGGCAAGTTAGTAAAGGTCGACAACATGTCACGGCGCATTTGTTCCATCACCGCGGGATCGTTTGTGCCGATGTAGAAAACTTGATGCTTTTCAGGGATTGGAAAGGTGTCGATGCGCACCGCAAACACGGCCAATTTACCGGCACAACCAGACGATTCATACAAACGACGCGGATCATTGTTGAAGCGCGATGGTGTTTCCGCGTCTACGTCACGAATACGCTCATGATATTCGTTATCAGAGCCGCGTTTATCAGGAAATTGTACGTCGGTTTCTTGATAAGTTTGGTTCTGTAAATTGGCTAGAATCTCTTCTGGGTTACGGCCCAAATCAATGCCTAGGTTGTTCACCAATTGCAATTCGCCATTTTCTGTCACTTGCGCAAACAGGGACATTTCTGTGTAAGCAGGGCCACGCTGAACCAGTGCGCCACCAGAATTATTACACACACCACCAACGATAGACGCGCCAATACAAGAAGAACCAATCACTGAATGAGGTTCGCGACCGTAGGGTTTTAGTCGCTCTTCCAAACCAAATAACGTGCTACCTGCCAAACCGACAATCTGTTTGCCTTGATCAATGAGCTGAATATCGCTGATTCGCATGGTACTGATGATCACAATCGGACGATCATAGTCCGCACCATTTGGCGTGGAACCACCGGTCAGGCCAGTATTGGCGGCTTGCATAATGACAATAACATCTGCTTCAACACAGGCTTGAAGCACTTTCCAGATCTCAACCAAGCTACTAGGACGAACCACGGCGTAAGCCTCACCGCCACCCAATCGAATACCATTGCTGTAGGGTTTCTTCTTATCTGCGTCCGTTAAGGTGTACTGGCTTCCTACAATGGCCTTTAATTTTTCGGCCAGGTCTAAGCTAAAACGGGTTGCTGTCATAAAAAATACTTCGCGACGTGTTGAATGAAAGCAGTGAGTATACTCGACTTACCCATCGGTAAAAAACACTCATAATCACACACACTAAAATAGACGTTGTCGCTTTCACAATAGGGGGGGTTATCACCTTTAAATATCAAGAAAATTTTATATTCTATGAAAAGCAAAAAGCCGCTCCCCCGAACGGCTTTTTGCTTTTACCCTTTGTGTGTTTTTAGCTTATTTTTTTACTTAAAAAAAAAGACGTTACCCACCAAACACAACCGTGCGTTTACCATTTAAGAAGACACGTTTTTCAACATGATATTTCACTGCATTAAACAAGGTAACACGTTCGATGTCTTGTCCTTTTGCCACAAGATCTTCTGGGAAATGCGCATGGTTTACCGTTTGAATGCCTTGAGTGATAATCGGCCCTTCGTCCAAGTCATTGTTAACATAATGGGCGGTTGCGCCGACCATTTTGACGCCTTTTTCCCACGCTTGATGATAAGGGCGAGCGCCTTTAAATCCTGGCAATAAAGAATGATGGATATTAATCGCACGGCCGTCTAGGTATTCGCACATGCCTGGTGAAAGCACTTGCATGTAACGCGCTAAGACAACCAATTCAGTATCGTATTGCTCGATCAGCTCTCGTACCTTCGCTTCTTGTTCTAGCTTGGTCTCGGCTGTGATGGGCAAATGGTAATACGGAATACCGTGCCATTTCGCAAGTTCTTCTAGGTCAGGGTGATTTGAAATAATAACCGTTACATCGATATTCAGCTGACCGGTACGGAAACGATAGAGTAAATCGTTCAAGCAATGGTCATATTTCGACACCATAATCGCCACTTTTGGCTTATGATTTGGCGCCGTCAATTCCCACGTCATATCAAATTCTGCCGCGCGGGAAGAAAACTTTTCAGTGAACGTCGCTTCACTAAAGCCGTCATTTGGAGGGAAAAACTCAATACGAATGAAAAACAAACCTGATTCTCTGTCATCAAAAGAGTGAATTTCGTCTATGTAGTTTTCCGCTTCTGCCATGTATCGAGTCACAACATCTACAGTACCAATAAGGCTCGGGCAGCTGGCAGTAAAAATCCAAGGTAAGGTTTTTGATTTCATAAGCTATCTCTTAATATCATTTGAGCCAATAAAAAGGCTGACCGCTACACGGCCAGCCTTAGCAGAGGGGTAAATAAAAAATTAGGCTTCGATTACAAGGCCATATTCCAGACTAGCATCCTGAATCCATAGCCATACATAATCAGAAAAACTACGACGAATAACGAGTTCAAAACGAGCTTCATCAAGTCGACGTATGGTTGTTGTGGTCTTAGCAAACAACGTCGACACAACTTTCCCGACTGGGAATACCGTTAGATGCAGATCAATCGGAGTCGATTTTTTCAACAAATCAATCGCATTTTCACCCGATATTTCTAATACCGTCGAACCACCACTGCTGTTAACCAGTGAATAATGGCCCGGCATTTCATCACGAAATGCCGCTTCTATATTAAAGGTTTCCAAGCCCGGTACTAAAATCAACCACTCATCAGGTGACATCCAACGGATAGAGTAGCTATCGTTTTCTACCGATGTGAGTGGTTGTAATGGCAAAGCCACACCTAAAACTCGCTCTACTGCCGTTAGTTGATCCGCATTATTCGGATTACAACGCAGAGTCAAATGACCTAATAGTTTACGTTCACAAAGGTATACGCCACCAGATTGAGGTCCTTGTTTTGCAAGGTTGTCAAAATCCGCGTGATGAAGCGGCGACTGCCCTTCAATCTTAGAATCAGGCACCTGATTCATTACTGCGGCTTTCGTAGCTGCGCTTTGTGCAGCCGTCATTACATTTACATCAGACATTTTGACGTTCCCCTTTCGGATCAAAGAAGATCGGGCTGCAAATTTCAGCTTCAATCACTGTGCCGTCGGCTAATGGGTAATAAACAGTATCACCCATTTTATCCAAACCGCCTTTAATGAAGCCCATCGCAATGGAATGACCAAGCGATTCACTCCAGTAACTTGAGCTGATATGGCCTTCGATTGGTACAGGCATTGGCGCTTTTGGATCCAATACCGCTGCGGAACCTTCTGGAATCACTTGCTTCGGATCTTTGGTTTTCAAACCAACTAATTGCTTACGGTTTTCACGCACACAATCAGAACGACTCATACCTCGTTTACCAATGTAGCTAAAGGGTTTCTGGTTAGAAACACACCAGCCCATTCCCAAATCAAAAGGATGAACAGAGCCATCCGTATCTTGACCCGCAATGATGAAACCTTTCTCGGCGCGAAGAACGTGCATGGTTTCTGTGCCGTAAGGGGTCAAACCGTGTTTATCACCCGCTTCAATCAGTTTTTCCCATACCGCCATGCCGTAGTTAGCCTGTACGTTAATCTCAAAAGATAGCTCACCCGTGAAAGAAATACGGAAAACACGTGCAGGCACACCCGCCACCGTAATCTGTTTCCAATCCATATAGGGGAAATTATCATTCGTAACGTCGAAATCCGTCAGCTCTTCCAACAACTTCCGGCTGTTAGGGCCAGTAATCGTTGCCGTAGACCAATGATCAGTCACTGTATTGAAATAGACTTCCAGTTCAGGCCACTCTGTTTGATGATAAATTTCCAACCACTCATATACATGTGCGGCGCCACCACTGGTGGTGGTCATAAGAAAGTGGTTTTCACCAAGACAAGCTGTGACACCATCATCAAATACCATGCCGTCTTCGCCACACATTAGGCCATAACGACATTTACCCACCGCCAATTTAGCCCAAGCGTTAGAGTAAACACGACCAAGGAATTCACGTGCGTCTTTGCCTTGTATATCGATTTTCCCTAAGGTTGATGCATCCAGAATACCGACCGCATTACGTACAGCCAAACACTCACGATTAAGGGTTTGTTGCATACTTTCACCATCTTTAGGGAAGTACCATGGACGTTTCCACTGGCCAACATCTTCAAACATCGCACCTTGTTCAACGTGCCATTTATGCATTGCCGTATAACGTTCTGGCTCAAACAAAGCACCGCAGTTACGGCCAATAATCGCACCGAACGCAATTGGCGTATAATTGGGGCGGAAAATCGTGGTACCCGTTTCAGGAATTGATTTATTCAAAGCTTTGGCAGCAACGGCCATGCCGTTAATGTTGCCTAATTTACCTTGGTCAGTACCAAATCCCATCGCGGTATAACGCTTCACGTGCTCGATGGCTTCAAAGCCTTCGCGACAAGCGATTTCAATACCCGCAGCCGTCACATCTGTCTGATAATCAACAAACTGCTTAGGCGCCTGAGACGTCGGTTTCAGATGAGGAATATGGAACAAGCTCATCGGTGCCGCGATTTTTAAGGCTTCTACCTTAGGCAAAACAACCTCAACCGCTGCCAAACTTATGTTAGCTAGCGCTTTCTGACCTGCGTCTAAACCTTCTTGCAAAGCCATTGACGTTTCATACTGACCATTGGTGCCACCAGCCGTCAGCTGTTTTTGTGGCGTTGGTCCTGGCAAGAAACCCACGACAGAATCGCTCCAAACGGGACGACTACCAGTATGACAAGATAGATGAATAACAGGACTCCAGCCGCCAGAGGTGGCAACCGTATCCGCTTTCAACTTAGTCACTGAACCAACCACTTTAGTGCCGTCAGAATTCAATGCCGCTACAGAAACGCCGGTGACACGTTTAGTACCCTGCACTTCAATCACCGCAGAGCCTAAAATAATATTCAGTCCACGTTGACGCGCGGCTTCTATACGATCACCTATCGCGGTATCACGTGTATCAACAATCGCGACCACATTACGACCTGCATCGGCCCAATCCAAAGCCGCTTGATAGCCGTAATCATTGGTCGTCATGACCACCAAATCATTACCAGGTACGACGCTATAACGATTGATATAAGCCGATACAGCACTGGTAATCATACAACCAGGTACGTCATTATTGGCATACACCAGCGGACGTTCATGAGCACCCGTTGCTAATACAACCCATTTAGCACGCACTCGGTGCATGCGCTGACGAGTCATATTAGCAGGCGCGATATCTGCTAGGTGATCCGTGCGACGTTCATGAATAGTAAGAAAATTATGATCGTGATAACCGTTGACCGTTGAACGAGGCAACAATATTACATCATCATACGTACTCAGCTCTTCAACAACAGCATGAATCCACTCAGATGCTGGTTTGCCATCCAATTTTTCGGTGCCGTTCAGTAAGCTACCACCAAATTCATTCTGTTCGTCCGCAATAATGACTCGAGCACCACCGCGCGCTGCGGTTAAAGCTGCGGCCAGACCGGCAGGTCCTGCACCGACTATCATCACATCGCAATGCTGATTAATCGTGTCGTAAGTATCTGGATCTTTTTCTCGTGGTGCGCGCCCTATTCCCGCCGCTTTACGAATTATTGACTCGTAGGTATCCCACAAAGACTCTGGAAACATAAAGGTTTTATAATAAAAACCTGGGGGCATCATATTACCGCCAATCTTACCGATCACTCCCATGATATCGGTATCAACACTTGGCCAGCCATTTGTCGACGCTGACACTAAGCCATCAAATAACTCTTGTTGTGTGGCTCGAACATTGGGTACTTGAGTCGCTTCTGTCGCGCCCAGTTGCAGTACGGCATTCGGTTCTTCTGCACCCGCCGCCACAATGCCACGAGGACGGCTGTATTTGAAACTACGCGCAACAACGTCAATGCCGTTTGCTAGCATCGCAGATGCCAACGTATCCCCTTTGTAGCCTTTATATTTTTTACCGTTGTAGGTAAAAGTTAACGGTGTTGAGCGGTCAATGCGACCTCCGTTATTGAGGCGATTCTGTTGGGTCATGATTGCGCTCCTGACGTAGTTTGTTGCTGAGCAGGACTAGCGACAAAAGATGGCTGCTCGCCAATCTTGTAAACTTCTTTGATTTCGTAGCTCTGGGTGTCACGAGTCATATTAAAGAATTTCCGGCAACCGGCAGCATGCACCCATAATTCATGATGAAGGCCACGTGGATTTTTTCGGAAAAACAAAAACTCGCCCCACTCCTGATCAGAACAGGCTTCAGGGTCTAACGGACGGGCAATATGCGCCTGACCTACAGCATGAAACTCTTCTTCTACACGGTATTCCGCACAATGCGGGCAGTAAATATGTAACATTTCAATCCCCTTTTAGTGCGCTACGCCGGCAGCACCATGTTCATCAATCAGTGCGCCAGTATAGAAACGTTTCATAGAAAAAGGCTCGGCTATTGGGTGTGCTTTCCCATCCGCTAGGGTATGAGCAAACAAGTTGCCAGAACCCGGCGTGCCTTTAAATCCACCCGTTCCCCAACCGCAGTTAAAGAACAAATTTTTCACTGGTGATTCAGAAATAATTGGACTGGCGTCTGGGCAAGCATCAACAATACCACCCCACTGACGGTTCATTCGAACTCGGCTGGCGCAAGGAAACATTTCAACAATGGCTTGGACCGTATGTTCAATTATTCCGTAAGACCCACGTTGGCCATAGCCTACCCAGCCGTCAATGCCAGCACCGATGACCAAATCGCCTTTATCTGACTGACTCATGTAACCATGAACATGATTAGACATCACGACCGTATCAAGGAAGGGTTTGATCGGCTCAGACACCAACGCCTGTAATGGATGTGATTCTACTGGCAATTCAAAACCAGCCATTTTCGCCAACACACCACTGTTACCAGCAACAACACAACCAACACGATCCGCTTTTAGCAAGCCGTATTGTTTCGTTTTTACGCCTGTGATCTTGCCATCATTAATTTCCATATCGATGACTTCACAGTTTTGAATTAAGTCAACGCCCAACGCATCCGCTGCTCGTGCATAACCCCAAACCACGGCATCATGGCGGGCATTACCTGCACGACGCTGAACCGATGCGCCCATGATGGGATAACGAGCATTTTTCGAGCAGTCCAAGGTTGGAATTTCTTTTTGTAACTGTTCTGCATCAACCATTTCGTTATCAATGCCTTGCAAACGGTTAGCGGCCACCAAACGTTCATTGGTACGCATGTCCTGCAATGTATGGCAGGTATGGTAAACACCTCGCTGAGAAAACATGACGTTGTAATTCAGCTCTTGCGCTAGACCTTCCCATAGCTGCATAGAATGTTCATACAGAGCGGCCGATTCGTCCCAAAGATAGTTAGAACGTACTATCGTGGTATTACGACACGCATTACCGCCGCCCAAATGGCCTTTTTCCAACACAGCAACATTTGTAATACCGTGTTCTTTAGCTAAATAATATGCTGTTGCTAAGCCATGACCACCGCCGCCAATAATAATGACATCGTATTGCTTTTTAGGGGTTGGATTGCGCCATACCCGCTGCCAGTTCTCGTGGTGGCTAAGACTGTGCTTTAACAACCCAAAGCCTGAATAATGCTGCATCAGATCAGCTCCCTTACATAAAACAATCGACTCAAGCGATTATCGTGGTGTGATTAAAATGGCTGCGACGCTCAGCTAACTGAAGACGCCATAGAATGAGCTTTCACCGTGATAATAGAGATAAAAATTTACGATCTTATGCTTGGGAGCGTCCAGCGGATGACAATTTACGACAGAGGAAAAATGACGCTTTTAATCAAGGCTAAAAATAGCAAAAAGAAAGAGGGTCAAACGGCCTGTTTACGCGTTTTTTACGAAAGAAGAAGACGTTCAGAATAAGAATATTGTATGCCATAACTTTCACTAAATTAGCGCCCCATGAATCATATGGATACTTTTTAATTCTATTCGTTCATTTGATCTATTGATTCCATTAACCATCGACAAAAAGCGGAAACTCTCGGGTCTTGGCTTGGATCCTCTAAAGTAAGTACGGCGTAATCATAGCCGGTGGGCTGTAAACCTAATGGCGCAATGAGTCTCTGCGTTTTTAGATCGTCAGACACTAATGGTACTGAACCAATGGCAATCCCAAGCCTATCTTGGGCAGCTTGCAAGCTATAAAAAAAGTGATCAAAGTGCTGCTCACTTTTTGGAGTAATTCTTTCCAAACCGTAAGCCGCTTTCCAATCATCCCATGCATTGGGTCGAGTTCGACTGTGTAACCAGTTGGCGTTACTTAAATCTTGAGCAATATGGTCATTCCAATAGGCGGTTGTACATACTGGGCCGGCTAATTCAGAGCAAAGCGTTGTGATTTGATAGTCGTCGTTCACGCCGAAGTCCATCCTTCGGATAGCAATGTCACAATTTTCAGACAGTAAATCAATTGGCCCACCCGCCATGCGCAAATCAACGTTTAATTCTGGACAGAGCGTTCGGAATTCACCTAATCGCGGCATTAACCAGCGCATTGCTAAACTTGGCTCACAGGAAATCGTTAAAAAAGGCGAGCCGCTGTCGTGCCGATGTATTTCTTCTACGGTGAGACTCAAAGCATCTAGAGTTTCGGTGGCCGTTTTCTTTAGCCGCTGTCCGGCGGCAGTCAAGTAAACGCGACGATTGCGTCGCACAAATAAGTCCACGCCTAGGCGCGTTTCAATTTGTGCAACCGCTCGACTGATGGCTCCGTGGGTCAAGTGCAACTCTTGAGCAGCACGTGAAAAGCTTTGATGGCGCGCAGATGACTCAAAGGCCGTCAATGCACCCAAAGGAGGTAAACGTCTCTTTATGTGATTATTACTCACAGTGTCCTCTATTAATGATCGATTTTATTAATAAATATCTTAATTCATACTCGTATTATTCACAGATAGGAGTCTCTTACCATGATAAACATAGATCAATTTGAATTGTATTCCGTTGCCGTTATTACATTGTTAGCAGTGATTAGCCCCGGACCGGATTTTGCCATGGTGTCAAAAGTGGCGTTATTAAAAGGACGACGCAACGGTATTTTATGCGCTTTGGGAATTAGTGCCGCGATTAGTGTTCATCTCGCTTATACCTTATTCGGGCTCGGTATTGTATTTGCCAACAACGTTTGGGTGTTGAATACGTTACGTTACCTTGGGGGGATGTATCTTATTTGGTTAGGTGTTTCTGCTTTGTGGCCGGACATCAAGAGGATCTTAATTAAAACAAAGACCAATCAGACATCTGAACCATTAAAAAATGAAAATTTACCTCAGAACAAACTCACCAGAAATAGTTCAGCTTTTTGGTCAGGGTTTGCTTGTAACGCACTCAACCCGAAAACCATGCTATTCATCGTTTCGTTGTTTAGCCAAGTCATTTCAACCGATTCGTCTTTGCTGATGGAGCTTAGCTATGGTGCTTATATTGCTTTAGCGCATTTTGTTTGGTTTGCTTTAGTTGCTTGTTTACTCACGTCAGCGAGAATTCAAAAGAAAGTGTTGGTCTTTAAAATATGGATCGAACGCGTCACTGGCTTACTTATGACATCACTCGGTTTGCGATTATTGATAAACTGATTTTAATGCAAGAAGGCAAAGAGGGACAGTTTAGGGACAATACAAATCCCTCGGTAATCGTGAGACAACCGAGGGTGAGATATTAGAAATGAACGATATTTACACTATTTTATTTCCACAGGCGAGATCCGCAGGCCCAGCGTAACGATGAAAGCAGAGGCCAGAAGTATCAGGGCGGAGATAGTGAAAACACCAAGTGCACCACTGACATCAAAAACAAAACCACCCGCCGCGGCCCCCGCCGCGATACCAATCTGAATAGCGGCGACCAGAAGCCCACCACCACTTTCAGCTTCGTCAGGGACACTACGTGTAATCCAAGTTGACCAAGCAACCGGAACCCCACCAAATGCCATTCCCCAGATAGCCACTAATACAGCCGTTGGCGCAACCGCACCTTGAATACTGACCATCCCGATACCAGCCAAACCAATAATCAACGGCATAATGGTCAACGTCAGGCGTAGCGACCGTGCAATCAAAGCCCCTGCAATGTAAGTACCGATAAAATTAGCAACACCAAAACCCAGTAGAATACCCGAAACACCAGCGGTTGCTACTCCAGTAACGCTTTCAAGGAAAGGTCGGACATAGGTGAATAAAGCAAAATGACCTGTAAAAATCAGCACTAGCGCAAACAAACCGAACTTCATTCGAGGGCGATTCATCACCGCAATCAGGGTACGTAATGTCGCTCGCCCCCGCGGCGGCATTCTTGGCAAAGTAGCAAACTGAACCACAAGAGCTAAAACGCCAAGCAAGGATGCCAGCAGAAAAACATTACGCCAGCCAATAATGCCGCCAAGATAGCTGCCTAGCGGTGCGGCAAAAATGGTCGCTGCCGAAACACCACTAAACAAAATAGCCAGCGCACGTGGAATACTTTTGTCAGGTACCAGACGCATAACGGTGGCTGCCGCCATAGTCCAGAAGCCACCAAGGGCAATTCCGAGTAGTACGCGCCCTGTCATCAGCAAAACAAAATTCGGTGCAAGGGCGACAAGAACATTCGAGATGGTTAACAGCATCGAAAATCCCAGCAAAACATAACGACGATCAATCCTGCGGGTAACGGTGGCTATTAAAAGACTGGCAATCACCGCAAAAATAGCAGTAGCCGAAACCGCTTGCCCGGCCATACCTTCGGTAATTGAAAGATCGGAAGCCATTGGCGTTAAAAGGCTGGCCGGCAGAAACTCTGCCGTAACCAACCCGAAAACACCTAACGTCATCGCTATCACTGCCCCCCAAGCGGGTACATTTTGTACCAACACCGGAGTCCCATTTATTGTATTTGACATCAAAATTCCTCTTAAAATGAAGGTTTGTACACTGCATACAGAATAATATGGACAGGCCGGACGATATATACCAATATATCTTAAATTCATACCATATCGTCCGGAGCGCCATGCAACCTTCCCTGTCAAACAACTCAACTAATGAAACTCGACACGACATGATGAACGAGCTTTTGTCTGGCGTGCGCCTTAAAGGCCTTGAGTACAGACGAGTCGAAATTTCCGCACCATTCGGTCTGAAATTTGGAGAAGAATCGGATAAAAGGTTGGCGTACTTTCACTTCATCGGACAAGGTTCAGTATTGCTGCGAACCCGAAGTGGAACGGTGCACCAGCTTGCATGCGGTGATGCAGTATTGATGCCTTGCGCAGGTACTCATGATATTTATAGCGAAGACGGTGTGCCACTGGTCAGCATTGATGCCTTTGAAAAGGTGCAATTATGTGATGCCACGTCGGAAATCAGCGCTTGTGACACTAAAATATGCCAATCAAAAAACAATTTTATTTTCAGTTGCGCCATGGAATTCGATTTGGGCTGGCTTCATCCATTGGCACATTTAAAGCCAGAAGTAATGCATATTGAAACGGTACCCGATTATGACCCGCAAATTCCTGCCATCCTTGATGTAATGACCAAAGAGTTGAAGGCCAAGCGACCAGGATATAGCGTGATCTTGACGCGACTTGCCGATGTGGTGGCAGCGGCCATTTTACGTCGCTGGGTAGAAATCGGGTGCAACGTGTGCGGTTGGGTTGAAGCAATGCGCGACCCAAAACTGGCTCAGGTTTTATCTGCCCTGCATCATGATCCAGGGCGACAATGGTCTGTGGCAGATATGGCCTCCGAAATGGGAGTATCACGATCTGTCTTTGCTGAACGATTTACCGAGTTAACCCATTCCACACCACAGCAATATCTGGGTAACCTGCGCATGCGACTGGCAAGCCAATGGATCAGCCGAGATAATCTGTCACTTGACGACATCGCCGATCGACTTGGCTATAGTTCAGCCGCTTCCTTCAGTAGAGCATTTAAACGAACAACGGGGATATCACCCGGTGCAGTAAGAAGCGGTCTTTTGCCAGCACTTTAATGTAAAAAAAATATCGAGTGACAGTGACGCTTGAACTTGCGAAGTAAAAAAGTAAATAAAATGCACATTAATGTGGATAATAAACGGTTCGATAGAGTTGATCATAGCCTGCTGGTAGACTTGCTAAATTCACTGTCCATAAGGCTTAAATCACATGTCTACTTCGATCAAATCTGGTGTTAAAGCAACCAAGGTGGCGAGCATTGGCGCTCTACTAATGATGGTTTTTTTAGTCGGATGTAGTGAGCCACCCAAACTTGAAAGCGTTGAAGGTTACGCTCAAGGCACAACCTACCAGATTCTATTTTGGACGGAAGATGCAACGTCCGCGACCGAAGTTCAGTCGGAGTTTAATGCAACGCTTGCTCAGATTGATAAAGAACTTTCCACTTACCGGTCTGATTCCTTCATCTCCGAATTTAACCGTAGCCTTTCTGTGGCTTGGCAACCAACTTCTCAAGACTTTGTTGATTTGGTTAAAATAGCCCAAGAAATACATGCAAAATCGGAAGGTTGTTACGATCCTACCATTGGGCCTTTGTTCGATTTATGGGGTTTTAAAACAGACAAACTTCATGTACCAACACCAGAAGAACTAACCGCACTCAAATCAGAGTTGGGAATCGATAAAATAGAAATAGACGAAGAGAATCTGCGTGTACGCAAAACTCGCCCTTTTTTACAGCTTGATTTTTCCTCTATGGGTGAAGGCTACACCATTAGCAAGTTAAGCGATGTACTGGAAGCCAAAGGCTACGATAACTACATGGTGCAATTTGGTGGCGACATGAAGATTAAAGGACACAAACCTGATGGCGACAAATGGCGAGTGGCCATTCAAAGTCCAATCCCTTCGGCTGACGGTACTCCAAAAGTCTATCAAGTCATGACGGTTGTCGACCAAAATGGCGTGACACTGGACACATCCGGTACATATAACCGCTATTTTGATGACAACGGTGTAGAGTATTCACACATCATAAACCCAAGTACAGGAAAGCCCATTACTCATAACCTTGTATCAGCGTCTGTGTTTGGAACCGACCCTAGAGTCAGCGATGCATGGGCAACAGCGATGTTGTGTCTTGGTCCTGTGGAAGGCGCTAAAATTGCCAAAGAGGAAAACCTCGAAGTCTTCCTTATCGAAAGTAAGAAAGGCACGTTAATTAACACCAGCAGCAGTGCTTTGCTTAAAACACAAAGACTGACCTTCGATTAAACACAGTTTTAGACAAATACCCAAGAGGCCTTCTTGTTAGGTTAAGACGACAGAAGGCCCTTCCCACACACTTTTTACCCGTCATTATTCATGCCATCGTATTGTAATAAATACTTTTTTAAACATAATTAATCGATCGGTTAATTGATGTTTCTTCGTTCCTAGTCTATCCATATATAGACACAGTGATTTATTTACAAATGGAATACATGATGGATCATAAAGAAGCCGTTAATACTACATCGATAAATGACAAGGTGTTGGCAGAAGACACCTTTTTACAACAATTGGTGTCCTGTCTGCCTATGGGTGCCATGGTCGTCAATACTGATGCACAAATTCTGTTCGTCAATGACACACTTTCTGACATATTGGGCTACTCACCAAAAGAGCTTCTCGGATCGGATATTGATTTTTTGCTGCCCTTAGAGTTTCAAGCCAATCACAAAAAACTCATGATGCAATATTTTAATCAGCCTCGTAAACGCCAAATGGGAGTGGGTCAAGCGCTCTTCGCTCGCAAGAAAAATGGTGGCCATATTCCTATAGAAATTGGCTTAAACCCAATACAGCAAGATGAAAATACCTTTGTGTTAGCAACTTTAATCGACCTAACAACAAGGCAACGTGCTAGCAACATGTTCCAGCGTTCAATACAAAATGCCCCTCACGGCGTATTAGTGATCGATTCTGGTGGTCTTATTCGCTTAACGAATGATGTGCTTTGTGAGTCTTTCGGCTACACCTCAGAAGAGTTGATAAATCAATCAATGGATATGCTTTTGCCTCAGCGGTATCGCAAGCACCATGATCATTTACGCAATTCTTTTCACCAAAACCCAACACCTAGAATGATGGGCGTAGGCCGAGACCTGACCGCCCTGCATAAGGATGGCCGCGAGTTTCCTGTGGAAATAGGGTTAAGCCCTTTTGAAGATGAAGAAAATAATGAATTAGTGCTTGTTTCTTTATTAGACATTACTCAACGTAAACGAATGGAACAAGAATTACGCGAAACCAACACGAATTTAGAAGAATTCACCTATGTTGCCTCTCATGATTTACGCTCACCATTGCGAGGTATTGCTGATTTATTAGAATGGGTTAAGGAGGATATCGATTCTGAGACACTACCACATGTTATACACAACATTAATCGCATTGATGTTCGTATTCAACGAATGGAAAATCTTATCGACAATTTATTGACCTATGCGCGAGCAGGAAAAATAGAGTCCAATACGCAAGACATTAATGTAAATGCGCTACTCGAAAATATATTCGAATTATTAGAAATACCACATGGTGTCACTGTAACGCGAGACATCCAGTTAGAGCACTTCACATCGGTATGGACCCCCCTAGAAACGGTCATGCGCAATCTCATCAGCAATGCCATTAAGCATCATGATAAAGATACTGGCTCAATAGCGATTGGCTGTGTGGCTGAAAACAACCTCTGCCACTTTACTATTTGTGATGATGGCCCCGGTATTCCCGAAGCCGCTTTTGCACGAATTTTTCGTTTATTCCAAACGGTGACGTCCAATGAGCGCAGCGGTACGGGAATTGGTTTATCTGTCAGCCGTCGTTTAGTCGAAACGCATGGCGGACGCATCAGTGTTGAATCCAATACGCATCAAAGAGGGGTGACATTTCATGTATGGTGGCCTCGATTTTTAAGGAAGGATACTCATGATTAAAGAGTTAAGCGTACTCATCGTTGAAGATGACGATGTCGCAGCGGAATCCATTACTCGCAGTCTAAGAAAAGTAGCGCCCGATATAAACCTTGTTTACGCAGAACACGGCAAGATAGCCATTGAAATACTCGAAAACAAACACCCAAATAGAACTTTAACCTCTCCCTACTTGGTTTTATTAGATTTAAACATGCCAGTTATGAATGGCTTTGAATTTTTAGAGTATGTACGTGACGATTCAAGCTTGCAAGATACGATTATTTTCATTCTTACAACGTCAAATGATGACAGCGATCGTTCACGAGCTTATGACAATAATGTTGCTGGCTATATGGTCAAATCGGCAGTAGGACCACAGTTTGCAAAACTAGCTGTCCTAATGGACGCCTATAGAAATGCGGTTGAGCCAAATAGTTAAGCCTGGAGACGTCATGGAAGTATTAGAGGCCGAAGTAGCACATGCCTTAAAATTACTCATCGTTGACGACGACGATGTTGATCGCGAACGTCTGCGCAGGATGTTGTCTAAATCTGATATAGATATTGATATTTCGGAAGCATCTTCTGTGGAAGACTCGATGACGTTTCTAGACAACGACGATTACGATTGCGTCATTATAGACTATCGATTGGGGCTTAGCTCTGGACTCACGCTTCTCAACACTATACGCACAGTTATGGAAAGTTCCTGCGCAGTTATAATGGTGACAGGGTTAGGTGACGAAGAAGTCGCTGCCGAAGCGATGCGACTTGGTGCTAGCGACTATTTACTTAAAAGCCAGTTACAAAGCCCACAACTCATTCATGCCATCATTAGTTCCATTCATAAAGCAGAGTTAGAAAAAAAACTCCATGATATGGCGCATTACGACAACTTAACAGGATTAGCCAGCCGCACTTTACTGCTGCAAAACTTGCAACATATTGTAGTCAACAGAGATTCAGCCGCTGTTGCATTTCTTGATTTAGATAACTTTAAACCTATTAATGATAATTATGGTCATGATTCAGGTGATTATGTACTGGTGACCATTGCAAACAGACTTAAACAAATTATTCGTAAAAACGACACGCTCGCTAGAATCGGTGGTGATGAGTTTGTCTTATTATTACAAGACGTCAGCAGTCAAGAAGAATGCGACGGTTTTCTCAATCGACTGATCAGTTTGGTGAACACCCCGATTGAATTGGCAGAGTTTGAATGTCAAGTTCAAGTGTCGGCAAGCATTGGAGTCGCGTTGGTTTCGAACGATAGTTTAGACGCAGACACCATTTTACGACGAGCTGATCAAACCATGTATCAAGCAAAGAATATGGGGAACAACAATATTCTTTTTTTTGACCCTGAAGAAGAACGTCGTCAATATCAACAAAGAGCCATGCTCCAAGCCGCTGAACGCGGTATTGCTCGCCATGAGTTTGAACTTCACTTCCAACCTCAGGTAGATATGGTGCATCATACTTTACTCGGTGTCGAAGCTCTTATCCGCTGGAATCACCCAACAATGGGATTCCTTCACCCATGTGAATTTAGTGAAGTGTTAGAGCATCCAACTACAGGGATATTAATTGGAGAATGGGTACTTCAAGAAGCGCTGCGTCAGCACGCAATATGGCAAATAAATGACTTAGTTATCAGTGTCAACATTGCCCCTGCTCACCTACTCAGCAAAGGTTTTGTTAAACGTCTGGAGCAACTCTTGCAGAATTCACCCAATATCAACCCAAAATTATTGGAACTTGAAGTGTTAGAGACCGTTTCACTGTCTGATATACGAAACGCTGTAGATGTTGTGAAGGCCTGCTGTAAATTAGGCGTTCAAATCGCATTGGACGACTTTGGAACCGGTTATGCTTCACTTAGTTATTTGAAGCAACTACCACTAAATACACTAAAAATTGATCAGAGTTTTGTACAAAACCTTTTATCCAACCAAGAAGATCGATCCATCGTTGTATGCATCGTCGAACTAAGTAAGGCGTTCAACTACAACCTAATAGCGGAAGGGGTTGAATCACGAGAACACGAGCAAGCTCTCATTGATATAGGCTGTTTACGTGGCCAAGGGTATTATATTGCTAAACCTATACCTGCTGATAAATTGACAACATGGATTCAATCTTACCAGCTACAACACCATATCCATTAAATCTGGGAAGTCCAATCCCCCACTCAGATTAACTTATATACTGATACCTTCCGGCATTTTAACCATGTGTTTTGAGTCGAATTAGGGTGAAAAAGAGCCACTATCAATATCATGGCGAACAGAATAAGAGGAAGTACATTCACATGGAAGACATAGGTGATAGCCTAAACTTTGGTCACAACATCACACAACACGATTCTAAAAAATACATAGCATCGATGCTATGTATAGTCTATTTGTGTGTTTAACTGACTACGTTGGGTCTTTAAATCTAAAGACCCAACCCTAACTTAATACGTTTGCGCAAAAGAAAATTGTTCGTTAGACAACCCCATCGCTACTTTTAAAGACTGGGTAGACGACATAGCCCTCACCGTCAGCTGATCGGAATAGGTATCTTTGGGCAGTAGAATATCACTACGTTGTGCCATCACTGTTATAAATTTTTCAACGTCCATGGAATCTGGACCATTCTTAATCGAATTTAGCTCATCTTCTGTCAGACTTGCCATACCACCGCCTGGTAAATAAATAGCGCCAGTAATAAAGTCCACGCCAAAGGCCACCACACCAGGAACAAAGAAAAACAACAGACCAATTGCGTCGAGTGCCGCTACACCAATATCAATCTGACCATTCGTTTGGCCGCGACGCTCAGGATAAAGTAAGGTACCACACGCTGTCACTTGGGTAATGAGCAGTGCTGCGGCAATACCTCGCGTAATATAAGTAAATCTTAGGTTTTGCTTAAAATTAATCATATTTTGTCCTTATCTGTCTTGGTCTCAGCACTACTCTATATCGAAACAACTAAAGAGCACATACCAAGGCATCTTTGTTCCACAATGCTTTCAAACTAAACAAACGTTATTTGCTCATCCAGTTTGTCGATGATATAAGCGCCTATTGGAAATGCACTGGTGGCCGCTGGTGAAGGCGCATTGCACACATGCAACGTTCTTGGACTATGAGCAAATAGAAAGTCGTGTACCAAACTACCATCATTCATCACGGCTTGAGCGCGAATACCAGCCGGATAAGACTGTAAATCTTCCAACGCTATGTGATCGCAGTACTTTTGCACTTGCGCTAAATAGCCTGGTTTGTACCAAGAGTTTTTGGTTTCTACCAAACCGGTTCGCCAATGATTCATCAACAGCTTCCAAAAACCGGGGAAACGCACCATGTCGAAGATGTCTCGCATATTGACGTTAATTCTGCCATAACCTTCGCGCTTCCAACCTTGTACGGCGTTTGGTCCGACCGTGACAGAACCGTCAATCATACGGGTAAGATGAACCCCTAAGAATGGTAAATCAGGATCGGGTATTGGATAGATTAAATGACTGACAATCTGATTGTGTTTCGCAGGTAATTGATAATACTCACCACGGAATGGAATAATCTGAAAATTTGTTGGTATATTGAGCATTTTAGTCAGTCGATCTGCCATCAACCCACCACAACTCACCAGATAGGAGGTATGGACAACATCGTTGTTCAGCGTGATAGCAACACGTTCATGGGTCTCTTCTAAGTTCACTACCTGACTGCTTAAACGCAGCTCTCCTCCTGCTTTAGTAAACAGCTCAGCAAGTTTCTGGCAAATTTTTCGATAGTTCACTATCCCTGTAGAAGGGACGAACAAGGCTGATACGCCTTTAATATTCGGCTCGCGCGCTTTTAGTTGCGCTTGATCCAGTTTATGAACTTCTAAGTTATTTTCTTGGCAACGCAGATATAAAGCTTCCATGCGTTCATGTTCAAGCGCATTGGTCGCTACTAACAATTTGCCACACTCATCAAATTCTATATCGTGCTGAAGACAAAACGCTTTGGTTGCTTTCGCTCCTCTTTGGCAAAAGTCCGCCTTCAAACTGCCCGGTGCATAATACACACCCGCATGAATGACACCAGAGTTATGACCTGTTTGGTGCGTTCCTACTTCCATTTCTTTCTCAATGAGCAAAATACGGTACGTGGGGTAACGTTGCAGCAGCTGCCAAGCAGTCGACAAACCCACGATGCCTGCACCAATCACGGTAATATCATAGCCTGCTTTTTTGGACTCAATGCTCACTCTGTAACTCCTTTTTTATAGTTTTTAATGACCTAGGAAAAAACAACAATCTAGTCACTGCAAATAATAAGTAGATTGTAATAAACCAATACTAATCAAATTCAAAGGCTTCTAAAAAACCACGTTTGTCTGCTCGATAAAAATCGATACATTGCCGACAAACACAAACAAGATCTTTCTGCCGTGAAGGAATAAGGGCAAGCATATCGTCCGGAACAACAAGCTGAAAACACCAGCAAACCTTATTGTCATCAAGTGCACAACCATTATCAGCTAAGCAAAAAGGACACGTCATTTCTCATTCCATAAGGGCAAAAAAAATCCCCACCTAAGGCAGGGATTTTATCATCTATTGTACCTTAAAAAGCACTAAAGAATATTCGCTTACCAGCCAGTAATTTCTTTAAGGCCAGCACCGATATCAGCTAAAGAACGTACTGTTTTCACACCCGCATCTTCTAACGCTGCAAATTTTTCATCTGCTGTACCTTTACCGCCAGAGATGATCGCGCCAGCATGACCCATACGCTTACCAGCAGGTGCAGTAACACCAGCAATGTAAGAAACAACAGGCTTAGTCACGTTTGCTTTGATGTAAGCCGCCGCTTCTTCTTCAGCAGTACCACCGATTTCACCGATCATAACAATCGCTTCAGTCTGTGGATCGTTTTGGAACATTTCCAAGACGTCGATGAAGTTAGTGCCTGGGATTGGATCACCACCGATACCAACACAAGTAGATTGACCGAAACCAGCGTCAGTCGTTTGCTTAACCGCTTCATAAGTCAAGGTACCAGAGCGAGATACAATACCGACTTTACCTGGCATATGGATATGACCAGGCATGATGCCGATTTTACATTCGCCAGGAGTGATAACACCTGGACAGTTAGGGCCGATCAAACGAACACCTAAAGAATCACACGCAACTTTACAGTCAAGCATATCCAAAGTAGGGATGCCTTCAGTAATACAAACGATGAGTTTGATTCCTGAATTTGCTGCTTCAAGAATAGAATCCTTACAGAAAGGCGCTGGTACGTAGATAACAGTCGCTTCAGCGCCCGTTGCTTCAACCGCTTCTTTTACTGTATTGAAAACAGGTAGGCCTAGGTGAGTTTGACCACCTTTACCAGGTGTAACACCACCGACCATTTTTGTTCCGTATGCAATCGCTTGCTCGGAATGGAAAGTACCCTGTCCGCCAGTGAAACCCTGGCAGATAACTTTAGTATCTTTATTAATTAAGATAGACATTATTTGCCCTCCGCAGCTTTAACAACTTGAATAGCTGCATCTTTTAGACTTGTAGCCGCGATGATATCAAGATCAGATTTTGCTAGTACTTCACGACCAAGATCCGCATTCGTACCTTCTAAACGCACAACAACAGGTACGGTAACACCGACTTGCTCAACCGCACCGATAATACCTTCAGCGATCATGTCACAACGAACGATGCCACCAAAGATGTTAACCAATACCGCTTTAACATTGCTGTCAGAAAGGATGATTTTGAATGCTTCAGCAACACGCTCTTTTGTCGCGCCGCCGCCTACGTCTAGGAAGTTAGCAGGTTTGCCACCGTGTAGGTTTACGATGTCCATTGTGCCCATTGCTAGGCCAGCACCGTTAACCATGCAGCCAACGTTTCCATCTAGTGCAACGTAGTTAAGTTCCCACTGTGCTGCATGTGCTTCACGCTCATCTTCTTGAGATGGATCGTGGAACTCTTGCATTTTCTTCTGACGGTAAATCGCATTGCTGTCGATGCCAATTTTACCATCTAGGCAATGAAGGTCACCTTCGTTAGTAATAACAAGAGGGTTGATTTCTAACAATGCAAAATCGTAGTCGTGGAACATTTGTGACAGACCAAGAAAGATCTTAGTGAACTGTTTGATTTGCGTTGGGTTAAGACCCAATTTAAATGCCAATTCACGAGCTTGGTAAGGTTGAGCGCCAACCAAAGGATCAATGATCGCTTTGTGGATAAGCTCAGGAGTTTCCTCAGCTACTTTCTCAATTTCAACACCACCTTCAGTAGACGCCATGAAAACAACACGACGAGTAGAACGGTCAACTACTGCACCAAGGTACAATTCATTGGCAATGTCAGTGCAAGATTCAACAAGAATCTTAGCTACTGGCTGACCATTTTCATCTGTTTGGTATGTAACTAGGTTTTTACCTAACCAGTGCTTTGTGAATGCTGCAATTTCTTCATAAGAATCAACAAGCTTCACACCACCTGCTTTACCGCGACCGCCAGCGTGAACCTGAGCTTTAACCACCCATTTGTCACCACCAATTTTCTTCGCTGCTTCAACTGCCGCTTCCGGCGTGTCTACTGCGTACCCTGTAGATACTGGCAGACCGTATTCAGCAAAAAGCTGTTTAGCCTGATATTCATGTAAGTTCATTTGATTCTTCCGCTCATCTGAATGATTGACATAAGCTCTGCCCGCTAAGACAGACATTGCCGGTTCGTAGACCGGCAAATCCAATTTTTATTAACGTTTTTTACGGTTAGCCATATGGATAGCATGACCATTAACCGCCAACGCCGCTTCATGCACTGCTTCACTTACTGTTGGGTGAGCGAATACAGTCAAAGCGATGTCTTCCGCTGTAGAGCCGAACTCCATAGCAATCACCGCTTGTGCGATCAAATCAGCCGCATGACCACCAATAATATGGCAACCTAAAATGCGATCTGTTTCTTCACAAGCAATCATTTTAACAAAACCATCTGTGTCATTTGCTGCCATAGCACGGCCAGACGCTGCGAATGGGAATTTACCCACTTTGTATTTAACGCCTTCTGCTTTCAGTTCTTGCTCATTTTTACCAACCCAAGCAAGCTCTGGGTGAGTATAAATAACAGAAGGGATGCAGTCATAGTTCATCTGCGCTTTATGGCCAGCAATAATATCCGCTACCATAACACCTTCTTCAGATGCTTTGTGCGCAAGCATTGGTCCACGTACGATGTCACCAATCGCGAACACACCTGGCACAGAAGTACGGCACTGCTCGTCAACGAAAACAAAACCACGTTCGTCTAATTTGACACCTGAATCATCAGAGAAACAACCTTCAGTGAAGGGCTTACGACCAACCGCAACAATCAATTTATCGAATGTTTGTTTTTGCTCTTCGCCTTTCACATCAAGGTAAGTCACTTCGACTTCTTCACCATTGATTTGGCTACCCGTAACGCGAGCACCCAAACGAATATCAAGATTTTGCTTTTTAAAGATCTTGGCCGCTTCTTTCGCTAGGTCTTGATCACAGACACTTAGGAAAGAATCCTGTGCTTCCAATACAACCACTTCAGAACCAAGACGAGCCCATACAGAACCCAACTCTAAACCGATAACACCTGCGCCAATTACGCCTAAACGTTTAGGTATGGCACGGAAATCCAATGCACCTTCGTTATCAACGATGATGTCACCTGTGCGTGGTGCTGGTGGGATGTTTACAGGGATCGAACCAGTTGCCAAAATAACATTTTCAGCATCAATTACGGTAACGGTGCCATCGTGCGCTGTTAGCTCTACTTTCTTGTTTGCTAGAACCTTACCAAAACCTTCAAAGCTAGTTACGCCGTTTGCTTTGAAAAGACCGGTAATACCGCTGGTCAATTGATTAACAATTTTGTCTTTACGATCAACCATTGCATCAACGTCCATAGCAACATCGCTCACGCTGATACCGTGTACGCCGTAAGACTCTTTCGCATCATGATATTTTTGCGAAGAATCCAACAATGCTTTAGAAGGAATACAACCAACGTTCAAACAAGTGCCGCCTAGGCGAGGCTTATTTTCTTTGTCCAACCATTTTTCAATACATGCCGCTTTCAGACCCAGCTGAGCAGCTCGAATTGCAGCAACATAGCCTCCAGGGCCGCCACCAATTACAACAACATCAAATTTATTAGACATAAGAGGTTCCATTTATTTCAGTCTTACCGAGCAGCGCTTTGTGGGCGCTGCTGCAGAATCAATTCATACTCTAACGTTAGTACGAATGCTTAAATTCAAGTACTTAGTTTTTAAACGCTTAGATCTCAAGCAACAAACGAGCAGGATCTTCTAGCAAATCTTTAATTGTTACTAAGAACTGTACCGCTTCTTTACCATCGATCATACGGTGATCGTAAGACAACGCTAAGTACATCATTGGCTGGATAACAACCTGACCATTTACAGCCATTGGACGATCTTGGATTTTGTGCATACCCAAGATAGCTGTTTGAGGTGGGTTGATAATTGGCGTAGACATCAAAGAACCAAACGTACCACCATTAGTAATGGTGAAAGTACCACCTTGCATATCATCCATGCCCAACTTGCCATCACGGCCACGAAGTGCAAAATCCATGATATTAGATTCAATATCAGCCAAGCCCATTGCTTCTGTATTACGCAATACAGGCACCATCAAACCACGGCTTGTTGATACAGCAACACCGATATCTTGGTAGCCATGGTAAACCATGTCATTGCCATCGATAGAAGCATTCACAGCAGGAAAACGTTTAAGCGCTTCTGTTGCTGCTTTAACAAAGAAAGACATAAAGCCAAGCTTAGTGCCGTTATGAGCCTTGATGAACTCTTCTTTGTATTTCTTACGAAGCTCCATGATTGGACCCATATTAACTTCGTTATAAGTCGTCAATAAGGCTGCTGTTTGCTGAGCTTCAACAAGACGTTTTGCAATAGTTGCACGCAAGCGAGTCATTGGAACACGTTTTTCGATACGACCATCGGCACCTAATGCTGGCACAGTTGCTGCTGCAGCTGGAGCTGCAGATTTAGCCACTGGTGCTGCTGGAGTCGATGCTTTTGTTTTCACGGCAGCGTCAACATCTTCTTTTGTGATACGACCACCTTTACCAGTGCCCTTAACTTGAGCAGCCGTTAGGCCAGCTTCAGCTAATGCTTTACGAGCAGCAGGACCAGCAATACCATCTTCATCATTGTCAGCTGCGACAGGTGCCGCCTCGGCAACTGGAGCCGCTGCGCCAGTTGCACCGACTAGGAAGTTAGCCAGTACCTCATCGCTCAAAATAGTTTCGCCTTCGGCTTTAAGAATATCACCGATCACACCATCAGCAGGAGCAACGACTTCTAAAACTACTTTGTCTGTTTCAATATCAACAATGTGCTCATCGCGTGAACACGCCTCACCTGGCTGTTTATGCCATGTGGCAACGGTACCGTCAGCGACAGATTCAGGAAAAGTTGGTGCTTTAATTTGCACCGTTTCTTTCGCAGAAGCTGCAGGAGCAGCCGACTTAACAGGGGCAGCTGGTGCGGGTGCCGATTTTTCAGCTGGCGCTGCGGATGCCGCTGCACCAGATTCAAAAATGGCCATTACTTCGTTACTAAGAACGATATCGCCTTCTGCTTTCAATACTTCTTTAAGCACACCATCAGCTGGTGCAACAACTTCTAAGACAACCTTATCTGTCTCGATGTCTACAATGTGCTCATCACGCGCACAGGCTTCACCTGGCTGTTTGTACCAAGTAGCAACGGTACCGTCGGCTACAGATTCTGGAAAAATAGGTGCTTTAATTTCAATGCTCATTTTATACCCTTATCTCTTTGACAGGCTATGGTACTAACCAACTAGTGCGTCGTTGACCAGTGCTTCTTGTTCTTCAACATGGATAGACATGTAACCAGCCGCTGGAGCAGCAGACGAAATTCGACCTGCAAAGCGGATTTTCAATTCTGGATACAGTTTTTCCAATACTCGATTCATGCGGTGACGATTGGCATGCCAAGCACCTTGGTTTTTCGGCTCTTCTTGACACCAAACCAAACTCTCAACATTTTTATACTGCTCTAACTCAGACTCAAGGTCTGTGTATGGGAACGGGTACAATTGCTCCAAACGAATCACAGCAACATCATCTTTTTGCAGCTCTTCACGACGATTAATTAAGTCGAAATACACTTTACCGCTACAAAGGACTATGCGTTTCACGCTATCCGCCGTAACAGTTTCAGACGATTCTGGTAGGACCGTTTTAAAACTTCCTTCCGCCAAGTCTTCTAGTGTCGAAATAGCTTGTTTATGGCGCAACAAACTCTTAGGAGACATGATGATAAGCGGACGGCGCATTGGACGAATCGCTTGCCGACGAATAATATGGAAAATTTGTGACGGCGTAGTCGGTACACAAACCTGAATATTATATTCAGCACAAAGTTGCAAAAAACGCTCTAGTCGTGCTGATGAATGCTCAGGACCTTGACCTTCATAACCGTGCGGTAACAACATGGTCAAACCACATAGGCGACCCCATTTATGCTCACCACTGGTGATAAATTGGTCAATTACAACTTGTGCACCGTTGGCAAAGTCACCAAACTGCGCTTCCCAAATAACCAAACCTTTAGGCGACGTGCTTGCATAGCCATATTCGAATGCCAATACCGCTTCTTCTGAAAGGTAAGAGTCATACAGATCCAACGTAGGCTGGTCCTCAGACAAATGTTTCAAAGGAATATAAGTACTTCCATCTTTTTGACTGTGGATCACAGCATGTCGATGTGAGAACGTACCACGACCAGAATCCTGACCAGTAATACGGATCGGGTAGCCCTGCTCAAGCAAAGTTGCAAAAGCCAATATTTCCGCGTAACCCCAGTTGAGAGGCAGCGCTCCGGCTGTCATTTTATCCCGATCTTGATAAATCTTCTGAACTTGGCGCTGAACAACCACACCATCAGGCACACTTGTTAATTTCTTAGCGATATTCTGTAGTTGAGACAATGGATATGTCGTGTCTCCAGCATCGGTCCATTCAACACCAATGTATGGCTTCCAATCAACAAATGAGCCAGTCTGAGATTTAAGAACCAGACTTTTGGCTACATGACGAGCATTGTCTAGATCTTCTCGGTTCTCACTAACCATTTGGTCCGATTTTTCTTGCGTCACTACAGACTCAGCAACCAAACGCTCTGAATAAAGAGTACGTGTGGTTTTTAGTTTGCTAATGACACTGTACATCAACGGCTGTGTACCAGAAGGCTCGTCTGTTTCGTTATGTCCACGACGACGGTAACAAACCATATCAATCACAACATCACGGCCAAATTCGTAACGATAATCTAACGCTAGCTGGGTAACAAACAAGACAGCTTCTGGGTCATCACCATTAACATGGAAAATAGGCGCTTGAATGATTTTAGCAACATCAGTTGCGTATTCAGTAGAGCGTGAATCTTCTTGGCGGTTAGTCGTAAAACCAACCTGATTGTTAATGACAATATGCACGGTTCCGCCAGTACGGTAGGCGCGGGTTTGGGACATCTGGAATGTCTCCATAACCACACCTTGACCAGCAAAAGCCGCATCACCATGGATTGAGATAGGAACAACCGTTTTACCCGACGTGTCTTTACGACGATCTTGACGGGCACGAACTGAACCTTCAACAACTGGCGAAACGATTTCCAAATGCGATGGGTTAAATGATAACGCGATATGAACCTCTCCCCCCGCTGTTATCACATTTGAAGAGAAACCTTGGTGGTATTTAACATCACCAGACGTATTAACAAGCTTCTTACCTTCAAACTCATCAAATAAATCTTTCGGGTTTTTGCCTAGCGTATTTACCAATACATTTAGACGACCACGGTGAGCCATACCAATAACAACTTCTTTTGCACCCAGTGCACCAGAACGCTGGATCAGCTCATTCACCATAGGAATCAAACTCTCAGCACCTTCAAGGCCAAAACGTTTTGCTCCTGGATAACGACTAGCAAGATACTTCTCTAGCCCTTCCGCTGCAGTTAAACGCTCAAGTAGGCTTTCACGGGTTTCTTGAGAATATTCTGGATGAGAACGAACAGATTCGACACGCTGTTGAAGCCACGCTTTTTCTTGCGTATCAACAATGTGCATAAATTCATAACCTATGCTTTCGCAATAAGTTTTTTCAAGTTCAGATATAATTTCACTTAGCTTTAGCGATTCTTTATTAAAAAACAAAGAGCCAACATTAAACTTTGTGTCTAAATCTGCGCCTGTCAATTGATGATAACCAATATCTAAATCGGCAACTTTCTCACGTTTTTGCAATCCAAGCGGATCAAGTGTTGCATGTTGATGCCCACGAACGCGATAAGCATTAATCAACTGCAAAACATTAATTTGTTTCTGCTCATGATCAGAACTTGCTACTTGGCCTGAAGAAACAGGCATAGAGCGAAATTTGTTCTTACCAATCTGTAGAAATTGCTCCTGAATCACGGAATGAGGAAGATCCGTTGATTGCGCTTCGCTTATACGAGGCAATTGATCAAAACATTTACGCCATTCTTCCGACACAGAGTTCGGATCGACGAGGTAGCTTTCAAACAACCCTTCAACATATTCCAAGTTTCCACCTGAAAAATGAGAGGTGCTCCACAGCAACTCCATTAAACTTTCGTGCATTCTCGATCACCCTTATGTTCGAGCCAGCTACCGGGGTCCCGGTATCAACCTATAATTTAGGTCGATCATTTTATCAGGCCCGTAAGGCTATTAAAGCCTCGATTTTTTGTTTATTTCCAGCTACTTCCGCCCTTTTACGTTCAATACTAAGCCACCAAGAACAATCTATTTAAATAAATAAAACATTCTGAATCCATTATCACAAAGTCAGTGGCTTTTCTTAGCGCGTCCGTGCTCGTAAAGATCGAATTTTAAATTCTTTTTGTTACACTCTCTACATAAGAATATGCAAAAATGGCGGCATTGAATCAATATTCAAGCCGCCGACTTTTGGTGGTCACACTAAAACAATGTTGAGGACCACTAGGAGCATTATTAAGTCGCTCTCTGCAAAAGCATAGTACGTATATTACCAATTGCCTTAGTTGGGTTTAGCCCTTTAGGACAAACGTTTACACAGTTCATGATACCGTGACAACGAAAGACACTAAATGGATCGTCTAAATCGCTAAGACGTTCTTGCGTTGCCGTATCACGACTATCCGCTAAGAAGCGGTATGCCTGTAACAAGCCAGACGGGCCAACAAACTTATCAGGATTCCACCAGAAAGACGGACACGCCGTTGAACAACAAGCGCATAAAATACATTCATAAAGTCCATCAAGCTTTTCACGCTCTTCAGGGCTTTGCAAGCGCTCAATTGCTGGTGCTGGTGCATCATTGATCAAGAATGGGCGAATTTTTTCATATTGCTTATAAAACTGCCCCATATCAACCACAAGATCACGAACCACTGGCAAACCAGGGAGCGGACGCAGTATCAATTTACCTTTCTTGAGCGCTTCAGACACTGGCGTAATACACGCTAGGCCATTCTTACCTGACATATTCATACCATCAGAACCACACACACCTTCACGGCATGAGCGGCGATACGAAATACTAGGATCTTGAGCTTTCAGCAAGTTCAAGACATCAAGCACCATCAAATCCTTACCTTCTGGCAACTCAATATTATAATCCTGCATGTAAGGAGCGTCGTCCTTTTCAGGGTTGTAGCGATAAATACTAACTAACATACTGAGTTACTCCTTAGTATGAACGAATCATAGGTGGAAAAGCTTCCATTGTCTTCGGCTTAAAGTTCACATCACGCTTAGTGACCGACTTGTCCGCAGGATGGAACAGGGAATGTTTCAACCAGTTTTCGTCATCACGCTCAGTAAAGTCATTGCGCGCATGAGCACCGCGACTTTCTTTACGGAATTCAGCGGGAACCGCTGTCGCTTCGGCAACTTCTAATAAGTTTTCAAGCTCAAGTGCTTCAATACGTGCTGTATTGAAAGCTTGACTCTTATCTTCAAGATGCAAATTTTCAACACGCTTACGAATCTCCTGCAGTTGAGCCAAACCTTTCTGCATAGCCTCACCGTCGCGAAATACACCAAAATAAAGCTGCATAACACTTTGTAGATCAGTACGTACTTCAGCAACACTTTCACCACTAGTCGTATTGTTTAGACGATTCAAACGCACCATCGCCTTTTCAACATTTGCACTGTCAGCATCTAGCAATTCAAAACCTTCATCTAAAGATTTTTTAACTTGAAGACCAACAGCTCGACCGAATACAACCAAATCAAGCAATGAATTACCGCCTAGGCGATTGGCACCATGAACGGATACACAAGCGGCTTCACCACAAGCATAAAGACCACCGATAATCATATCTTCACCGGCTTCGTTTTGCTTAAGTGCCTGCCCACCAATATTCGTTGGAATGCCACCCATCATATAATGACAAGTAGGAATAACAGGAATTGGCTCTTTCACAGGATCAACGTGAGCAAAAGTACGAGACAACTCAAGGATACCTGGAAGACGTTGATTCAACGTTTCTTCACCCAAGTGATCTAGTTTAAGCAATACGTGATCGCCTTTAGGACCACAACCACGACCTTCTAGAATTTCAAGAACCATAGAACGAGCAACAACATCACGCCCAGCAAGATCTTTTGCGTTTGGCGCATAGCGCTCCATGAAACGTTCGCCGTCTTTATTGATCAGGTAACCACCTTCACCACGACAACCTTCTGTAACAAGCGTACCCGCACCGTATATACCAGTTGGGTGGAACTGCCACATTTCCATATCCTGCATTGGGTAGCCAGCACGTAACGCCATGCCGACACCGTCACCGGTATTGATATGAGCATTGGTTGTCGATTGGAAAATACGACCTGCGCCACCCGTTGCGATAACCGTTGCTTTCGCCTTAAGGTAAACCGTTTCGCCAGTTTCGATACAAATCGCAATAACACCAACAACATCGTCTTCGTTATTTTTTACTAAATCCGTCGCATACCACTCATTAAGGAATGTTGTGCCACCTTTAAGGTTACCTTGATAAAGTGTATGTAAAAGCGCATGACCTGTTCTGTCTGCTGCAGCACAAGTACGAGCAGCCTGACCACCTTTACCAAAATCTTTAGACTGGCCACCGAATGGACGCTGATAAATACGTCCTTGCTCTGTACGCGAAAATGGCAACCCCATATGCTCTAGCTCAAAAACCGCTTGAGGCCCTACAGAACACATATATTCAATAGCGTCTTGATCACCAATATAATCCGACCCCTTCACAGAGTCATACATATGCCAACGCCAATCATCATTTGGATCATCACTTGCGATCGCACAAGTAATGCCACCTTGAGCAGATACAGTGTGCGAACGAGTCGGGAACACCTTAGTAACACATGCGGTATTCAAACCTGACTCTGTTAACTGTAGTGCGGCGCGCATACCTGCACCACCACCACCGATAACAATGGCATCAAAAGATATAGTACGAATATTTGCCATTATTTATAGCCCCCAAAGAACCTGAACACCCCATACGACGTAAACAAACATTGTTAGCCCGCATAGAGATTGAAAGAAGAAACGAAGACCAGTAGCTTTTATATAGTCTGTAGAGACACACCACAAGCCAATCCAAGAGTGCATACCAATAGACAAAAGCACCATCAAACTAAAGATGCGCATCCATGTTGCTTCAAATAACCCACTCCACTGATCGTATGTAAGATCAGGATTAAGCAACAAGTAACCAATAAGAAAGACTGTGTACAAAGATAATACAACAGCAGAAACTCGCTGCATCATCCAGTCGTAAAGGCCCGAACGACCAAAGCTTGTAACTTGAGTTACCATATCCACACTCCTGCTAACACGATTAGAACCGCAGCAATCACAAGATTTGCGACAGCAGCACTACGCCCACTTTCCAGCTCTTCAAAGTGTCCCAAATCCATAAACAAGTGTTTCACACCTGCCACAAAATGGTACATCAGCGCAGAAACGACACCCCAGATAATAAACTTCGCGAGGAAGCTAGTCTGTAGCGCATTAACTACCTGATCAAACCCCTCTTGAGACTCCAAAGAAAGATCGAATGCATAAAACAAGAAAGCCAATCCCACAAAGAGGATGATTCCTGTTATACGATGAAGAATAGACACGATTCCTGTGATGGGCATCGATATCGTTGTAATATCAAGGTTGACTGGTCTTTTTTTGTTCACGACTTTTTACACCACTTTATTGATTGAATGGTCAATCACGACCCAATGTCTATACGTAACCACACTCGTTGCTGGATCAGAGTAATATAACCACGTCATAGGCCTGCTTTGAAAATCCCATCGATTTGCAAACAAATGTCTAAAAGCGACTCTCTTTTATCCATTAGCATTAACAAATCAATGAAATCGTCTGAGGCGCAATTATAGACCAGCGAAAAATACTAAGACAAATAGACTAGACAAGAGGTTTTCAATGGTCACCATTCAGCAAATGAATGTAGCCATAAGCCGAAACAATAATGGTATAAAATTACATAAATTTCAGCCACGAAAAACAACACAAAACTCTTTTATTTCAATACCTTAATTGAAATAAATCATTCTCTTGACTTTACCCTAACACGCCACTTTGTCAGATAATTACAAAATAACATACCGTAATGTAAATAGTGTGCAAGTGAACAAGATTGACTTTTATAGCCTAGAAACAGTATTTTTTCCGCACCTTCTGGGTTAGGTAGGGTCAAACTACGACTTCTTAGCCCCGAACCAGAATACGAAGGAGACCATAAATGGCTGATAAAAAAGCACTACTCACAGTGGATGGGATCGATAAAACTATCGAACTTCCTGTTCTTTCAGGCACGTTAGGCACAGACGTTATAGACGTTCGTAGTCTAGGTGCTAACGGTGTATTCACCTACGACCCAGGGTTTATGTCTACCGGCTCTTGTGAATCCTCTATTACCTATATAGACGGTGATGCGGGCATCCTTCTGCATCGAGGCTATCCAATTGCCCAGCTTGCAGAACATTCAGACTATCTAGAGACATGCTATTTGCTACTTTATGGAGAACTTCCTGATAAAGAGCAAAAAGTAGAGTTTGAAAAAACAGTCGGCAAGCACACTATGGTGAACCAATCGATGCACAAGTTCATCGAGGGTTTCCGAAACGATGCTCACCCTATGGCGATCATGTGCGGCCTAGTTGGCGCTTTATCGGCTTTTTACCAAGATCACATGGATATCAATAATCCGAAGCATCGTGAAATTGCGGCCTTCCGCTTAATTTCTAAAATGCCGACATTGGCATCAATTTGTTACAAATACTCTAAAGATCAACCTGTTATGTACCCACGTAACGACCTATCTTATGCAGAAAACTTTTTGTACATGATGTTTGCAACACCTTGTGAAGACTACGCAGTCAATCCTGTGTTTGCTAAAGCGATGGATAAAATTTTCATTCTTCATGCGGACCATGAACAAAACGCTTCGACTTCGACTGTACGTTTGGCTGGTTCTTCAGGTGCAAACCCATTCGCTTGCATTGCAGCTGGTATAGCAACGCTTTGGGGGCCTGCTCATGGCGGCGCCAACGAAGCCGTACTTAGCATGCTAGAAGAAATCGGTGATGTTGATAGCATCGATAAATTCATTGCAAAAGCAAAAGACAAAAACGATCCATTTAGATTAATGGGGTTCGGGCATCGTGTTTACAAAAACTTTGACCCTCGCGCCAAAGTAATGCGCGAAACCTGTGACCAAGTATTGGCAGAATTAGGACAATCTAATGACCCTTTACTAAAAATCGCTAAACGCCTTGAGCAGATAGCACTTGAAGATCCATACTTTGTAGAGCGTAAGCTTTATCCTAACGTAGATTTTTATTCTGGCATTATCATGAAAGCCATCGGCATTCCAACCAGTATGTTCACGGTAATTTTTGCCATGTCTCGTACCATTGGCTGGATTTCCCATTGGAACGAAATGATCAGTGGGCCTTATAAAATTGGCCGTCCTCGCCAGCTTTATATTGGTCAGCCTGAACGAGACTACCCTACCGATAAGTAGTCATTGACGAATTAGATATAAAAAAGCCGCACTTCATAGTGCGGCTTTTTTTCATCTAACAAACGAACTACTCTTCGTCGTCTTCCACTATTTCAGTGATGGTTGAATGGCCACATTTCAAACAATCACCTTCTATCCACACTCGATCTTTCGTCTCAAATTCCTTAGGATTCTTCATTCCCAAGTCCACTTCCATACAGTGATTACACCAAGTTTGGTGTAAAAAATCATTTTGTTCTTCTACTGGACGAGCAAAAAAGTCGCGCTCAACAATCTTCTCTTGTAACGTATCCGTCATTTATTTGACCCCACTGTATTGATAAGACACAACCCGGTTTGCATCTGTATCTAACGCATTTAACGGGGCATTAATAAGCAAACGGCTTAATGATATTGAATTGAAAAGCTTCTGCTTATCTCCATCGATTTCCACAGAGAACTCCACTTTTTCGCCATCAACTTGAACCAAAATAACATCTCGTACAACACTAATACTTTCTAAATAAGACTGAACCTTATTCATAATGCTATAACTAATCACTCCAGCCACTCGAACATTAATTTTACTGGCAGAAAGGCGGTTACGCACCGACGCATAGCGAGAGGAGAACGTTTTCGCCAGCGCGATACTCGCCTCACTAACAATATCATTTGGCGTTTCACCATTTAATGAAAATCGTTCGGATTCTCCATTTTTGAGTAAAACCAACAAACTACCGCCAATGTGCCCAGCATAATTGCTTATCTTAAGAGCCGCGACAGAGTCTGTCTGATAACGCTTGCTTGCGTTAGCAATGCTGTCTTCAAAAAAGCCCCACACATCAGAAACCGCAATACTCTTTTTGTCCACATCATCAAGCAAAGGCGCATATATTGGTACTCCAAGCCGATTTGCAACTTGAGCAAACTCATTTAACGTTTCTGAGGGCTCTTTTGAACCTGAAAGCGTTCTAATACCATTACTTTCACTGACAAGCCAAATAAGCACCGATGGTCGGTTATCACCCCAGACAGGCAAACCATTTTGAGATAAAAAACCGTCTATAGACTCCTGATAGAAGATCACTTTGACTTCTTTTCCTGGGACAAGCCCATTATCAGAAGGAAGCAACTCATTAAGAGAGGCAACAGAATGTTGCGCAACCCAAGTCGACGCTTTCTTTTTAGCCTGCGCCAACAAGTTGCCGGTAATGGCATTTTTGTCGCCAGACACTTTTATCAACACATCTTCAACCGCCAAACCAAATGCTTCGTTCAACATTTGTGTCTCAGATTGTGTTACTGGCAAATTAATTTCAGCCCGATAAAGCCCCTGAACAGAGACGGCATTGGCCGACGAAATAAAAAAAACACTAATAAGTAGTAAAAATATACGAGAATTCATAGCCCTTCCTTCGTTTATTTGCCTATTCTACTGTCTTAATCGCAAAGAACCATAGCCCTAATGCGCCACTATGCTAAAATGCCTTTTTTTCCTCGTACCATGATAAGGCATAGGCAATGACCAAGTCAGACAGACCATCGATTAGTTATAAAGACGCAGGCGTAGATATCAACGCCGGCAATCAACTTGTTGAACGCATTAAAGGTGTAAGCAAAAAAACTCGTCGCCCAGAAGTAATGGGAGGCCTAGGTGGATTTGGTGCTTTAACACGCCTTCCAACTAAGTACAAAAACCCCATTCTTGTCTCAGGCACTGACGGCGTTGGTACTAAGCTTCGCTTAGCGATGGACCTTAATCAGCATGACACAATTGGCATTGATCTAGTGGCAATGTGTGTGAATGACTTAGTGGTTGCTGGTGCAGAACCTCTGTTGTTCCTTGACTACTACGCAACAGGAAAACTGGATATAGATGTTGCTGCTAATGTTGTCACCGGCATAGGCGAAGGCTGTCTACAAGCAGGCTGTGCATTGGTTGGTGGTGAAACCGCTGAAATGCCTGGCATGTATCACGATGGTGACTACGACTTAGCAGGCTTCTGCGTTGGCGTTGTTGAAGAAGATGACATCATCGATGGCAGTAATGTAAAAGCGGGCGATAAATTAATCGCTCTAGGCTCTTCTGGTCCGCACTCAAATGGCTACTCTTTGATCCGCAAAATCCTCGAAGTAAGCAAAGCAGACCTAAATCAAGACATTGATGGTGTGGCTCTTAAAGATGCCTTAATGGAACCGACACGTATTTATGTGAAATCTATTCTTAAACTAATGGAAAGTATTTCAGTTAATGCACTAGCTCATATCACGGGTGGTGGTTTACTAGAAAACATTCCTCGTGTTCTTCCTGAAGATGCGGCTGCAAAAATTGATGCTACTAGTTGGAAACGCCCTGCTGTGTTTGATTGGTTACAAGAACAAGGAAATGTTGAGCAAGAGGAAATGTACCGTGTTCTAAACTGCGGTGTTGGTATGGTACTTTCTATTGATGCAGACAAAGCAGACGAAGCACTCTCTATTCTAAAAGCAGAAGGCGAAAATGCTTGGATTATTGGTGAAATCTGCCTTCGTGATGGCGGAAAAGACGTTTTAATTTCTGATCTAGAGACGCAGGCATGAGTTTTCCTATCGTTGTCTTAATTTCTGGCAGCGGCAGCAACTTGCAAGCTTTGATTGATCAAAGCTTGCAAGGACAACTCAATATCAATATCTGTGCGGTCATCAGCAATAAAGCAGACGCTTACGGGCTAGAACGTGCCAAAGTAGCAGGCATACCTACTCACACGTTAAACCATAAGTCCTTTGATAGCCGTGAAGCATTCGATGCTGAGCTACAAAAGCTCATCGATCAATACCAGCCCAAGCTGGTTGTTCTCGCTGGTTTTATGCGTATTTTAACGGAAACATTTGCGCAACATTATGAAGGTAGAATGTTAAACATTCATCCCTCATTACTGCCTAAATACAAAGGTTTAAATACTCATCAACGCGCTATTGATGCGAATGAAAAAGAACATGGTGTATCAGTACACTTCGTTAGTCCAGAACTGGATGCTGGCGCGGTTATATTGCAAGCCAGTACGAAAATAGTAGATGAAGACACGACTGAGTCCTTAGCGAATAAAGTCCACGCTATGGAACACATTATTTACCCACTGGCCGTAAAATGGTTCAGCGAAGATAGATTAACATTCCATGACGGAAAGGCTTTTTTAGACAAGAATACACTTCCTGAAAGCGGTGTTCTTTATAACCAAGCACTAACATGATGTAGGAGAAAGTATGAGAGCTCGTAAAATTCCAATGTGTTTAGTTGCTATTTTTATGAGCATTCCCATGCTTTCTCTTTCTTCAACAAAAGTAAGCGCCACTGCCCCACAAACCACATTTCTAAAACCCTATTCAGCGGTATACAGCACCATCTGGAAAAAAGGGATTAGCCTAAAAGTTGAGGGTAAACAAACCCTATCAAAGCAATCAGATAGCCTCTGGCGATTTGTTTTTTCTGCTGACAGCATGATCGCTTCATTGGATGAGTCTTCAACATTTCAGGTTAAAGATCACCAAATCATCCCACAAAAATACGAATACAAAAGCACCGTTCTTGGTAAAAAGAGAACCGCCACTCTCACTTTTGATTGGGAAAAAAATCTCGTTAGAAATGACGTAAAAGATAAACCGTGGAATCTTGCTATCAACCCAAATACGCTGGATAAACTGTCTATTCAATTGCAAGTTAGACAAGACTTAAAACTGGGTAAAAACGAATTTGATTATCAAATTGCCGATGGTGGTTATATCAAAAACTGGCGCTTTGAACGTGACCAAATGGAAACGATTAAAACTAAATTAGGTCGACTGTCTGCCATTAAAATCATTCGGACAGACAACCTAGATAAAGGTAAAAAAACATCTTTTTGGTTTGTGCCAAAATTGGATTACTTACTAGTCAAACTTGAACACAAAGAAGATGGTGAATCATACCATCTAGACATAGATTCCGTTAAATTACTGTAAGCACTACCATTACCAGTAGTGCGTAAATCAATGTCGTTAACCCAGAGTGTCTGGTGTATTCACATTTAGTAATTCTTCCGACTTATCCCACAAAACAGGCTTGCACCCGAAAGCCTTATAAAAAGCCATGACACTATAGCGCTCACTCTTATCAAGAAAGTCTTTCAACATTATCAAAGCGGACTCCACGGGAAGAATGGCATGCAAAGGGTGGCCACCAAAAGCATCGCTTAAGTAATGAATGCGATTTGGAAACATCTTGCTGGCACTTATCAATTGGGAAAAAGCATCACTACTAATACAAGGTGTATCACAAGGAGAAACCAATAAATGCGACGTTTTAGCAAAAGCTAAACATGTGGCTAACCCTGATAATGGCCCTTTTCCTTGATAAAAAGGGTCATCTGCTATTACCTCAAAACCAAGGTCGGCATAACGTTCAGAATTTCTATTGGCATTGATAAAGACACAACTGGTTACTTGCCGCAAAGCTAAACCAACAGACAAAGCCATCGCTTCTCCACGAAACAACAACAAACCTTTATCCTGACTGGCCATACGCTCGCCCTTTCCACCAGCCAGTACCGCACCAGATAAAGACAAAAAATCCATAATATTCCTTTTATCCGATTTGAGATAACCAGCCTTTATTGCGTTTAAACCAAATTTCATCCGCCAATATTAAACACTCTTCATGGGAAGCAACGCCGTAAATAAGCCCCGCAACAGACGCGAGGGTTTGCCTTACCGCTTGCTCGCCAAACTGATCAATTTGCTCACCACTCCAATGATCTGTCAGGCGCGAAAGGTCTAAATTGTGCTTAAGGCGCTTATGCTCTTTTTCCGCTTTTGGCCAACTAATTTGGCTAGCAATCCCGCCTTGCCATTTCAGCAAAGTCACATCTCGCTCAGGGTTCACTTCCGCTTCACCATTCCCACCTCGAAAAACAAGAACGGACGGATCATTCAATTGCTCACAAGCGGCCACATGCAGATCATCATAACCACGATGGAATACGCCATGAACACTGTGATCCGCCTTAAATGGATTCATCATTCGCACCACGGTATTCACTGGCGACCGAAGACCAAGCGTGTATTTCAAATCCATCATCTGACTTAATACAGGGTCTATACTTTCCAACGGCGTATAAGCAAAGCCTGTTTGGTGAAGGCTCTGCTTTATGTCTAAGCGCGAATGACTGATAGGCAAGCCCAAGTCTTTAATCGCTTCATCCACGTAAATTCTATCTTCTCCCGTGAAGGAATGACCGTGCATAACAATATTTAAACCATTGTTCGCCAAAGCAAGCGCGGC
The DNA here is from genome assembly GCF_024435075.2 of Marinomonas maritima. Lineage (NCBI taxonomy): Bacteria > Pseudomonadati > Pseudomonadota > Gammaproteobacteria > Oceanospirillales > Oceanospirillaceae > Marinomonas > Marinomonas maritima. Next base: position 1,201,234 of record NZ_JAMZEG020000001.1, on the reverse strand, counting down.
CAACAAAAACCATGGTAATTCATTTCGCTTACCGGCATAAGCAGGCCAATCGAGATCTACCTTCAGATCCAGCGACTCTTTTTCATCAAGAAATTGACGCGTCGCTTTAGTAAAACCGACAGTTTCTTCTATCGTCTCTTCTCGAATACGAATTAACATCCAAAAAGCACCAGATTGTTCTGGCTCAACCTTCCCTTGAAGTATAAGCGACATCGCATGTTCCGCTTCTTCTACGGTTAAACTGCGCGCGCCCTTTTTCCCTCTCCCTAGGATTTTGACGTATTGCGTGAAGTCATTACTTATTTTGATAGTCATGCCGACAACTCGATTATAGTAGGAATAAAGTGCTTTAATTCAGGAAGACAAGAACCGCAATTGGTACCGCATTTTAATGTCGCCCCTAACGTTTCAACGGAGCAAGCGCCACCCGCAACGGCTTTTTCTATTTGCTTGCTTCCAATCTGGAAGCAAGAGCACACTATTGAGCCTTTATCCTCAACATTGGCAGGCGTACCCACTAAAATCGCCATGCGATCCAATTCGGACAACACCACGTTTTTCGCTAGCTTAGACTCCAACCAATCACAAGAAATAGAATCAGGCTTAGCGTGCAAATACACCGCTACGCTTAGTTTTTGGTTATTAATATACGCCAATCTTATTTGCTGAGTCTTAGGGTTGGTGTATTCCAACCATTCCCCTGCTACTTGATCCGATATTTTAAACGAAGATTGGATAGAAGCCACGTTTTCTCCAACCGACCACACCACTTCGTAGTGATAACCATGCTCGGATGGCACATAACACCAGTAAATGAAATCCAATGTGTCTAGTGGCGTAGCAGAAACGACCACACCATAAGAAACATTCTTCACCGCTTCCAGTTTCACTTGAGCGTGCTTGGATTCAGGCTGCCCAGATAAAGGGTCCACTATCTGGGGAATTAGATTCGAAACCACCGCCGCATTCGAAAATTGCTGCGTCCAATGGATCGGTGCAAACGCATTGCCAGGGGACACTGCACGGCTGATTTTCGCTTTCAGCAAAGCCTCACCATAAGGTGACGTGAGACGAACCAATGTTTTATCTTCTATACCGAGTTGCCTTGCATCTTTAGGATGAATTTCCACATAAGGCTGATCCGTATGTTTCGTTAAAGACGCCGCATCTCCTGTTCTTGTCATCGTATGCCATTGGTCTCGGACTCGTCCCGTATTTAGGGTAAATGGCCATTCTGGTGTGGCCACATGAACCGGTAAAACAGGAACAATAGGGACAAATTTTGCTCGCTTATCCGGCGTGAAAAAGCGGCCGTCTTCAAACATTCGCTTAGTCCCTTCGGGTCGTCCTTTTAGAACCGGCCATTGTACTGGCGTTAAATTGTCGTACTCTTCTTTGGTTATTTTGCAAAAATGCCCAATATCGAAATCTCGCTTACCGTTATTCTCAAAAGCAGATAACGCCGCATGCTCCGAGAAAATCTCATGCACATTATGATAAGAAAAAGCAGACTGAAAACCCAAACGTTTGGCAACCTCACAGATCGCCCACCAGTCATGCTTTGCTTCACCAGGAGCGGGCAACAATCCACGCTGACGAGAGATTCTCCGTTCTGAATTTGTGACCGTTCCGTCTTTTTCACTCCAACCGGTCGCTGGAAATAACACATCCGCCATTGCGGTTGTATCCGTGTTTGCCTTGCAATCACTCACAATCACCAACTCGCACTTTTCTAATGCTCGTCTAACTTGGGCTGTATCAGGTAAACTGACCATAGGGTTGGTCGACATAATCCACACAACTTTGACTTTCCCCTCTTCCATGGCCTGAAATAAATCCACTGCTTTTAAGCCATTTTCAGTAGCCATATTAGGCGCCTGCCAAAAACGCTGAACCAGTTTTTGAGCGCCTGGCGTCGCGAAATCCATATGCGCAGCCAATTGATTCGCCAACCCCCCGACTTCTCGTCCGCCCATGGCATTTGGTTGGCCCGTTATCGAAAAAGGGCCGGTGCCTTCTTTGCCTATTCGACCTGTGGCCAAATGGCAGTTAATAATGGCATTGCATTTATCAACACCAGACGAAGATTGATTCACGCCTTGAGAGTAAAACGTAACTGTTCTCTCTGCCTTTTCCCACCAATGAGCTAATGTCATTAATGCTTGCTCGCTCACACCGCTAAATTTCGCAGTCGAAACAAGATTGGGGGTCGACTCCATTGCCTGCATTAAGGCGTCATTAAAACCATTGGTATGCTGGGCAATAAAGTCATTATCAAGAATGTCCATTTGCGCGGAGTGCTGCAGAAGAAAAGAAAAAATGGCCGCATCACTGCCCAGTTTAATAGACAAATGTAAATCGGCAATATCGCATGTGGCCGTTTCTCTAGGATCAATCACCACGACTTTCATATTAGGGCGTTGCTTTTTCGCTTCAACAATTCTTTGGTATAATATAGGATGCGTCCACGCCGCGTTCGATCCCACCATGATCAATAGATCACACAACTCCAAATCTTCGTAATTGCAAGGCACGGTGTCCGAGCCAAATGCTCGCTTATACCCCACTACAGCAGATGCCATGCACAAACGAGAATTGGTATCTACATTCGCCGTACCAAGAAAACCTTTCGCTAGCTTATTCGCCACATAATAATCTTCGGTGAGAATTTGCCCTGAGAGATAGAAAGCAAATGAATCAGGACCATGTTCCTTTATCACTTGCTCAATTTTCGCACTCACTGTATCAACAGCCGATTCCCAAGAAACAATTTCACCGTTCACCATTGGAGCCAATAACCTATCATCGGATTTAAGCGTTTGGGCAAGACTGCTGCCTTTTACACAAAGACGACCAAAGTTAGCAGGATGATCAAGATCACCAGACACTGACGGAACCGATTCTGTCAAAGAGTCCGGAATCGTAAAATTAACACCACACCCTACGCCACAATATGGACAAGTCGTTTTTGCAATTGTTGCTGTCATAGACCTTCCCTTCCTCAAAACCGTTTTCATAAAAACAAAAAAGGCCCAATCACTTTCCTTGAAAAGCGATTGGGCCTCGTTGCCTTTTGTAATATCTGACTGCTTTATGTGTAAACCATCGTCGGTTTACGGTGCATCAGTTGCTTATAATAAAAGCAATAAGCAAGCCAACTTTTAGCGTTTATGTAACTCCGTTATTCGTCGCCATTACTGGCCTAGATAGGCTCAGAGAAACCACACCATTAAAGAACCCAATAAGACCGCACTAACATGGAGCAATAAACGCAAATCAGTGCATTTTTGGCCAATCTTTAAAATCAGTTGCAAGCAACGTAAATACCGTCGCCCTCTAATTTAGCAGACCAGTGAGGCACATTGATGTCTTCTTCAAGGCATCTCCCCGATGACAATACAAAGTGTTGCTTGTACAACGGGCTTGCTACAACCCATTCATCTTGAAGATGAGCAACGAGACCTCTCGACAGCACGTTGGCTTTCCCTATCGGATCCCAGTTTCCAATTGCAAAGACTTTGTTTTCTGACTCCGGCACATAAAATAGCGCTATTTGCTCACCATTCACCATCGCAGCTACACCAGCGTCTACAACAAGATCACTTTGCTTGCATACTAATTTCCACTGCATCGTCATTTTATTACCCCGCCTTAGCAATGAGTTGCTGTTTTTCTAAATCTGTTGCTGGGCGCATTTGATTGCGCTCTTCAACAAACACAACGTTCGTATCGACACCTTCATAGTTAACAAACTGACGAAAAGTTTTGAGTGCTTCTGGGTCTTCTAAGGTGGTTTTCCATTCACATTGAAAGGTATTCACGACATGCTGCATGCGTTCTTCTAGCTCATCACACAAACCGAGTTTGTCATTAATCACGACTTCTTTTAAATACGCTAAACCACCTTCTAAACCATCCATCCAGACCGAGGTTCTTTGTAGACGGTCGGCTGTTTTTGTATAAAACATCAGCACACGGTCAATGTATTTTACTAAGGTTTCATCATCCAAATCGGTCGCAAACAAATCACCATGGCGAGGCTTCATACCGCCGTTACCACAGACATATAAATTCCAACCACCTTCTGTTGCAATCACTCCAATGTCTTTACTCTGCGCTTCTGCACATTCACGCGTACAACCCGATACTGCAAATTTGATTTTATGTGGCGAGCGCAATCCTTTGTAACGATTCTCAAGATCAATCGCCATTTTCATGCTGTCGTTAACACCATAACGACACCAAGTGCTACCAACACAGGATTTCACCGTACGTAATGACTTACCGTAAGCCTGACCTGTTTCAAAACCAGCAGAGATTAACTTCTCCCAGATTTCTGGCAGCTGAGCTAATGTTGCACCAAACAAATCAATACGCTGACCACCTGTCACCTTAGTATAAAGCGCGTATTCTTTCGCCACTTCACCCAACACAATCAGTCTATCTGGAGTAATTTCTCCTCCAGGAATACGAGGAACAATCGAATAGGTTCCGTCTTTTTGCATGTTCGCTAAGAAACGATCATTGGTGTCCTGCAAGCTGATATGTTCTTTTTTCAGAACATAATCATTCCAAACACTAGCAAGAATAGAACCCACAACGGGTTTGCAAATTTCACAACCATGGCCTTTACCGTGCTTTTCTAGCAGACTAGCAAAGCTTTTAATCTCTTCAATTTTAACCATGTTGTATAAATCTTGGCGTGTATAAGTAAAGTGCTCGCAAATGTCTGTACTGACTTCCACTCCCAACGCCAGCAATTCGTTATCGACGACTTTTTTCAATAACGCCGTACAACCACCACAACCAGTTGCGGCTTTGGTAACACCTTTCACATCGCCAACAGACAAAGCTCCGTTGCACACAGCGTCACTAATGTCTTGCTTGGAGACATTATGACAACTACAAATTGACGCTGTCGCTGGTAGAGCATCCACACCCAATGCGGCAGGCGCACCATCCATCGCAGGCAGAATTAATGATTGAGCCTGTTCTGGTAAATCAATGGCATTCAGATAATATTGCAACAAAGTATCGTAATAGCTGTTATCACCAACCAATACTGCGCCTAATAACTTTTTACCATCTTCTGACACCACCATTTTACGATAGCTTTGGCTAATTTCATCTTGATACACAAACACCTTAGAACCTTGTGTTTGGGCATGAGCATCACCGACAGAACCCACATCACAACCAAGTAGTTTGAGCTTGGTACTCATATCTGCGCCAGTGAAAGACACACTTTCCGTGCCTAACAAATGCCCTACTGCGGCTTTTGCCATGGTGTAACCTGGCGCCACTAGACCATAAATTCGACCATTCCAAAGCGCACACTCGCCGATAGAATAAATGTCTTCATCGCTTGTCTGACAATGATTATTAATGGTGATACCACCACGCTCGCCCGCCTCTAAACCCGATTGTTTTGCCAATGCGTCTTGAGGGCGAATACCCGCAGAAAACAAAATCAAATCCGTTTCAAGGTGAGTGCCGTCTGCAAAATTCATACGATGGAAAGCCGTTTCACCATCGACAATGTCTTGTGTCGCCGTGTCGGTATAGACCTTTACATCTAAACCTTCGATCATGCCTTTGAGGACACTTCCGCCCTTTTCATCTAACTGTACTGGCATCAAGCGTGGTGCGAACTCCACCACACTGGTTTCAAGACCAAGATTTTTGAGCGCATTTGCCGCTTCCAAACCCAATAGACCACCACCAACCACCGTACCGCGCGTCACTGTTTTCGCACAATTCCTAATCGCATCCAAATCTTCCAGCGTCCGGTAAACAAAGGTATTGTTACGCTTATGGCCAGGGATCGGAGGAACAAAAGGATAAGATCCAGTGGCAAGTACAAGTTTATCGTAAGACAATGTCTCACCATTTTTCAAAACAAGCAGCTTAGCGGCGCGATCAATCTGCGTTACCAAACTATTAGTGAAATACCGAACACCATTGTCGTCGTACAATGAGCCATCCGTCATCGCTAAATCCGCTGCGCCTTTGCCGGTGAAATATTCACTAAGGTGCACACGGTCATACGCTAAATGCGGCTCTTCACCAAAAACAATAATATGAAATAGTTCATGGCCACCCTGAGCAATTATTTGCTCTACAAAATGGTGACCAACCATGCCGTTACCCACTACAACAAGATGTGGTTTATTCGCCGAGAGAGGTGTAATAGAAGTCATCATGCTTCCCCTTCTTTGATATTTGTTACTTTCAACACCTAGGAACGCTTATTAGGCTACTTGAGGACGACAATATGCTTCGCCAAAAACCAGTAATTCAAGCATGTCCGAGACATTGGTTTTATTTTGAATAAGCTGGAAATACCAGCTTCCATCGGCGACGTTGCCATAAAGAATTGCCCCAACCAGTAAGCCGTCGTTGACCACCAGTTTGCGGTAATGATTTGCTGCTACATCTTTAAAAAAGATGCAGGAGTCTCCTTGAGTAGGTTGAATTTTTCCGACTGAAAAAAGATTCACACCAGATACTTTTAGCTTGGTGGGTGTTGGCTCAATAACAAAACGACCATCCTCACCACTTAATACCGTTATTAGCGCTTTGATCTGCGCCCAAATTGGCGCAACCAAACCAAACGTTTGCTGTTCAAGCTCACAACATTCCCCCAATGCAAAAACATCAGGGTGAGACGTCTTCATTTTTTCGTCGACCACAATAGCCTGATTAACCTCTATCCCGGCCTTTTTTGCCAAACGAACTTCAGGTGAAATCCCCGCTGCCATTACCACCAAATCCACTTTCATGTGTTCACCGCCATGGCAAACCACATGCGTAACCAATCCAGTTTCTGATTGTAAAAATGACGAAGGCGATTCACCTAATCGAAATTGAACACCCATTCCTTCAAGTCGATTTTGTAGAAGTTGAGCTGACTCCGTATCCAACTGACGATTCAGCAACCAATTTGATCGATGAAATACAGTGACTTTATGGCCACGCTTAACCAAACCAACCGCAGCTTCTAAGCCTAAAAGCCCGCCGCCAATCACACACACTGACTGATAACCTTTAAGCGCCGTCATCACATCTACATCTTGCCAAGTACGAAAGCCCATAACATTCGGCGCAGATGCACCTTCTATCGACAGCATCTTGGCCCGAGATCCGGTGGCAAAAACTAACTTGTCATAAGTCACACTTTGGCCGCTGGCCAAACGTAGCTCTTTTGTCCCAAGGTCCATATCAATAACCGGATCACCAGAAATAATATGCACACCACCCACTCGCATCTTATCGGTGTTAACCAGCGGCATTTCTGCATCTGAAATATCGTTCGCCAACAGTGAAGACAACATAATGCGGTTATATCCCACTTTAGACTCTTCACCTATCAAGGTGATTGAGTAATGGGTATTGAGCGTTTGTTGCAAATCATTCGCCAGTTTACTGCCCGCCATTCCAGCACCAACAATAACGAGGCGAACGCGACTTGATGGCTTCATTTTCTTAAGCATTCGAGACATAAGCATTAGTAGCTGGCTTTTTATTCTTAACCGCGACGATAGGCTCTACTTTGCGCTGTTTTTCATACAAAAAGGTCAATACTTGCGCGCGGTAATTCACGTATTTAGGATCGTTGGCAAGCGCTAAACGATCACGAGGACGCTCTAAGTCCACTTGAAGAATCTCGCCTATGGTTGCCTCTGGGCCGTTTGTCATCATCACAATACGATCCGATAGTAATACCGCTTCATCTACGTCGTGCGTAATCATAATGACGGTGTTATTGAGGTCTTTTTGAATGTCCATCAAGGAATCTTGAAGATGAGCCCGAGTCAGTGCATCCAATGCTCCAAAAGGCTCATCCATCAAAAGCACACTTGGTTCCATTGCCAAGGCGCGAGCAATACCGACACGCTGCTTCATTCCGCCTGATATTTCATCAGGACGCTTATCCGCCGCATGAGTCATATGTACAAGCTCTAGGTTGTGCATGATCCAGTCGTGCATTTCTTTTTTCGACTTGGTTTTTTTAAAAACCTGCTTTACTGCCAACTCAACATTTTGGTAAGACGTTAGCCAAGGCAGCAATGAATGATTTTGAAAAACAACCGCCCTCTCAGGCCCTGGTCCTTTTACTTCTTTCCCATCCAATAGAACGCCACCTTCCGTCGCATCATAAAGGCCGGCGACAATGTTAAGTACCGTCGATTTACCACAACCCGAGTGGCCGATAAGAGAAACAATTTCACCTTTCGCAATTTTCAGACTGACGCCATCTAACGCTTTGAACGAGCCTTTCGCGGTTGGAAATTCGATAGAAACTTTACTAATGTCTAGATGTGTTGCCATGCTATTCTCCAATGCCTCTATTTCTATTTAATGTATTTCTAATTAACGTATTTCTAATTAACGTATTTCTAATTAACGTATTTCTAATTAACGTATTTCTAATTAACGTATTTCTAATTAATGTATTTCTATTTAACGAAGCACTTGTGTTTTGTCCCAAGAGACAAAGCGCTGAACCATTAGCATGGCTCTATCCAATAAAAAACCGATGAAACCAATCATCAACACTGCCACCATGATTCGCCCTAAAGAGTCAGAACTACCATTTTGAAATTCATCCCAAACAAACTTTCCCAGCCCCGGGTTTTGCGCCAGCATTTCGGCCGCAATCAACACCATCCAAGCAATACCAAGTGACAACCGCAGACCGGTGAACATAAGAGGGATAGCAGATGGAATAACAATCTTAATGACGTGGGTGATCCAACCAAGCTGCAAGACTTTTGACACATTCAATAAATCTTTTTCAACAGCAGCCACACCCACAGCCGTATTAATAAGTGTTGGCCACATACAGCACAAGGTCACGGTGAACATCGAAGTCAAAAAGGATTTGGAAAACATCGGATCATCTGAAACATAGCTGGCGCTCACCACCATCGTGACCAAAGGCAACCAAGCGAGCGGAGAAACCGGTTTGAAAACTTGAATTACTGGGTTAAGCGCACTGTATACCGAGCTATTCAAACCGATCAAAATACCCAGCGGAATAGCAATAAAACTGGCTAAACCAAAACCGGCTAACACGGTATATAAGCTGGTGAATATTTGGTCAAAAAACGTTGGCTTGCCCGTGTAATCTATTAATCTGCCTTCATAGCTAGGATCTTTGGCTTGTCGAGCATCAATACGCTTTTCTTGACGCTCATAGAACTTGTCTTCTTTTATCCGCTCATTTTGATGTTCAGTGACCAGACTGTTCCACTGTTCGTATACAACAGTCGGTCCAGGAAACGTCCCTAAAGAAGTATGAACTCGGCTCGCACCGACTTGCCATAGCAAAACAAATACTAAAATCCCAAAGAGAGGAAGCAATACACTTTTTAACGAAACGCTTGCGACCCTTTCTTTTAATGACGCCATGGATACGCTGGGTATATTCATAAATCTTTTCTCACTCAATTTGACAAATAAGGCGGCCTATTGACCGCCTTGATATCACTTAAATTAAATTTGGTCGTCACCTTTCAAGCCAATTTTAAAGCTTTTCAGGTAATCATTAGGATGCTTGCCGTCGTAGGTAACACCATCAATAAACTCGCTTTGAGGTGCTTTAAAGCCATCTTCTTTATCAAAATCAGGAAACTCAGACGCCACCATCAAACCCTCTTCAATTAATGCTTTAGCCGCTTGAGCATAAACATCTGGACGATAAACCTCTTTCGCCGTTTTCATAAACCACTCGTCAGACTTAGGCTCAGCTATCTGCCCCCAACGACGCATTTGCGTTAAGTACCAGATCGCATCACTGTAATAAGGGTAAGTTGCGTTATGACGGAAGAAGACGTTGAAGTCAGGCACGTCGCGCTTATCATCTTTTTCATATTCAAAAGTTCCTGTCATACTGTTGGCGATAACATCGTAATCAGCACCGACATAGTCACTACGAGACAAGATTTCGACCGCTTCAGGGCGGTTAGCGTTGTTATTTTCATCTAGCCATTTCGCTGCTCGAATCATGGCTTTTACAACACGAATGTGTGTATTTGGATTTTCTTCTGCCCAATTACTGCTCACACCGAATACTTTTTCTGGATTATTTTTCCAAATTTCGTAATCGGTAATCACTGGAACACCAATACCTTTAAATACCGCTTGCTGATTCCAAGGTTCGCCTACACAGTAGCCATGGATCGTTCCGGCTTCCATTGTTGCTGGCATTTGTGGCGGCGGCGTCACAGAAAGCAAAGCATCCGCATTGATCTGACCACTCGTGTCACCTTTCGCTGGTGCATAGTAACCAGGGTGAATACCACCAGCGGCTAACCAATAACGTAACTCATAATTATGGGTAGAGACGGGGAAAACCATCCCCATTTTGAAAGGCTTGCCTTCGGCTTTATAACCATCAACAACCGGTTTTAAAGCACTCGCACTGATCGGATGAACAGGTTTTCCATCGGCATCATGTGGAATGTTCTTTTTCATTTCAGCCCAAACATCATTGGAAACCGTAATGCCGTTACCGTTTAAGTCCATGCTGAACGCGGTCACAATATGCGCTTTAGTGCCGTAGCCAATCGTTGCGCCAAGAGGCTGTCCCGCCAACATGTGTGCACCATCAAGCTGCCCGTCAATAACTCTATCCAGCAACACTTTCCAGTTAGCTTGAGCCTCTAGCGTGACGTACAAACCTTCTTCTTCGAAGTAGCCCTTTTCATAGGCAATTGCTAACGGTGCCATATCTGTCAACTTGATAAAGCCAAATTTCAGCTCTTCTTTTTCTGGGTAACCAAGCTCAGCCTGAGCCATACCGGAAAAAAACACAGTACCAACCAATAGAGACAGTCCTGCTTTTTTAGTGGTAGATGCGACTGTCGACAAAGATAAAGCCGCTTTAAAAGATCTCATAGTCATAGCCATGCTCCGCGTTAGAAAAGTAATAAAAACAAAAAAGGCGCATGTGAATCACAAAAAATGTGTTCACAGGCGCCTTTGCCATTCATAAATAGTTCTACATTGAACTATCTGTAATGTGGGTGACAATCAAGCATCGTTGCTTATTTCACCAAAATGTAAGTTTGGAAAACATACAGTAAGTTCTATATGTTTAACCTGATTTCTAAATATAAAGCATATGGCGTGCCAATAAAAATAAGATACTGATTTTATTAGTTTTTATTAAAATTCTTCGCGTTTATAAGCTCGAATAACATGAACCACCGTCGCTAACGCCCTATTTGCATGCGCAACGCACTATTAAAAGACACCCTATTCAGAAAATCCTTTTAAGATACCCTCTGGGTGTAAACGAATTTTCCTGCACGCAACCGCACCTAACCACTCTGACTCTTCTTGAGTAGATAAACGCCACGAATCATCCCGTTCAACCTCAAGCCCTAACGCTTGGTAATAAAGGTCTTGTCGATACACTTGTTCTGCCACATTATTAAGTGAAGTCACTTGAGTTAATTGCTGCCAACGATACATCTGCGCCATAATCCACAAAGCATAACTGGGTAAAGGCTTATTGGTTTCGTGACCTGAAAAACGCTGATACGCTTCCATCGGCCAATCAAACTGCCCTTTCGGCTTAATTGAACCAAACCCATAAATCAATTGCTCCATGGTGCAATTCAGATAATCTGGATGGCTTAATATATTCAAGAGCTCGGATCTGTTTTCGGGCTCATCCACCCAAGTACAGGCTTTTTCTAACGCTCGAATCATCGCAAGATGAATCTGTGGGTTTTTCTCGGCCCAGACAGAATTCACACCAAATACCTTTTCCGGCGTACTCCCCCAAATTTCATAGCCTGTCACCAGCATATGACCGGCGCCTTGCGCTACCGCAAGACTGTTCCAAGGCTCGCCAACACAATAGCCATCTATTTCACCCTTTTTTAGGCTATCCACCATTTTTACCGGTGGGACAACAATAATCTGAACATCTTTGTCTGAATCAATTCCCGCACAACTAAGCCAGTCTCTCAATTGATAATTATGAGAAGAGTAAGGGTAAACCATCGCAAAACGCAGTGGCTCGGATTGCGGCTCACGACTGTTTATGTACCTTTTTAATGCAACACCGGAACGAATCTCAGAAGGTGAATTAGCGTATTGCTGAAGCTGTTCATACAAATTATTGCTAATCGTAATGCCATTGCCATTATGACTAACGGTAAAACTGGTTTGCATGGCGGTTTTAATCGTACCAATACCTAAACTGGCCGCAATTGGCATAGACGCCAACATGTGTGCACCGTCCAGTAAATTGAATGCAACTTTATCTCTAATACTGGCCCAAGAGGCCTCTTTAGAAAGAACAACCTCAACCCCTTCCTGAATGAAGAAGCCTTTTTCATGAGCAATAACAAAAGGGGCGCAATCAATTAATGGGATAAAACCCACCCGGACAGGCTCGCTATTAAGAATAATGTTCATTGGCTTATTTAGGTTCACTTTGAACCTCCATTAATTCCATTACTGATATGATATTTCGGGCAACGTCGGTCATACGCTGGCTGCGATCCATCGCCAGCTTTCTAAGGGCTTGATAAGCAGCAGGTTCATCACATTTTTGATGCTTCATAATCAAGCCTTTCGCTTTGTCTATCAATTTTCTATCTTCAAGCTGGCTTTTTACCGACTCCAATTCAGAACGCAGCGCATGAAATTCACGAAACCTGGCTATCGCAACTTGCAGTATGGCTTTGACGCTGCCGCTTTTGACACCGTCTACGACATACGCACTAACACCCGCCCTAATAGCCGCTGCAACATGATGAGAGTCATCTTCTTCAGCAAACATCACGATGGGACGAGGATTATTTTGAGTGAGTCGCGACATATTTTCCAACACATCTCGATCAGGGGATTCGATATCAATAATGACCATATCAGGTTGAGATTCGGTTACTGCCTCGGTCAGATTTTTAGTATTATCAAGACGTCTAATAACGCGATAGCCGCTATCAATCATCGCCTGCTCAACAATAGCCGCTCTGGCGGGCTCATTATCAACAAGCATCACTGTTAACTCTTTTATTGGGGGCGCAGACATAGTGCACTCTCTTAAAAACGTAAAAATACATTTAAAGGTGCTGCAAAATATGCGCCATTTCGATACACAAGAATTAAAGACAAATAGAAAGTAAAAGCCCCGTTAGAGGAGCTCTATAGTGAATACAACGGTGAAGGAAAAAGAATAAGAGGAATAACGAGCGAAAGCAGTGCAGAGCACAGCTCAATAAGAACTAAATTAAAGCACAGAGTAATAACTCTGCGCCAACAATGCTAAAGCTAGTCGGTCTTTTGTATTGGTTTTTTTAAAAATTGACGTTAAATGTGCTTTTACCGTACGCTCGGTAATGTCCATTTCAAGAGCAATTTTTTTGTTCGACCATCCTTTCGCTATACATTGAGCCACGCTCAACTCACGCTCAGATAAGTCTTCCAATTCACTTTCATTAACCTGTGCCGTGGTTGCAGATTGCTGAATCAGCTGCTGAATAAATATTTTCCCACCCCAAATCTCACCAGAGTCAACGACAGACAACACCAGGTCCAATTGCTCTTTACCAATATAAGGTGCACATTGCCCACTCACACCAACAGAGAAAAGCCTTAACGCCGCTGCTTGGCTAGTCTGATTGGGAAATACAATAACTTTCAGATTTGGAAAGGCTGACCGCAATGCAACCACATCCTCAACCTGCTTCGAAAACGATTTGTCTTGTAAAAAAATAAAGCAATATTTGAATTCTAACGACGCCGTTTGAAGCGTTTCATACACATCACCTAACACTTCGACACGAACCAATGATGCATCAGCACTAATCACTTGATTCCAATGCTTCCATACGGCGTTATCTGTATTCCAACACAAAATTTTCAAAATAAATCTCGTCTTATCAAGTGCAATTTGGATATTCTAACCAGTAAAAAAAGCTAGAGTGTTAACATTTGTTACTTGTTAGCATTCCTACAGTATTTTTTGTAATTATCGCTCACGAAGCGCATTTTGCTGGGCTTTTAAGATAGGTTTTAGCAAGTAATCTAATAAGGTCTTTTTACCCGTAATAATATCTACCGTCGCTTGCATACCTGGAATAACAGGCAATGGGGCCTGCTTTGTCCCTAGATAGTTTTTATCGGTTCTAACCCTGACTAAAAAGAAGCTGTTTCCTTCTTCATCAAGAATAGTGTCCGCACTGATATTTTCCACCGTGCTATGCAAACCACCAAAAATAGCAAAATCATAAGCGGAAAGTTTCACCACAGCATTAAGGCCAGGCTGAATAAAACCAATATTTTCAGGGCGAACTTTCGCTTCAATCAACAAAGAGTCTTCAATGGGTACAATTTCCATCAAATTCATACCAGGCTTTATGACCCCACCGACCGTGTTCAATTGAATTTGTTTTACAATGCCTTTCACAGCCGATCGAACTTGTGTTCTGGAAACCTTGTCTTCAAGTGAAACACTGGCTTCTTTAAGCTGATCTAACTTACTTTTGACACTGGTTAAGTCTTCCTGAGCCTCCGCGCGAAACTGTGCATCGCTTTCTGCTAAATTACTTTGCGCTTCTTTCAAGGCGGAACGAGCACGAGGAATCGCCAATTGAGTCGCCTCTAAATCCCCTTGTAACTGGTTCACTTGACGCTCAAGCTGCAATAGCTCAACTCTAGAAACAGCACCTTGTTCAAATGCAGGACGTGTTAAATCTAACTCTTCTTTTGAAAATACATAACTCTGCTTCAGATTGTCTAGCTTTGCTTGCTGCTCAACAATCTCTTGTTTCCTTTGCTCAATTTGCTGCTGAAAACTCGCTTGGTTGGTGCGCAAAGATTCCAATCGATTATTGTATAAATCTAACTCTCGATTCACGACCAGAGGATATTGTTTCTTGATATCTGCATCAAACTCAGGTTCTATCCTATAAGACTCCGCCTGCAAACGAGTAGCACGGACTTGCAAATTCACAAACTCTGCTTGTTGCTCTCGCAATGATGACAACGCTTCCGTATTCTCAATCGTCATTAGAACTTGTCCGCTGTCAACCACCTGACCAACTTTGACATTTATTTCTTTTAGAATACCGCCTTCAAGGTTTTGTATCTGCTGCACCTGACTGGTGGGAATAACTTTACCATCACCAACCGTTACCTCATCCAGAGCTGTGTAATTAGCCCACACCAAAGCAGCAGCAACAAAAATGAAAATAACCCACAAAATGATCCTTCCACCCCGAGGGGTTTTTAGCATTAACGCCGCATTTCGATCCGTTAAATATTCTAAATCGTCTTGTGATATTGGGGATTTTTTACTCATAATTAACTGACCTTCAACTTACCTTGACGAAGTGCTTCATGTACTTGCGCTTTTGGACCATCAGCGATCAAGCGACCATTATCCATTACAATAATACGATCCACCATATCCAGCATAGAAGCCTTATGAGTAATAAGTATAAGAGTCTTGTCTTTAACCCCTTCTATCAAACGACGCTTCATTCTCGATTCAGTCGTATTGTCCATTGAGGCTGTCGGCTCGTCCAAAATTAGAATAGGTGGGTTAAATAATAACGCCCTTGCAATAGCAATGCTTTGGCGCTGACCACCAGAAAGTAACGCGCCACGTTCACCAACAAGACTATCTAGCCCATTGGGTTTTCGATTAGCAAACTCGGAGACGCCAGAAAGATCTGCTGCTCGAATAATGGCCTCGTCTTCCATGTAAGGAACGCCCATTACTATGTTGTCTTTGATAGAACCATAAAATAAATTTACATCTTGTGAAACAGAACCAACGTTTCGACGTAAATCTGTAGGGTTAACTTGTCGCAAGTCCACACCATCAATTCTTATCGCACCGCTGTCCGGTGTATAAAGCCCTGTCATCAATTTACCAAGCGTCGATTTACCTGAACCGATACGTCCGATAATGGCTACTTTTTCGCCCTGCTTAATATTAATATTAATGGCACTCACCGCAGCTTGCTCTTGGTCAGGATAAGCAAAGTTAACCGCCTCAAACTGAAATTCGCCTTTAAACAAAGGCCTATGAACAAATTTAACGTTATCTGGTTTTTCTACCGGCGAGGCCATGATTTCATTAAGCGAAGTAAAAGCCGATTTAGCTTGGTTATAGCGCGTCGCTAAACTGGCGACCTGTCCCATTGGACCGAGCGCTCGACCCGTTAACATGACGGCAGCAACCAAGGCCCCCATACTCATGTTACCTTCAGATATCTGATAGACACCAACAATGACAATGATCACAGTCGTTAACTGCTGGGCCACCATCGCAAAAGAAGAAGAGGACTGAGATAGTTGACGAGTTTTCACCCCCCAATCTGCAATGTTTCCAACCGCATTTTCCCATTGTTTTTGAAACACACCTTCCGCGTTATTAAGCTTAACGCTTTCTGCGTTATAAAGACTTTCAATCAAGACGGCATTTTTCTGCGACGCTGTTTTTTGACCTTCTTCTATCGAGCGACGTAACGGTATTTGAATAATGACGCTGTATAAAACGATCAATGCTATCGTCACAATGGGAATATAGCCAACTGGGCCGCCTATAAGCCATATCACACCGATGATTAAAAACATAAAAGGAATATCAACTAAGGTCGTGATTGAAGCAGACGTTATAAAGTCACGAATACTTTCAAATTCTTGAAGGTTTTTAGCAAACGCGCCAACAGATTTTGGCCGTGACGCCATAGTAATATTACTAACTTTGGCAAAAATGGTAGCCGATATTAATATGTCGGATTTTTTCCCCGCGATATCGATAAAATAGGCACGTAGTGTTCGTAATAAGAAATCAAATAAATAGACAACCGCCGCACCGATAGCCAACACCCAAAGTGTATCAAATGCATTATTGGGTACAACTCGGTCATACACGTTCATCACAAAAAGTGGACTCGCTACGGCAAAAATATTGATGAGTAACGAGGCAATAAAAACATCGCGGTATATACGCCAAGAACCAACAATAGTTCCCCAGAACCAATGACCTTTTTTACCATCTTCTTCGTCACTTTTTTCAGAACGTTTATCAAATTGATACAACGGACGAACAAAAAAACAATAACCGGTAAAGGATTCATCAAGGTCTGCCAGCGGCAATACTATCTCACCTTCTCCAGACTCTGGGCGAAGTATCTTTGCTGTTCCCTTCGCATTGTCCATTTCCAATAAAATACAGGCTTGTTTGTCTTTCAACAAAAGTACAGTGGGAAGCACCATATCTGGAATTTTCTTTAAAGCACGCTTAACAAAGCGTGAGCTGATTCCTATGCGTTGAGAAGCGCGCTGAAAAAGTTCAGGCGTCATTGCATTATCAGTAATAGGTAAGCCGGCAGCAATGCCATCTGCTGTATAGGGGTTATGGAAGTATTTACTCAATAACACGAGGCAATCTAGTAGTGGATTTGGGTATTCTAATGACGCACCTTGCGTCTTCCATTGCAGGTCATCCACTTTAGAGTCTTCTGTGTTTGGCTCCTCTATTATATCCTCGTCAGATCCGTTGATGATTTCACTTTCTTCGTGAGAATCATTTTCTACAGATGACGAAGCGTTCTGTTCCGAACGATCAGAGTCAGACATACCCTCTTTTCTCCTAAACTACCAAAAATCTGATTTACAAAAGCAACAATACAATGACGACAACTATAGCTTAGAATAGTGTGTATTAGGTAGTATGTGAAGCGAAGTAATCGCCTTACTACAAATTGAAACATATAAGGAAATCAATATGCTATACGCAAAAGTCAATGAAAATGGTGAGATTATTGATGTTGCCACATCCCAGTCAGACGATTATTCATTATTAGTCGCACCAAATGAACCGTCAGTTGCGAGCATATTAGAAAAAAAATTCACCGCAACAAGCACCAGTACCCAAGAGATACTGTCTGAATCAGACAGTGAAATGATGCGCATTTTAGAAGATTTAATCGATCTTCTATCAGAAAAACGCTTAATACAATTTACCGAGCTACCTTTGCCTGCCCAAAAGAAATTACTTGGTAGAAAATGGGTTCGTGGCGTACACAATGGCCAAGACGATAGTTTAATGGTCGATGCTCATAACATAGAGGGAAGTGATGATTCTTTAATTTGAGTCCATCACTTTCGTTAAAGTCAGATATAATTCGACTTTTTTACATATCTTTCGCACGCCCAACAATAAACCCTTGCCCGCCAGCAAGGTCAAAGCGTTTTAAAGCAACTAATTGCTTCTCGTTTTCTACGCCTGTTGCAATAACTTCGATATTTAAGCTATTGAACATCTTGCAAAGCGTATGCATAAAGAAGGATTCAGACTCCTTGCCAGCAGCCATACGAGTATAAGATGAGTCAACTTTGACATAGTCTGGCATAAGATTTTGCAAATACTGGAAGGCCGAAAACTGCTTACCCACATTATCAATGCCAAATAAGACATGCTGCGCCTTCAGCATTTGTGCCAATGTACTGGCTTGCTGCTCATCAAGTAAAACGCTCTGTTCTGAAATTTCAAACATCAGCTTACTTTTTACACCAACCTCAAGATGACTTAACGTTTTGTTTAGCCACTCAATAAAGGCTGGCTTAGCATAAGAAGAAGCGGATAAATTCACCGTTAAAGGAATCTCCAACTTCTTAGACCTAATATACTCAATGACCCGACTAATAATCACCTGATCAATTTGGCTCCCTAAATCAAACTGCTCAGCTAAGCCAATAAAATACCCTGCATGGTAGGTCTTACCCGCATGTTCTAACCCCATAAACACCTCTTCATGAAGTGTGATTGGAGACTCATCTATGGTCACAACTTTCTGTTTTTTAAGCTTAAAAGATCGATGTTGTATGGCTGCTTCCAATATTTCTTTCCAGGAGCTACGACTAATAGCCATGCTTTGACCTGTATTGAGATCATACACCTTACTGGTATTACTGCCTTCATGCTTCGCTTCACGTAATGCAGCATCTGCTTGCGACATGGCGCTTGAACGCTCTACAGAACCATCAATAGTGACCGCACCAATGTTAGCAACAGCAGACGAATAGCTGATACTACCAATATTCAATTCCATCAACTCTACCATAACGTCATCGACAACCTGTTTAAGCTGAGCGTGATCAAAATTCGGAATTAATAAAACAAAATCAGCCCCAGATAAACGGGCCAAGGTAGTATAAGAGGATATATTCAATATTTTTTTGGCTAATATATCCGCAGCTGACTGAATAAACATATCCGCCGATTCATAGCCCCGTTCGTTATTAAGTTTGGCCAAGTCCGTTAAACTCACCAATGCAAGACCATCTATTCCTCGCTCTCTCTCTGAAAAGTGCGATTTCATCTGATTTTCGAAAAAGTGCCGATTACCTAACCCACTGACAGGATCTTTAAATGCTTTAGCCTGTAACCATTGGGCAGTCTCCACTTCAGATGCAAACTCCTTCTTTAATTTTTCAACCATACGATTCATCGAGAGAACAACAGATTTCAGTTCCCGAGTCTTTGGAACATCAATCACCTTAATAAAGCGGCGCTGCTGTATTGCTTCAGCTTGTTTTTCAAGCTCCGCTAAAGGTCTAAATAAATAGCGTAACGCAACACTTCCTAAAATGAGCGTAATCGAACCAATGACAAAAAATGATATTAACAAGTCACGTGAAGCAAGCCACAGCTGATTGTAACCATACCCAGCACTACCCGTAACATAGACCTGTCCGAGCTCGCTCCAACCATTTGAAATAACTGCTTTCGCAACGGGAACCTTAAAGTCAATAAGATTAATAAACCAACCAGGAACGCCATCAATTTTGGTTTGATTTGAACGAATAATGCTCTTATCATTATCGTAAATGTGAATTCGCACTTCAGAAAAATACCCACTGTCGAACACCGCATTGATGCTGCTTTCAACAGACACATAATCCTCTAGCGCCATAAAATCTGACACAGACATGCTTAATGATGTTGCTGAATCCTGCGTTGTTGACTCCAATTGTCCGACTAAATAGCCTTTTGTAGTGTTAAAGTTGATGCCCATTACAACCGCAAGCATCAGTGAAAATATGGCGATTATCGTCATCATTAATTGGCGGAACAGCGTCATCTATGTTCTCCTAATTTGTAATCGTATTAAGTCGATTATTTAAATCTGTCCATAAGCTCAATCGTGATGAGCCTCCTACCAACACACCGCGCCCTTTTTCTTTTGAAAGCCATAAATTTTCAGCATTAAACGAATAAATAGGCAACAAGTCATTGCGCTTTGACGCGGGTTTCAATTCTTTATCAATATTGTCGAGCAAAACGGGGATGGACGTTGGTTTGTGATAATACGCCAACACCATATGATGCTGATTGAGCGTTAACGCCTTAACGTAAACCAAACGCAGCTGCTCATCTGGAACCCCAAGCTCTCTAAGTGTGAAATATTTTGCGATCGTAAAATCCTCACAATCGCCTGCTTGCATTCCCAAAAATTCAATCGGTGTTGCCCAATAATCTTCTTTACCCCACAACTTAATATCGTCAACAAAATCCATTTGATTAAAAAAATTATTAACTTGCGTAAGCTGATCGACAATTGACAGTGCTTTAGAGTCCTCTATCAGTCGGCGCCACGCCAAGATGCGTTTCTCAGCGCCCGATCCATAGATAACACCAGTCTGCTTGGCCAATGTACGATACTTCTCTGAAACATCGGCATACAACCATAACTGTGGAATGAAACACATAATAAGAAGCACACAAACAAACCGTTTGGTGCTGCTTAAAAAAGAAAAAAACGAATTAAATCGCTTTTTCATATCAAATTTACTTATCAGACTTAGACTTTGCATTAAAATCGGCAAGTTGTTGCGCTGTCGCTGCTGGCTGATACTTTTCCTTCCAAGCATCATAAGGTTCGCCATAGACAAACTCTCGCGCCTCGTCATAGTTTATTTTGACGTTTTGCTGTTCCGCTTCGGCCATATACCACTTACTCAAACAGTTACGGCAAAAACCTGCTAAATTCATAAGGTCAATATTTTGCACCGATTTATTATCGTCTAGATGTTTCAACAGACGACGCAAAACGGCGGCTTCAATCTCTGTTTGTTTGCTCATAATACGCTCTGATTTCTCTTTTATATGGTCGTCATAAGGGCGGCTATTTATAAAAATAGTCAATCATCATGACGATGACTCAGTGGTTGTTTTCTCCATTGCCACTCTTGTGCTGCCAGCATAAATTCTCGCAGTGGCTGCATATTATCCCCTGCCACTTGCTCAATACTATAAGCACATGCTTCTAGGGTTGATAAAGACGTATCATTTGGTGACTTTCGAATCCTGTATTGCCCCATCGGCGGCTGTGAAAAACTAACTGCACCAAAAATACGTAATAAGGGTTCTGTAAAATACAGTTTTTTGGCCTTACGCCAAGTCGCATCAATGAAAATCAACCCTTCGATATCTGACGCCTCTTCCACCTCAATAGACTCCACTGCAACAGCGGCATCACAAGGAAAAACAAGACGCCATTTAGCAGGGTCTTTCTGTGATAATACATTTTTTAAAACATCTACATTTGCCGTTGAAATACATTCCACTGACGTCAACGCTAACCGCAAGAGTGATACAGTATTCTTCGCGTGCTTAGCCTCTTTCGGGTCTTGTAGGATGACTATGTTTAAGTGAGTAGAAAGCCTAGGCACCCATTCACAAACGCACTGTGTCACTAAAAAACCACAATTTCTACAGTATGCTCTTTTTCCTATCTGCATCTTGTCATTACGCCAATTTGGCCAAGTATGCCCTCACAACATTATCCCAACCAAGATCTAATGCCTCTGCGGTAAGTGCATGCCCAATCGATACTTCCATTATTCTACCTTGCTCACACAAAGCCTGAACATTATTCAAGTCTAAATCGTGGCCGGCATTCACCCCCAACCCAACTTCTAAGGCGGCTTGGGCTGTTTTTTGATAAACAGCAAGAACATCGTCAAAGCCTTCTTTCCCATAAGCATTGGCATACGCCTCGGTATAAAGCTCGACCCGATCAGCACCAATTTCTTTTGCTAAAGCCATATTTTCGGCATCAGGATCCATAAACAATACAACACGAATACCTTTCGCTTTTAATTTTGCTATCACGGGGCGCAATGCATCTTGGTCTCGTGCGATGTTCCAGCCATGATCAGACGTCAGTTGATTTGGATCATCCGGTACAAGCGTACATTGATCTGGCTCCACGTCTAAAACCACATCCAAAAACTGTGCGTCAGGGAAGCCTTCTATGTTCAATTCAGCACCCGGAAAACGCTTTAATAGGGTTTTCAAATCATGAGCGTCTTGATAGGTCGCATGCCGCTGATCAGGCCTTGGATGTATGGTAATACCAAACGCACCTAACGCCAGCGTTCGCTCCGCCATCTCGACCATATTAGGGTAATTTCTTCCTCGAGAATTTCGAAGTAAACCAATTTTATTCAGATTAACGCTTAAGTGTGTCATTCAAATTCTCTCGACTGGATCATTTAGACTCATTATAAGACAAACACATAGCGTCCATCACTAAAATACCAAACAAGATATCGGCTCAATCCATTATATACACCAAAGCTTATGATAAACTGAGCACCACAAAATAGGAGCCCTGGATGAAATACGAACTCTTTCAATCCATTTACGATCGGGCAGCGCTTCGACATGGTGGAAAAAATCACCTTGAACCAATGCTCTCACGACCATTAACTCCGTCACAATTGAATCAACATAGTGACGATCGATGGTTAGCGTCTTTTTCTCAAAAAGTCTTTCAGTCAGGTATTAACTGGCAAGTTGTACGCAATAAGTGGCCAGGATTCGAAACTGTTTTTTTCAATTTTGACATTGAAAAAATGCTACTCATCCACAACGAAATGTGGGAAGAAAAAGCCAAAGATATTCGCATTATTCGAAATTTTGGCAAAGTTATGACTATCAGAGAAAACGCGTTAATGATTAGCGAATGCCAATCAAGCCACGGTTCTTTTTCTCATTTCATTGCTAGCTGGCCTAATGACGATATTATAGGCCTATGGGCTTATTTGAAAAAAAATGGGGCGCGGCTTGGTGGAAATACGGGGCCTTACACACTAAGAGCCATGGGTAAAGACACCTTTATGCTGACAAAAGATGTCGAAGGTTATTTACGTTTACACGACATTATTACCACAGGAAGAGACACGCAATCTGCGTGGAAAGCGGCACAGCGAGCGTTTAACCATTGGCACCAAGAAAGTGGACGCTCTTACACTGAAATCAGCCAATGCATTGCGTTAAGCGTCAATTAAACCGCTTTAAACTCAACATTACACTATTCCATTTTTTATATTTTTAGGAGAACTCATGTCCGACCTGCGTATAGATATTATTTCTGATTTAGTCTGTCCTTGGTGTTACTTAGGCTATTCACGCCTAAAACAAGCCATAGAACAACTCGGTGATGACTATAAGATAGACATCCGCTGGCAACCTTTTGAACTGCATCCAGACATGCCTGCAGAAGGTGCAGACAGAGAGACTTTTCTAGGTGAGAGATTTGGCAGTTCAGAAAAACTGAACGAAGCCACACACGCACTACAGCAAGTCGGCATTGAGGCAGGGATCCAATTCAATTTTTCAGAAAAAGACCGCCTCCCAAATACCAAGCTTGTTCACCAGTTTGTGCTCGCAGCTGCTAAATCAAACCTAGCCACACCTTTTGTTTTAGCAGTGTTTCATGCCTATTTCACCGATGGAAAGAACATTGGGTTAACCAGTGTATTAGAAGAAACCGCTCTTAGTATTGGTATGCAAAAATCAGATATTGAGTACGCCCTTAGCTCAGAGGCTCAAACACTTACAGAGAAAAAACTAAAACACCTGCGCAGCTTAGACATTAACTCTGTGCCAACGTATGTGATTAACGATAAGTTCATGATTCAGGGAGCCCATGATCCAGAGTCTTTTCTCAAAGTTCTTAACGATATCGCTGAAAAAGAAGCCTAAAGCCCACCGTGTACCTGAATTCAAGCTCTAACCGAGGGTTAAATCTCTTTTTAACCCTCTTCTTAAATTTTTCTAAAAAAATAAAAAAACTATCAAAGGATAGAAACAGATAAATTTTTATCTATTGATAATCATTAGCATTAAAAATACAATCGTTAGATCAAAACATTAGTGCGAGTGATTTTCATTTATGTATGTTTGTATTTGTAATCAGGTATCAGACAAAGACATCAAAGCGTCTATACAGGAAGGGGCGACTACCATGCGCGCTCTGTATAAAGAGCACAACATTGGTAGTCAATGCGGCAAGTGCTGCCAATGCGCAAAAAAACTACTTAATAATGAGCTTATCAAAATAGCAGAAACGCAATATCAAGTTGCTTAACTCTCAACAACCAAACGATTACATCTTAGATTGAAGGTAGTTTTCCAATCCAGAAGCACCGATCAAATGCTGCTGAGTTTCAAGCCAATCTATTTGTTCCTCTTGCTCTTCTAAGATTTTTTCTAGCGTATCACGGCTCATAAAATCTTTTTTCTGCTCACACAAATTAATCGCAAATTTCAGTGCAGACAATGTATCCAGTTCAAACTCTAAATTTGCCGCAATCATTTCTTCGCTATTTTCACCAATGCGAAGACGACCAAGGTCTTGAAGGTTTGGCAAACCTTCCAAAAATAAAACACGCTCAATCAATCGGTCGGCATTCTTCATTTTTTGGATAGATGTTTTATAGTCTGCTTTATCTAAAGCACTGAAACCAAAATCTTTAAACATACGAGCATGTAGAAAATATTGGTTAATACCAACTAATTCATTAGCCAACACCTTGTTCAGATTGGTAATAACACCACGATCACCTTTCATAAAATATCCTCCTAATTACCCATCTGAGATTGGTAGTAATTCTGCATGCCTATTTTTTCCATTAGACCAAGCTGCTGCTCTAGCCAATAAACATGATCTTCTTCTGTATCAAACAACAGTTTCTCAAGCGTTTCACGCGTTTGATAATCGCCTTCTAACTCACAAACAGCAATCGCCTCACGAACACAGCTAACCACTTCTAGCTCAAGCGTTAAATCATTTGAGATCATAGATCGAAGATCAGAACCGATCAGCAGATCGCGACGCTTGGTCATGCATGGAACACCTTCCAAAAACAAAATTCGCTTGATAAGCCAGTCTGAATGCTGAGTCTCTTCTTCCATTTCGTGATTGAGACGCTCATACAATTTATTCAAACCCCAATCATCATACATACGAGAATGTATAAAATACTGGTCAATTGCAGCCAACTCATTTGCTAATAAAGCATTTAAACTGTCTATTACTTTTTGACTACCTTTCATTGTCGTTTCCTCTTACTTGATCGTGAATTCACTTAACATAGTGAATTATATATTCAGCTCTTATCTATAAATGGGCATCGTAACCTAGCTAATAAGCTTATGACCTCAATGCCAATTTATCCATTATTAAAATAAATCTTGTTTGGGCGCTTCATCGACTTTAGCCAATTTACCCTCACCTACTTTCACCTCAAGCCCATCTATTCGCTGAAAACCTCGCGGAAGTTTTAAGCCTCTACGTCCACGCTCTCCAAGGTATTCTTCTAAATCTTTTTCCGCGAAAGACATAAAGCGCTTACCAGCATAAGCGGTCAAAAGATCATTAGGCTGAACACACGCAATGGCAACGACTAGCTCTTCTCGATCAGCGGCACGTGACGTTGGTATACTGATCATTTTGTTGCCCTTACCTTTTGCCATTTGCGGCAAAGAAGCCACATCAAATGCGAGCATACGCCCTTCATTCGATATCGCTACAACTCGACCTTTCTCAGGGCTCTGGACAAACACTGGCGACATGACTTGCGCACCTTTTGGCAAGCTCAAAGTCGCCTTACCCGCTTTGTTTTTTGCATACAAATCTTTCAATTGAGCAACAAATCCGTAGCCGGCATCACTGGCGATCAAATAATGAGCATCTTCGTTGTCTAAAATCATTGAGACAATAGTGGCCTCTTTCTCTAACGAGATGCGCCCAGTAATAGGTTCACCTTGTCCACGAGCAGAAGGCAGTGAGTGCGCTTTAATCGAATAAGTTCGACCATTAGAAGCAAGTAGAGCAAGCGTTTGATTTGATCGCCCTTTGGTACTGATTAAAAATTCATCTCCAGATTTATAGCTCAAGCCATGAACGTCAATATCATGGCCTTTCGCAGCGCGAATCCAGCCTTGTTTTGAAATAACCACAGTAATAGGGTCATTAGACATCAAGTCTTCTTCTGTAAACGCTTGAGACTCTTTACGAGCAACAATTGGCGTTCGTCTGTCATCGCCAAAGGCATCAATGGCTTCTTGAATTTCATCGGTAATAAGTTTTTTTAACTTGCGATCAGAAGACAATAGACCTTCTAGTTGCTTACGCTCTTTTTCCAATTCATCTTGTTCGCCCTTGATGCGTATTTCTTCAAGTTTAGCAAGATGGCGTAGTTTCAATTCAAGAATTGACTCAGCCTGTATATCAGTCAAACCAAAACGAGCCATTAGCTCGATTTTTGGTTTTTCTTCCGTTCGAATTATATCGATGACTTCATCAATATTTAGAAAAGCAATTAATAAGCCTTCTAATATATGTAAACGGTTCAGTACTTTATCGAGTCGAAATTGTAAGCGGCGGCGTACTACATCAATACGAAAACGCAGCCATTCAGATAAGAAATTCTTGAGCGGTTTAACTTGAGGCAATCCATCCAAACCAATCACGTTCATGTTCACGCGATAAGATTTTTCAAGATCTGTTGAGGCAAAAAGGTGTGTCATGACAGAATCAATATCAACACGATTTGATTTAGGAACAATGACCAACCGAGTCGGGTTTTCATGATCTGATTCATCACGTAAATCAACGACCATAGGCAATTTTTTCGCCTGCATTTGCGCCGCAATTTGCTCTAATATTTTGCTACCAGACACTTGATGAGGCAGTTCATTTACAACAATTTCACCCTCTTCAATAGTAAAACGAGCTCTGGCTTTAATCTGCCCTTTGCCTGTTTCGTAAAGCCTAACGATATCACTTCTTGGTGTGATAATTTCGCCACCCGTTGGAAAATCAGGTCCCTGGACAAAATTGAGTAGATCGTCTAACTCCGCCGTTGGATTATTAAGAAGGTGAATACAGGCGCTACCAATTTCACGCAAGTTATGTGGTGGAATATCCGTTGCCATACCGACAGCGATACCTGTCGTACCATTCAGCAATAAGTTGGGTAAACGCGATGGCAACACCGATGGTTCTTGCAAAGTACCATCAAAATTAGGAGTCCAATCCACAGTACCTTGACTAACTTCTCTTAATAATAAGTCAGCATATTTTGACAGTCTAGACTCGGTATAACGCATAGCGGCAAACGATTTTGGATCATCTGGTGCCCCCCAGTTACCTTGCCCATCAACCAAGGGGTAGCGATATGAAAAAGGTTGAGCCATCAACACCATCGCTTCATAGCAAGCGCTATCACCATGAGGGTGAAATTTACCAAGCACATCACCAACGGTACGAGCGGACTTTTTGTATTTCGCACTGGCCTTTAGACCCAGCTCACTCATCGCATAGATTATGCGCCGTTGTACAGGTTTTAATCCGTCACCGATATGCGGTAACGCTCGATCAAGAATAACGTACATGGAGTAATTCAAGTACGCTTTTTCTGTATAGTCTTTTAATGAAAGGGTTTCATTCGACTCGAAATTTGACAACTCACTCAAGGAAACTTTCCTTCTACATCGTTTGCATGTGTAAATTATTGGCACATGCGGATTTCATAAACTACCTATGGGTTCAACTATAAAGAAACACCCCAACACACTGCAACACTCTCCGTAAGATTATCATGGAAAGGTCGCTATTCTCGTGTTTCAATAGCATTGGATTATTGAAAAGGCACTGGATAATGAACTTAGCGGATCACAACACTCTCGCCCCGACGACCTACAGTCTTGGGGAACCCAGTAAGCACACTATCATCCATCAAAAAAATGATCTTTTTGTTGCTCATGAGCATCTTTTTCAAAATGCCACACCCACTCGATTTTACCACCATCAAGTTGACACTTTTATTTTCATTATGAAAGGTGAGTTGTATTTACAACAAAGCACATCAAACAACGAACAAGAGTCAGTAATAAAAAAACACCAAGGCATCTGGCTAAAAGCGCTAACAATTAATAGCATCACACTACTTAGTCCGACAGTCGAACTGTGTTTAATACGCCTACCGTCAACAACCAACACAACAAAAAACGATGCATTAATAAAAGTGTCGTCTGGTTCCGTTGAGTCGACACTAGAAAGAAACAAAATCAAGACTTGGCCACTCTGGAAAGGAGTCTCGGAGCATATCGCTTTAGAGCTATACCCACCCCACTACTCTGAAACACTTTATTATCAGAAGATGGCTACACAATATTTTCTTCCATTAAATGGCACTATCTATATAACCAATGAACAAAAGCATTCTGATGCCTGCCCAGACTTGGGGAAAATCATTCCAAAAAAAATCCCCAGGGCCATTTTAAATCCAAGCACAGAAAGCATCACTGTCTTATCAGTTACAGTACAGCAACACACTAAAGGGCGAGTTTTATTACTCAAAAAATCAAAATAAAGAAACGTTACTTTTATTAGTATTTTTAGCGCAATACTAATGCGGTCAAAATATGGTCTTCCCAGCATCCGTTGATTTTCAAATAATTCCTTGCTACACCTTCTTTATCAAAGCCCAATTTATGCAGTACGGCTGCGCTTCGAGCATTTCTCGGCATGTAGCTTGCCTGTATCCGATCAATATGAAGCTCTTTATGAAGATATTCTAAACCCGCACTTAACACTTCTTGCATCACACCTTTGCCCTGCTCACTCTCTCGTACGCTATAGCCGAGATTACAAGCCTGAAAGACACCTCGAACGATATTGGAGTAATTACTATAGGCGAGCATCTTGTCTTCATTAGGGGACAAGAGACAGAACACGATGCCTTTATCTTCCAAGAAATCTCGACGCATTTCTCGAACACGTAACTGACAGGTTTCAAGGGAATAATAACCTTCGCTTCTTAAAGGTTCCCATGGTGTAAGGAAACTCCTTTCTTGATTAATATAATCATACAAAAGAGGGGCTTGAGCTTCCTCTAATATCTTCAACACACCTATCTTCGTAACAATCCGAGGAAAACGTGAAGCATGCAAATCTTGGTTAGGCTTGCGCCTAAAGGATACATCCCCGATCACTTTAAACAATTTTAATGAGTATTCTTCATACCAAAAACTTTCACCAATGGATAAGGTCCTTCGATGAACATCGTGGTTTAACCAAGCCTCTGCTGCTTCTCGGGTTTCCCAATAGGTCATCAGCAAATCCATTTCGCCCGCACCATATTCAGCACAAAGATAACCAGTCTGTTTTTTGGCCAATTCGAGTGTTTTTTCTGCCATTAATCGGTAGGTCAAGTCGTTCAGTAGCAACTTACTAGACAATAAGACGGCAAAATAAGGCAGTGTATTGGGGGAACTAAATACGGTCATCGGCTCTCTAAAATAAATGGCTAGATTTTTATAAATACGTGTAGATAGAATTTTATCCGCGCTTATTTTAATATCTCAGGCTATAGTTAGTATTAACCTCTTGGACAGATCTATACTGACGAGGACACTATTTTATAGAGCCTTGTAATACAAAGTAGCTATTATGCTTTACAGTGCCGTCAGATAAATGCACAACACGATTTATATACTTTATTTAGGCTTCGAAAAGCCAAGTGTAAATGGATCTTCCTTATTGAGATTCCTCCCCTAAATCAATAAGGATATGGATAGCTTTGTGCCCGCATCATGCGGGCACCTTTTTGTTTTTGTCTACTTTTCCCAAGTAATACCCGCACCCGAAGTGATTGCTTGATATTGATCTGGTCGGCGGTCACGAAACAAACCAAAGGACCGACGCGCTTTACGTATGGCCTCTAAATCATATTCTGAATATAAAATAGTACTTTCATCTCGTCCAGCAACACATTTCATAGCACCCATTTCATCCGTCATGAAAGACGAACCATAGAACTGAATGAAACTATCATCCCCCTCCTCCCTACCAACACGGTTTGAAGCAATAACTGGCACCATATTGGCCGCAGCGTGCCCCTGCATGGTTCTTTGCCAATGATCTTTCGAGTCCCATTCAGGATATGGAGGCTCAGAACCAATCGCTGTAGGATAAAAAATTAATTCAGCGCCCTTTAAAGCCAATTCGCGAGCTAATTCTGGAAACCACTGGTCCCAACAAATCCCACAACCAATACGTCCAAACTGGGTATCCCACACTTTTATACCAGTATTTCCAGGGGTGAAATAATATTTTTCTTGGTAGCCAGGGCCATCAGGAATATGCGTTTTACGATACAAATCCATCACGTCACCATTGGCATCAATCATCACCAAGGAGTTGTAAAAGACGTTCCCATCACGCTCAAAAAAACTAATAGGCAAAACCACACCCAGCTCTTTAGCAAGCTTACTCATGGTTTGAATAGCCAAGCAATCATTAACAGGCTGAGCCCAATCAAAATAGGCTGGTTTTTGGTCAATACAAAAATAGGGCCCCATAAACAATTCTTGCAACAGAATGATATTCGCATGATGTGCAGCGGCTTCTCTTACCTGAGCAACAGCATTGTCTAAATTCGCTTGCAAATCATTACTAACCGCCATTTGAACGCAGGCCACTTTTACGTTATTCATATTTCTACCTCCAAAAAAGTATGCATCATTACAAACATAACGCTGCAGTTTATACCTGAGTTAAGTAGGTTGTGCCTTCAAGCACTTTTTTATAGGTCGCTAAAAGCGCTACTTGCTCATTCTGACTCAACGGGCTGGCGGCCACTTTATCCTGATAACGTTTCATCAATTCATGCTCATTATAACTTACGGACTTAAGCACATCCTGAACACTATCACCTCTTAGTACGTGATCAATTTTGAAACCGTCCTCGGTTAAATACACATCGACAGAACAGGTATCACCAAATAAATTATGCAAATCACCTAAGGTTTCTTGATAAGCCCCAACTAAAAAGAAGCCCATTAAATAGTCTTCACCCTTTGCTGGTGGTGGAGGTAA
Source organism: Marinomonas maritima (assembly GCF_024435075.2). Taxonomy (NCBI): domain Bacteria; kingdom Pseudomonadati; phylum Pseudomonadota; class Gammaproteobacteria; order Oceanospirillales; family Oceanospirillaceae; genus Marinomonas; species Marinomonas maritima. The sequence continues at coordinate 1,170,017 of NZ_JAMZEG020000001.1, read as the reverse complement.
TGGCAAAGATGACTCAATGCCTTGACCATCTACATAGCTGTAAAGACAACCATCGGAGTCACAGGTAACATCCTGAATTTTACCTCTGAACGAAGGCGCTTGCTCCAGCCCTTGCAATGGTAATACAGGAAACAATTGATCGATTCCCCATGCATCTGGCATTGATTGAAACACAGACAGGTTAACAAACAACTTCTCAGCCAAGCGTTCATTAAGTTCATCAATTACAGCACGGTGTCCTCTATTACGATTATCTAATCGAGGCAATAAATTACGGCACGCTGATAAGAAAAGGTTCTCAGCTTGCGCCCGTTGAGAAAGGTTAAGCTGTCCATGATTATACAAGGCTAAACTATCGTTAAAATCGTCCAACAGATCATGATAAATCTCTACTAAAGAACGACTTTCTTCATCATCTTGGCCTTTCAGACTTTGGTAAGACGTCCATAGCCGCTGGAGTTCAAGCCCACTGTCTTCAGCAGGTTCTTCAATCGGTAAATGCTCAGCACCATGAGAGAAAACATCTGCAATCATCATGGCATGATGAGCAGTCACTGCGCGGCCAGATTCGGATATCAAATGAGGGTGAGGAAGCTCGTATTGCTCACATACGTTATGAAAAGCAAACACAACATTATTGGCATATTCGCCAATACTGTAGTTTGCTGAAAAATCATTTTGGCAACGAGTACCTTCGTAATCGACACCCAAACCACCGCCAACATCGACCCACTTAACCTCAACACCCATTTGATGGAGCTCAGCGTAGTAGCGAGCACATTCTTTCAAACTGTTTTGAATATCTCGGATACGAGTAATTTGCGATCCAAGGTGAAAATGAATTAACTCAAGGCAATGCAACAATCCTAATTCGCGCAAACGATCAATAGCTCGTAGCAATTGAGACGTTGTTAAACCAAATTTAGATTTTTCACCACCACTATTACCCCAATGCGTCGTGCAAGTGGACGCCAGTCGAATTCGGATACCAATACGAGGTTGAACCCCAATTTTTTGGGCTTCTTCTAGAATCCAGTCAAGCTCATGCATCTTCTCTACAACAATGAACACTTGATGGCCCATTTTTTCAGCCATCAAAGCCAGATGGATAAACTCACGATCTTTATAGCCATTACAAACTATGATGCCATCCGCATTTTTATGCATAGCCAACACAGCCATCAGTTCAGGCTTGCTACCAGCTTCAAGACCAACGGTTGAAGCATTATCAGGCTGGCAAGCGGCGATTTCTTCCACAACTCGACGCTGCTGATTGACCTTAATAGGGTACACAATGGCATATTTTGCTTTGTAATCGTAATGCTCTATTGCCTGCTGAAAAGAGTTGGTGATTTTTTCAATCCGAGAATGAAGAATATTAGGAAATCGAACAAGACACGGATAAGGAATTCCCTGCTCTTTAAGTGCAACAGAAAGTTCTGTCAAATCAATGCTGTTTTCCCTATCAGGTAACGCAATGACTCGCCCCTTATCATTGATTGAAAAAAAGCCACTACTCCAATGACCTACATTATAAAGTTCCATTGAATCTTTGATTGACCAAGGCTTCATATCATCTCCAAAAATCTAAATAACGATAGATGAGCACCTTTTTAATAAAGATACTCAATAATAAACACAGACACATTTTCAGTTCATATAAAAAAAGCGGGGCTAAGAAACATCTTAACACCGCTTTATTCTAGTAATCGAAAAAATTAAGAAACGTGTTCGCCATGCGCTTGCTTATCCGCATGGTAAGACGAACGGACCAACGGCCCGCATGCTGCACGCTTGAAACCCAAATCTTTTGCCACTTTTTCATAACGCGCAAATTCTTCTGGCGGAACAAAGCGCGCCATTGGAAAGTGATGTTTCGATGGTTGTAAGTATTGTCCAATCGTCAGCATGTCAACATTATGAGCTCTCAAATCTTTCAGTACTTCAACAATCTCTTCAAAGGTTTCACCCATTCCTACCATCAAGCCAGATTTGGTTGGTACGTCAGGACAACGATCTTTAAAGTTCTTCAATAAATCTAGTGACCATTGATAGTCTGAACCAGGTCGCACTTGACGGTATAAACGTGGAATCGACTCTAAGTTATGGTTAAACACATCAGGTGGGGCTATCGAAAGTGTATCAATGGCCACTTCCATTCGTCCACGAAAGTCTGGAACGAGTGTTTCAATCTCAATATTTGGGCTTTCAGCGCGCGTCTCTCTGATACATTCAACAAAATGCTGCGCACCACCATCACGAAGATCATCACGATCTACCGAGGTAATGACTACGTATTTAAGTTTCATATCACGAATCGCCGCAGCCAACTCTTTTGGCTCATCTACTTTTAGAGGGTTCGGACGACCATGAGCTACATCACAGAAAGGACAACGGCGGGTGCAAATTTCACCCATAATCATAAAGGTAGCGGTTCCATTACTGAAACATTCCCCTAAGTTTGGACAATTAGCTTCTTCACACACAGATGCTAATTTATGCTCTCGCAACGTAGCCTTAATTCGAGCAATTTCGGGAGAAGCCGGCATGCGAACCCGAAGCCAATCAGGCTTGCGAGGAATTTCTTCTGTAGGAACAATTTTAACTGGGATACGCGCCATTTTATCGGCACCACGTAACTTTTCCCCTTGGACAACGCGTTTGCGTTCTGCAGTCATTCTATTTCCACCCTTGTTGGATAGCCGGATAGGTATATCCGAGTTGCTCAGCCAGCTGATTCGCTAACTGAACCTTAATATTCGATACATTTATTTTTTTGTTCAAACGTTTCATATCAACCATTTGTAAACCTTGATAGCCACATGGGTTAATACGATTAAATGGGGTGAGATCCATATCAACATTTAGTGCAAGGCCATGGAATGAACAACCTCTGCGGACACGTAACCCTAGTGACGCGATTTTTTTTTCATCCACATAAACACCTGGCGCATCTGGCTTTGCATAAGCCTCTATTAAATTCGCCTTCAAAGTATGAACGATAGCGTTTTCTAGCACACTCACCAGATCACGAACACCTATTCCAAGACGCTTTAGATCAATAAGAACATAGGCAACCAATTGCCCAGGGCCATGATACGTGACCTGACCGCCACGGTCGACCTGAATCACAGGAATATCGCCTGGAGCCAAAAGGTGCTCCAGCTTACCGGCTTGCCCTTGCGTAAACAAAGGCGGATGTTCTAATAACCAGATTTCATCCGCATCATCCTTTGAACGAGACTGAGTAAAATCTTTCATCCGTTCCCATGTATCGGCGTAGTCAGCCACACCTAAATCACGGCATATTAAATCAAGACTCATCTACATGACCATCTTAACAGCTTGAATGGACATCAAGTCTCGATGCAAAGCAGACAGCTGTGTTTCGCTATGGGCTACGATACGAAAGCTATAGCTGACGAATCGGCCTTTACTAGAGCGGTTAACACCTTCTGCGTTAGTGTCCATTTCAGGAGCATGAATAAGCATACATTGCGTGATTTCCGTATGAATACCTTCCACATCAAGAGACACCACTTTTATAACGTAATTTTCACAAGGAAACTCTATTTTTGGTGCATCTACTGCTTTTTCAGCCTGATCACCGTCTTTCGTAATTAGCGCCATAATTTACCATGAGCCCATTAAAGCTTAAAACAAATTCATAAAAAAGAGCTTAATGCTATCAAACATACGCTTGAAGAAACCACCCTCTTCCACCGCCTCTAATGCAACAACTGAACGCTCTAATAGAATATTACCTTCTAAACCAACAACAATTTTACCCAACACATCACCTACCGCTATTGGCGCTGTAATTTCTTGTTGCATGTCTAGTGTCGCTGGAATAGAGGTTCCTTGTTGACGAGGCATAGTAACAAGCACATCGTCAGCGAACCCAACTTTTACGCTAGATTGGCTGCCTCCCCAAACACGAGCATTATTCACCACCTGACCACGACTGTATAACTTTCGAGTTTCATAGTATCTAAAACCATAATCCAGCAGCTTTTGAGACTCTACCGCACGAGCAGCATCAGAATTAGTCCCCATTACAACAGTAATCAAACGAGTACCGTTTCGCACCGCTGTTGCTGCTAAACAGAAGCCAGCGGCATCAGTATGGCCTGTTTTCAGACCATCAACTGTTTTATCACGCCATAACAATTTATTACGATTTGGTTGTCGAATATTGTTATAAGTAAAATCTTTCTCAGAATACATAGAGAAATTTTCTGGGAACTGCAAAATAGTGGCACGCGATAACTTCGCTATATCATGTGCACTTGAATAATGATCTTCGGCGGGAAACCCTGTTGCATTAACAAAGTGTGTATTCTCCATCCCAAGAAGCTGCGCATGCTGATTCATCAAATCAGCAAAAGCGGATTCACTACCCGCGATATGCTCTGCAGCAGCCACACTCGCATCATTACCAGACTGAATAATAATACCGCGCATTAAATCTTCTAGCCCAACTTGTGTTCCTTCACGTATAAACATACGCGAGCCTTCCATCCTCCATGCTTTTTCACTTATATTAACCTTATCTTCTAGTGATAAGTTTCCGCGAGCCAGCTCATATTCAATGATATAAGCAGTCATCAATTTGGTTAAACTCGCTGGAGGCAAAGCTTCATCCGCATTATGCTCGACTAGGATATCGCCCGTATAAGCATCCATCAAAATATAGCTGCTCGCAGACAATTGTGGTGGCGTTGGGATTAATGAAGGAGCGGAAAATACAGAACCGCTGACAAAACAAAATACAAGGGATAAAGTAACCAGGAGTTTTTTCATACTCAAAAAAATCGTCTTCTTAAAAAATGTGAATTAATGATACTAGAGCACTCTATTAATCTCTAGCCCAAACAAAGCGCTCTTAAGGTATCAAAGCAACCCTAACAGGATTACCAAAACCTTCTTGCTGCAATTTTTGCTGCCATTCGACTAACTTACTAGCGTCATCGAAAGGCCCAACCAAAACCTTATACAGGCCATCATCCTGCTTATTTACCAACACATTCACACTCGTATCGAATGCCTCAAAAAGACGTTTTCTCAGTAGATCCGCAGATTCTTCCGCACTAAAGGCGCCCAACTGTAGATGAGAAAAAACCAACTCTGACGATGCGTTAGAAACCTCGCTTGGTGGGATAGCTAACGCCTTAGCAGGCAAGGATTCTAGAGGACGAGCAGGCGTTTTTGGCACACTTTTTTCAGGGCTATACGCCCCCCCTTGGGTAGGCGTAATAGCCTCAACTTTAACCCGAGCCAAACCTTTTTTATGGTAATCCAGCCGAGCCGCCGCCGCATAAGAAAGATCAATCAATCTATCCCCGTGAAAAGGCCCCCGATCATTCACTCTAACAATAACAGAACGCTGATTATCCAGATTCGTCACCTTAAGATAAGTCGGTAATGGTAAGGACTTATGTGCTGCAGAGAAATTATACATGTCATATGTTTCCCCATTTGAGGTTTTATGACCATGGAATTTTTTCCCATACCAAGATGCTGTACCCTCAGCAACATAGCCTTGAGCGGAATCCATTACCCAATATTTTTTACCCCAAACTTCATAAGGACTCTTATTGCCACCACGGCTCTTCTGCTCCCAACTTGGTATTAAATCAGGAAGGTGGTCGACTTTAATATCCCCTGTTGGAGCATGATCTTGTAAAATGGAATAACGCCCACCCGCAGAGGCTTTTTCATAGTCTGCATCACTTTGTCCTAATACATGACGCGTACTCATACATCCATTCAGCACCAGTAAGCTAATACTGGCGACAAATAGCATGTTAGTTATTCTCATAGCTTCCTATACTCTCAGCCAGCTCTAACACGGACATGGCATAACGCCTACTTGGATTGTAATCCATAATAGTGAAAAAATTCTCATACGCTAACCAATAAGATATTGTTTCTGGCTCTGTTCGCAAACCAATCAAACCAGTTTTTTGAAGTGAAAAAGGCTGAGTAGGTAGTACACCTAACGACGACCAAACCGTCATATCAGCACTAGGTTTTCGTCCTCGATTAATCTCTTCAGCCACCTTGTCAGCGTCTTCAACGTACGCCATGACAAACCAAGGTTCGCCAGCCTTCCAACCATGATGCCTTAGATAATTTGCCACACTACCAATGGCATCAGCATCAGAATTCCATAAATCGATATGACCGCTATTATCGTAATCTATTGCCAGTTTCTGATAGTTACTAGGCATAAACTGCACCATACCCATCGCGCCACTGTATGATCCTTTTGTTTCACCAATGTTCCAACCTTCTTTGCGAGCAAGCAACAAATACGCTTCTAATTCACTTTGAAAATAGTCTTTGCGACGAGGGTAATCAAATGCCAATGTAGTCAACGATGTAAAAACGTCCTTAGAGCCCGTAATACGTCCGTAATACGTCTCAACACCTATCAATGCGACAATTACTCTAGATTCAACACCAAACTCTAGCTCGGCTTTATGCAACCATTCAGCATTACGCTTTGCAAACTGCCGACCAAGCTTGGCCCTTTCTTCATTCACAAACCGAGTTTTATACTCATAATAAGGTGTTATCACTTCCGGCTGATTATCAGATTTTTCAATAACTTTCGGGCGAACTTTGATATGTGAAAAAGCCAACTCTAAGCGTTTTCTATCATAGTTATGCTCTTGAACGAGGCGGTCAATAAAAAGCTGAACCTCAAGATTACCAGCGTAAGAATCAGCCCACTCTTTAGGCATATCTTCAAGAAGAGTATCACTTACCCCTGAATTTGCAGACAATGAGGGTTGATCTATACCGCTACACGCAGCCAGACCAAGCACTAAAAAAAATAATATTGCTTGCTTAATCATCACCTTGCCTTTTTATGTGTTTGTATCGACATTAAAATACCGAAGGTTGCCATGATAGTTATAATGGAAGTGCCACCGTAACTAACAAGTGGTAAGGGTACCCCAACGACAGGGAGAATGCCTGACACCATGCCAATATTTACAAACATGTACACAAAAAAGGTAAGCGTTAAACTCCCTGCAAGCAATCGCGCGTAGTTATCCGCTGCCGTTGCTGAAATATACAAACCTCGAGCGATCACCAGTAAATAAGCTAAAATCAAGATACTACAGCCCAGCATACCGAACTCTTCTGCAAGCACCGCGATAATAAAATCAGTGTGACTTTCTGGTAGAAAGTCTAACTGCGCTTGAGTTCCTTCTAACCAGCCTTTTCCGTAAAGACCGCCAGACCCAATCGCTGTTTTAGATTGTATAATATTCCAACCTGCCCCCAACGGATCACTTTCTGGATTCAAAAAAGTTAATACTCGTTGGCGTTGGTAATCATGCATAAACTGCCATAACGCATAACCCGCGATAGGCGCCAACGCCGCAGCACCCAAAATATAGCGCCATCTAAGCCCTGCAAGGAATAAAACAAAAATCCCAGAGACCGCCACCAACAAAGCAGTCCCTAAGTCAGGTTGCTTAGCAATAATCAGCACAGGCAAAACAATCAAACTCAGTACCGTCAATATATGTTTTAAGTTCGGAGGAAGATGTCTATCAGAAAAATACCAAGCAATCATCATTGGCATCACTATTTTCATAATCTCCGAAGGCTGAAAACGTAAACCTCCAGGCAACGCCAACCAACGCTGCGCCCCTTTTGCTCCAACACCAAATAGCAACACCCCTATAAGGAGAACGGTAATAAAAATAAATAACGCAGGGGAGGCGCGCCGCATATATTTAGGCGGCAACTGAGCCAAAGCCAAACACACTAATAAACCGATCGCTAGCCGAAACACTTGCCTCTCAACCATTGCTACATTCTGTCCAGACGCAGAATACAAAATAAAAAGACCGCCTCCTATCAGGAGCAGCAAAGACCCCATCAGCAAAACATCTATATGAACCAATTTCCACAAACGCGCATTGGTAAAAGACACGGCTCTACGATAAAAGCTATCAGTCATTCTTATTACCTTTTAAATAGTCATAACGCTCAGGGTAATCATCATGCAAATAAGCATTAAACAGCTGCCCTGTTAAATCGGCCGGTTTAGAGCTACTACCACCATTTTCAAAAATGGCGAATACCGCAATTTTAGGAATTTTAGCTGGAGCAAACCCAATAAATAACGCATGATCATGCAGCCGCTTCTCAAGCTTTTCAGAGTCATACTCTTCATCTTCTTGTAAGCTAAACACTTGCCCCGTTCCTGTTTTACCTGCAATATCATACTCCGTTCCTTGCAAACGTCTGGCTGTACCTTGAGAGTCCGTGATTACTTTTCTCATAGCATCAGTCATTCTGTCCCAGTTCCGCTGATCTTTCAGAACAATATCATGCTCATCACCAAGCCCATTTTCAAATTCCGCAGGTTGACCGCCTATCAGCTGTGTCATACGAGGATAAAAATAATGGCCTTTACTGGCCAATGCAGACGTCGCAGAAGCCATTTGTAATGGTGTTGCCACCATAAAGCCCTGTCCGATACCGACATTCACAGAGTCACCAGAATACCAAGGCTCCCTATACTTGGCTTTTTTCCACTCACTCGATGGCAGTAAGCCGTTACTTTCACCATACAGATCCAATAAGTTACTTTGTCCAAAACCAAATCGTGTTAAAAAATTATGAATAGGGGTAATCCCCATTTTGTTTGCTAACTGATAATAATAGGTATCTACGGACTCAATAATAGACCGCTCTAAATTAATCCAACCATGCCCAGTACGCTTCCAATCTCGATACCGACGACCATCAGGGTTAATTTGATAATACCCTTTAGCGAAGTAACGTTCAGTCCATGACGCAAAACCATACTCAAGACCTGCTAGCCCCATAAAAGGCTTAATAGTAGATGCTGGAGGATAACCACCACGTAAAGCACGATTGAAAAGTGGGAGTTTTTTAGATTGACGAAGAAGCGCATAATTTTTTACAGAAATACCACGAACAAATAAATTAGGGTCATAGCCAGGCTTGGAAACAAGCGCTAGTATTCCTCCAGTTGTCGGATCTATAGCCACCACAGAACCAGTATAGTCGCCAAGAAGATCGTAGGCGTACTGTTGCAGCCTAGCGTCTAAATACAAATATAAATCTTTTCCTGGCGTGGGGTTTTGCCTTTCCAACTCGGACATAATCCTACCGCGAGCATTAACCTCTACTTTACTCAAACCTGCTTCGCCAAACAGTGTTTTTTCGTAGAAACCCTCCACTCCTGTTTTTCCGATAAATAAAGCCCCTTGATAAGCCTGCCTATCAACTCGCTCTAAATCTTTTGACGTTATTCGGCCAACATATCCTATCGCATGCGCAAACGCTTCACCAAATGGATAATAACGCGTTAATTGTGCTTCCACCTGAACACCGTCAAGCTTATACAAATCAACAGAGATTCTAGCCCACTCCTCATCCGTTAATTGAGACTTTAAAGTAAGCGATTGATAAGGCCGGCGGTACTCTTTAAGCCGGTCATCAAAGTCCTCCCATTCACTATCACTAATGTCGATAATCCCTGAAAGCATCTGCTGTAGTCTTGGAAAATTAGAGACTCGCTCAGGTATCACCGTCAAACTGTGTATTGGTCGATTATCCGCTAAAACAACACCATTACGGTCATAAATCAAACCTCTTGGAGGCGGTTCTGTAACCAACATAACTCGATTATCATCGGCTTTAGTTTGATATAGCTGATGCTCAATAACTTGAAGGTAGAATAAGCGAGCTATTAGCACGACAGCTAACAATAAGACAAAAAGAGCAGAAGCAAACACGCGACGCTGTGTTAGCTTCTGCTCTTGACGATAATTACGGAAGTTTTGATGTCGACGACTCACCATCTCCACCTTATCTATGATATGGATGATTATTCATTAGCGTCCAAGCACGATAGATTTGCTCCGCTAATATAACTCTCACCATTGGATGCGGTAACGTAAGACGGGATAATGACCAAATTTGATCTGCCCGAGCGGTACATCTAGGATCAAGGCCATCTGGGCCACCTACTAGTAGACTAACGTTGTAACCATCCATTCGCCACTGTTCGGTTTGATCTGACAATTGCTCTGTGGACCACTCTTTACCAAGAACCTCCATCGCTATCACCTTATCTCCAGAAGGAATGACTTCAAGCATAGCACCCCCTTCTTTACGAATCGCTTTTGATATATCAGTATTTTTTCCGCGAGGTGACATTGGAATTTCAACAAGCTCTAATGCAAAGTCTTTTGGAAGACGTTTAGAGTACTCATCATAACCTTCAGCAACCCACTTTGGCATTTTATTACCAACAGCAATCAAACGAACACGCATTTAAAAGAGCCTTACATCTGTTCTGGCTTAATATCCCACAATTTTTCAAGATCATAAAACGCTCGAGCTTCCTCAGTCATTACATGAACCACAACATCGTGTAAATCAACCAACACCCAATCACTTCCCATGCCACGACCTTCAAAACCTAATGGCTGAAGCCCTTGAGTTTTTAAATGCTCAAATACATTCTGGCCCAAAGCGTTAACATGACGCTTTGATGTACCGGTACAGATCACCATGAAGTCCATCATGTCGGTATGACTACCTACATTCAACACTGTGATCTTATCACCCTTCACATCTTCCAATGCTTCAACAGCAAAAGCCAAAATTTGATCTGCCGTGAGGTTAAGTTGACTCATATAATTACGTTACCCTATCGATATAATTGATGTTGTTCTATGTATTTTTGGACTGGCTCTGGCAATAGATACGCAATCGATTCATTTTTACAAGCCAGCGCTCTAATCATGCTAGAAGATATCCCCAAAGGAGTAAGCGTTTCGAACCAGACACGCCCTGAGGGCGCGCATTGTAACTCATGCGACGATGCGGCACGATAGTTTTCGCAAAAAGCACTTAATTCAGAAATCAAATCAGGCTCCCAACCAGGTCGAGAAACCACAAGAAGATGCGAATACTGAATCAATTTCTGCCAATTCTGCCATGTTGGGAGGGACAAGAAACTGTCCATCCCTAACACCATAATAAGTGATTTATTAGGGCCAATCTCTGAACGAATATCTCGCAATGTGTCCACACTATAACTCGGCCCCTCTCGATCCATTTCACGAGAATCCACTCTTAACCGAGAATCACTCGATATCGCCAATTTCGCCATTTCTAAACGTTGCTGAGGTGAAACGCTCGGCCGACCTTTATGTACAGGTTGAAAGCAAGGGATCAATCTCAACTCAGAATACTGATAGCGATCCAGTACTTCTACCGCTGTTCGCAGATGACCATTATGAATGGGGTCAAATGTCCCACCCATAATAGCAACACCGAACTTTCCAATAACTTTATCTATTTTAATTGTCACGAGTATGGCCGTCGCCAAGCACTATGTACTTTTGGCTCGTTAAACCCAACAACCCAACGGGGCCACGGGCATGAATTTTGTCCGTCGAAATGCCAATTTCAGCACCAAAGCCGTATTCAAAACCATCTGCAAATGACGTTGAAGCATTCACCATGACAGATGATGAGTCGACCTCCGTCATAAACGCGCGTGTTTTTGAGTAGTTCTGCGACACAATGGCATCGGTATGATGTGAACCATATTGGTTAATATGAGCAATGGCCTCCTCCATATTGACAACAATTTTAATCGATAGTTTCGGCGCTAAATATTCTGTGTACCAATCTTCTTCTGTCGCTACACCTATTAAAGCACTAATGCCGCGAGCCGAATCACACCCGACCAACGCAACCTCTTTTTCTTGGAAGGCTGCAACCAACTTAGGCAAAATACTCTCTGCAACGGCAGAATGAATAAGCAGAGATTCCATCGCATTGCACACGCCATAACGGCGTGTTTTTGCATTCATCGCAATCAAAAACGCTTTTTCCAAATCCGCTTCATCGTCAATATAAACATGACAGTTGCCATCTAAATGCTTAATCACCGGCACACGAGCATCCTTACTAACCCGCTCAATTAATCCTTTACCACCACGAGGCACTATGACATCAACAAATTCTGGCATGGTAATCAATTTGCCTACCGCCTCTCTGTCTGTTGTATTAAGCACTTGAACAGCATGTTCAGGCAAACCCGATAAAACAACGCCTTTTGTTACCGCCTCTGCGATGGCTTGATTCGAATAAAAAGCTTCAGAGCCACCACGCAGAATAGTTGCATTACCTGACTTTAAACATAAGCTCGCCGCATCAATAGTAACGTTGGGACGAGACTCATAAATAATCCCAATAACACCAAGAGGCACACGCATTTGCCCACGCTGAATACCGGAAGGCAAAAAGACCATACCGGATATTTCCCCGATAGGATCCGGTAAAGAGGCCACCTGCTTCAACCCTTCGATCATGCCATCAATTCGAGCATCATCTAATAACAATCGATCCAGTAACGCTGGATCAAGACCTTTTGCTCGACCATTTTCCATGTCTTTTTGATTCTTTTCTATCAATCGAGGTCGTGCATCTTCCAAAGCCTTTGCCATAGCAAACAACGCCATGTTTTTTTGCTGAGTGGACGCTTTAGCAAGTAGACGAGAAGCCGCCCGCGCCTGCTGACCAATTTGATTCATATAAGATTCTAAAGACATTTTTAATCTCTAACAAAAGTAAGAAGAACAAACAATAGACCACAAAATAGATCGCGATCCGATTTGACAAGACAGTATACTATCACAATATTTTTATTCATTTAGTGCCGTTTTTCACGAAAAGGACCATCCTGTGTTGCCATCAAACTCATTTTCTTTATCAACAATCGGCATAATACATTCTTGCTACAAAGAAAAATTCGGCATTCCAAAACAACCGGGACTAGTAGATGGAGATACTGCCCGACTAGAACTCATCCCTCCCTATAATCGACTAGACACTCTGGATGGATTAAATGAGTTTTCACACATTTGGATTCACTTCATATTCCACGCCTGTATAAAAGAAGGATGGAAGGCAAAAGTGCGCCCACCACGCCTAGGTGGAAACAAAAAACTGGGCGTTTTTGCAACAAGAGCCACACACAGACCTAACCCGATAGGACTGTCTGTCGTTAAAATAGGTCGCATATATCAAGAAGGGAAAAAAGTCTTCATTGATCTGCATGGAGCCGACCTACTGGATGGAACCCCTGTTGTAGATATAAAACCCTACTTACCCTATGCAGATAATATTACAGACGCAAAAGGAGGGTTTGCTCCTCAGCCGACACAAACAAGATCCGTGCGATTCTCTGACATTGCCAAATATCAATGCGATAGCTATCAAAACTTGCACAACAAAGACATTAGCACTTTAATAAAGCAGATCATCGAACAAGATCCGAGACCCGCTTATCTATCTAATCAGGTGGATAGAGAACATGGAATCAAACTTTGGGACGTCAATGTAAGATGGTGTGCAAGAAGTGATCATTTTGAAATTCTTCGAATAGAGCACGAGTGATAGGGACAAGATATGAATAAAAAACAGCTCTTAAACACCTACAAAAAAATAGATGCAATGGATCAAAGCGACACAGCGAGCACAGAGAAAGCATCACTTTATCGTTCAGAATACGACGAACGCCTAATAAAAGACTTCCATTACGCCAAATTTCAAAAAAATCTTGATAATGCTCAAAAAAGCAAAGCACTAAAAGAGCTACTAGAAAAAGAACACTGGGATGAAACAGACACTAAAAAACTCTTAGAATCTTTACGCTAAAAAACATACATTGGGTCTATACCCATGGTTATCCACATATTATATGTATAGTTTTGTTGTCAATAAATTCAAAAGAATTTAATAAAAAAAAGCGGGCCTAGGCCCGCTTTTTAATAACATCTAAAAATCAAAACTTAGTTTTGGTTTTCTAGTTGCGCTTTAATCAAATCACCAATAGTTGTAGGGCCATTAGCCTCAACTTGTTGCTTCTCTGTGTGTGACTTCATTGCTGCTTTTTCTTCAGTTGCATTTTTCTGCTTGATAGAAAGAGTAATAGTGCGAGCTTTACGGTCAACATTAATGATCGCAGCTTCTACTTTATCGCCTTCTTTCAATGCAGTTGTTGCATCTTCAACGCGCTCACGGCTAATTTCAGATACTTTCAAAGTAGCTTCAACGCCTTCAGCAAGAACAACGACTGCACCTTTCGCATCAACTTCAGAGACAGTACCGTTAACGATAGTGCCTTTGTCATTTTCTGCTACGAAAGCAAGGAACGGATCTTCTTCAAGTTGTTTAACACCCAAAGAAATACGCTCGCGCTCAGCATCGATAGACAATACTACTGTTTCTAGCATATCGCCTTTCTTGTATTGACGAACTGCATCTTCACCAGTTTCGTCCCAAGATAGGTCAGATAGGTGAACAAGACCATCAATGCCGCCGTCAAGACCAATGAACACACCAAAGTCAGTAATAGACTTGATTGCGCCAGAGATTTTGTCGCCTTTATTGAAAGAAGTAGCAAACTCTTCCCATGGGTTCATAGTGCACTGTTTGATACCCAAAGAGATACGACGACGTTCTTCATCAATGTCAAGAACCATAACTTCAACTTCATCACCAATCTGAACAACTTTAGATGGGTGAATGTTTTTGTTAGTCCAATCCATTTCAGAAACGTGAACTAGACCTTCAACGCCTTCTTCAAGTTCAGCGAAGCAACCGTAGTCAGTCAAGTTAGTAACTTTAGCCGTTACTTTAGTGTTCTCTGGGTAACGAGCTTTAATAGCTACCCATGGATCTTCGCCAAGCTGCTTAAGACCTAAAGACACGCGGTTACGCTCGCGGTCGAACTTAAGAACTTTAACGTCGATCTCATCGCCAACAGCAATGATTTCACTTGGGTGTTTAATGCGCTTCCAAGCCATATCAGTGATATGCAGAAGACCATCAACGCCACCAAGATCAACGAAAGCACCGTAGTCAGTAAGGTTCTTAACGATACCTTTAACTTCTTGACCTTCTTCAAGAGAAGCAAGTAATGTTTCGCGTTCAGCGCTGTTTGTCGCTTCCATAACGGCACGACGAGATACAACAACGTTGTTGCGTTTTTGATCAAGCTTAATAAGTTTGAACTCTAGATCAACACCTTCCAGATGAGACGTATCGCGGATTGGGCGAACATCTACCAAAGAACCAGGTAAGAAGGCACGGATGTTAGCGATATCAACTGTGAAGCCACCTTTGACTTTACCGTTAATAACACCGTGAACAATGGCGTTTTCTTCGTAAGCTTTTTCTAGCACAGACCAAGTCTCTGCACGTTTCGCTTTTTCACGAGACAATTTAGTCTCACCGAAACCATCTTCAACAGCTTCAAGAGCAACTTTAACTTCGTCACCGATGTTTAAGCTGAACTCACCACTTTCCGTTAGAAACTGAGAACGAGGAATTACGCCTTCAGATTTAAGACCTGCATGAACAGTTACCCATTCGCTGTCGATATCAACAACGATACCAGTAACAATTGAGCCTGGCGCCATTTCGACGGTTAACAGGCTTTCTTCAAACAGTTCTGCGAAGCTTTGAGTCATTGTATTTCCTATATGATCGGCTTAGCTAGGCTAAACCTTTATCCACATTGCCAGCAAATGCGGGTCAGTTTTTTTGGATGATGCAATAGAGGTTTGCTGGCCCCCTATCGACTTGAGTAACATTTGATCTATTCTAGCACATTCTAGACGCGAGAAAGAACAGATTATACAAGACCTGCCTTTGCGGTTTCCGCAAAAATCATCTCGACAACCTGCTCTATGGTCAAATCTGTACTATCGATGACTAAAGCGCCCGCTGCAGGCACAAGAGGAGCAATGGCTCTATTCGCATCTCGCTCATCTCGCTCTTTAATCGACTTAACAAGTTCCTTAAGATTAACAGCTTCGCCTTTTTGCTGCAATTGCTGCAAACGCCTTTGCGCTCGCTCTTCGGCGGACGCTGTTAAAAATATTTTAATTTGTGCAGAAGGAAAAACCACCGTCCCCATATCTCGCCCATCCGCTACCAAGCCAGGCGTTTGTGAAAAAGCCCGCTGACGAAGTAACAAACCTTCGCGAACTTCAGGAATAGCCGCCAATTTAGAGGCGCTATTTCCAACCTCTTCTGTTCGAATAGCCTGAGTAACCGTCTCGCCCTCTAGAATAATTTCAACTTTACCTTCTTCCGAAGGTTTAAATTGTATATCTAGATGCTCTGCTAAGACTTTTAAAGTCTCTACATCGTCCGCCGACATTCCATGATGTGAAACAGCAAGAGCAAGCAGTCGATATAAAGCACCACTATCCAGTATGTGCCACCCCAGCTTTTCTGCGATCAATTGACTTACAGTGCCTTTACCAGCACCACTTGGACCATCAATCGTAATAACCGGGCCTTGGTTGATCATAACTATTCCTCTTAAAAAACTATTGCGCCACTAAACAATGAAAACCTAATTGCATAGCAACACTCTCTAACTCATTAAATTCTTCTAATAATTTCTGACAATCATTGATTTTTGTCACTGACTGACTACGCATGCCTAACGCAAGCATGGCAAGCGCCAATCTATCATCACCAGCACAATCGAGCTCACCACCTTGTGGCAGACCACCCTCAATCACTAACTCGCCGTCTACATAATGACAGACTATTTTCATTTGCCTTAGAGCATCCACCAAAGCCAACACCCTATCTTCATAATGATACGGCAAAGAGCCAACGCCCTGCATACAACTCTCACCTACTGAGTAAGCCGCCACCACACACAACAAAGGCAACTCATCTCTAAACTGATAACTCTGATCCGATGTCAAAGAAAATGCTTTTAACTCCGAAAAACCAGCATGAAGTACACCTTCGTAAAGCCCAAATTCATCTTGCGGAGGCATCGAAATATCAGCACCAATCGACTGAAAGAATGACAAAAATGCAAACATGGCAGAGTCTAGCCCCGCGTTTTTTATTGTTAACTCTGAACCTGGTAACAAGCTTGCCAGCACAACCAGCCAAGCCACCTCATATTCATCACCCGACAATACAATGTCCGCACCAGCCAGAAGAGGTGCCGTTACTTTGAAGCCGTCACCGTGATCTAATATAGTCACGCCAAAATGCTTTAGTAACACCTCATCATGACAGACACCTGCCAAAAATGGTGTGACGCAACCTTCAACAGGCGAATATAACGCTGCCAAAAAAGCCGCCATCCTAAGTCGCTCGGAACCACTAGTCAAATCTACAGAAACATTCAAAGGCACTCCTGGAGACAGATTAACAGGCAAGCAATCAGCCACGTCAGACACAACGGCCCCGCCCATTTTACGCACTAGCGAAAATAAATCTCCCATCGAACGATTGAGTAATTTTCCTTCTGCCACAACAGATGCAGAAAACGACTGGCCCGCCAAGATGGGAAGCAATAAATACAAGCTATCTCTTGATTGATGAACATTAATCGGGGCAATTGGGGCCTTCAAACCACGAAGACCTACACCATACACTCGCAAGTAATCTGCCGTGACCTCTTCGATCACCACGCCCATATCACGAAAAGCCTGCATGGTAATACGCACATCGCCAGTCAGGTCAGCATTCTTTATTTCACTCACACCTACCGACAATGCGGCTATAGTAATGGCCTTATGTGACAAAGACTTGTCACCCAACAAAGAAATATCACCTTTAATAGAAGAAGCAGGCAAAACAGAAATAGATATCGGACAAACTTCTTTTACTGAGCCAATTGTACGTTGCTCTAACAAACGAAGAAAATGATCTCGAGCAGACTTTGCCCGAGTAAAAACGCCAAACATGCTCGCACCGTCACCTTGCGCTATAGCAGTACGCATATCAGCAAGTCGGTCCGTGAAATGATCCAACGTGGCCAACGTAGCGTCTTTATTGGCCATAAAAACATCTCGCCACATAACGGGATCACTCGACGCAATTCTCGTGAAATCACGAAAACCACCAGCTGCAAATTTGAATACATCCTGACTACGCTCACCATTAGCAAGTGCATCAACCAACGTATAAGCAAGTAGATGCGGCAAATGGCTAGATGAAGCCAACACATGGTCATGATGCTCGACATCCATGCTGACAACATCTGCTCCCACAGCACGCCAAAGACGGTGAAGGCGATCTAACAACACAGGGTTGCTATCTGGAAGAGGCGTTACAATGGCCATATGTTTTTCGAACAACAAAGAATTAGATGCCAATACGCCGCTTTTTTCTGCGCCAGCAATAGGATGACTAGGGATAAAATTAGAAGGCACTTCTGCGAAGACTCGGCGAGCCGCATCAACCACACTTCCTTTCGTCGACCCTACATCAGTAACCAGAATATTCTTTGATAAAAAAGGCTTAATATCAAATAAAACAGATTCCATGGCTCGCACTGGCGTGGCAAGAATAATAATATCCATT
The DNA here is from genome assembly GCF_024435075.2 of Marinomonas maritima. NCBI lineage: Bacteria > Pseudomonadati > Pseudomonadota > Gammaproteobacteria > Oceanospirillales > Oceanospirillaceae > Marinomonas > Marinomonas maritima. Next base: position 1,151,588 of record NZ_JAMZEG020000001.1, on the reverse strand, counting down.
TTAGACACGAACGCTGCAGACAACTCAGCAGGATGATCAATGACTCCAGTAGAAACACCTAACGCCAACTCTCCTTCTCGACGGTCAACACCATAAAGTGTTGCCAAACCTCGTTCTTTTAACGCTTTAGCAAAAGACCCACCTATCATGCCAAGACCAATAATCATGACATTACCAAATTTCTTTTTTTCTTGCGGCACCACATTAACAGACGCCTGAAAATCACTTTTACCAGTCAAAGCACAACACTCTTATAGAATTACTAAAGCACAGCCACAGGATAAGAACCCAACACCTTCACTTCCGATGCTCGCTCACGAAGCTCATCAATCACAGCACAACATTTTTGATCCAAATGATGACCGACAAAATCAATGTAAAATATATAACCCCAACGACTCATTAATGAAGGGCGAGTCTCTAATCGCGTCATATCAACACCATGGCGCTCAAAAGCTTCAAGTAATCGATATAAAGCACCGGGTTCATTTTTAGCACTAATAAGCAGCGATGTTTTATCTTTGCCACTCGGAGGCACATCTTGATTACCAACAATCAAAAAGCGCGTTGTATTATCTGGACGGTCTTCAATATTCGCCGACACCTTTGATAAACCATACAACTCACAAGCCACCTCACCAGCGATTGCAGCAATAGCACGACCGCTTCTACCGGCGTCTGCCACAAGTCGTGCCGCTTCCGCATTGGAACTTACTGCAACACGCTCTGCATGAGGCCAATAACGATCTAACCAAGCACGACATTGCGCCAAAGATTGTTGATGAGAATAAATATGTGTGACATCTTCAGAGTTAATATTTGGGCTAACCAAAAGATGATGATGAATACGCTCTTCGACTTCACCGCATATTTTTAAGCGTGAATCACGAAAGCTGTCCAAAGTATGATTAACAACACCTTCCGTTGAATTCTCAACAGGTACGACACCATAATTCGCAGCACCAGATTCAACCTCACGAAACACTTCGTCAATGGCCGCCATCGGAGCACTAATGATCGATTTGCCAAAATGTTTTAAAGCAGCCTGCTGCGTAAAGGTGCCTTCTGGCCCCAAAAACGCAATGCGCATTGGCTTCTCAAGCGCAAGACAAGAAGACATTACTTGACGAAAAATCTTCGCCATCTCTTCATTCCCTAAAGGCCCTTCATTACGCTCCATCACTCTACGCAAAACTTGAGCCTCGCGCTCAGGGCGATAAAAGACAACCACATCACCGCCTTGCTCAGCCAACTTAACGTCAGCAACCTTTTGCGCACAAGTTGCACGTTCATTAATCAACAGCTGTATTTGCGAATCAATAGAATCAATACGATCACGCAATAAAGGCAGAGTTTCTGGCACCGCCTGTTTAGAATTCGACATTTTAGTTACCCGTGACGTTTTTCGAAAGCGCGCATAAAGTCAATTAAGGCCACAACCCCTTCCATCGGCATCGCGTTATATATGCTTGCTCGCATACCACCAACAGATCGATGCCCAGCCAATGTACGCAACCCAGCCGCTTCAGATTCTTCAATAAACAGCGCGCCCAGAGAATCATCAGCCAATATAAAAGGCACATTCATTCGAGATCGAAAAGCAGGATCAACCGGATTAGAGTAAAACTTACTTGAATCGATAAAGTCATACAAAGCTTGTGCCTTACGAATATTTACCGCTTCGATTGCCTCGACTCCGCCTTGTCCTTCCAACCACTCGAACACAAGATCCGCTAAATAAATCGCATAAGTGGGCGGCGTATTTATCATGGAATCATTCTCCGCCAAATGGGCGAAATTCCATATAGATGGTAAATCGTCAGCGCTGCGAGCCAGTAAATCCTTACGGATGATACAAATCACTACACCGGCAGGACCAACATTTTTCTGCGCCCCAGCGTAAATCAAACCGTACTTACTAACGTCTATTTTTCGGGAAAGAATGGTAGAAGATAGATCCGCCACGATGGGCAAACTGGTTTCTGGCAAATCAGAAAATTCAACACCACCAATTGTTTCATTTGGGCAAATATGCAAATAAGCCGCATTCTCATCCAACGCCAGAGTGGAGAAGTCAGGTACTGTAGAATAGTTTTGTTCTTTAGAAGAGCCAACCACATCAACCTTGGTATATCTTTTTGCTTCTTTGATTGCTTTTGAAGACCATGCGCCAGTATCCAAATAACACGCTGAATCAAAGCCATTCGTTAGGTTGGCAGGAATCTGAGCAAATAAGGTAGAAGCCCCCCCCTGAACAAATAAAATATCATAATCATCACCAATATCCAGCAAGCGCGCCAAACGTGCTTTAGCGGACGCCAGTATCGACATAAACTCAGAACTACGATGGCTCATTTCCATCACGGAAACGCCAGCACCATGCCAATCTAACATTTCGGCTTGTGCTTTTTTCAAAACCGCTTCTGGAAGCGCTGCCGGACCAGAACAAAAATTATATACTCGGCTCATCCCGCTTATTACCTCTAATATTTTTCAGCAATTACTTTATAAGAACGATCTACAACAAAAGCGACGCACCTAGGTGCGTCGCTTTATTTTCTACTCAGTATCTGTTTCAGCAATATCAGGAGATTCGTCACCATCACTTGGTGCCTGATCAACGACGGCACCATCGGCCTCATCGATCTCAATATCTACTTCATCGTCTTCCACAACACGTTCAATACCAACCAAATGTTCATCATTGGTCAAACGAATCAAAGTAACACCTTGAGTATTTCGACCTTGGCAAGACACCTCTGTCACTCTAGTACGAACCAACGTTCCCTGATCCGTAATCAAAATGATTTCATCCGTTTCATCTACTTGAGCGGCGCCAATTACAGGACCATTACGCTCAGATACTTGAATACCGATAACACCTTGACCACCACGACCGTAAACTGGGAAGTCTTCTACAGCAGTACGCTTACCATAGCCGTTTTCACAAGCCATCAATACCGCTGAACCTTCCTGAGGAACGATAAGAGAAACCACTTTTGCATCTTCGCCCAATCGAATACCTCGAACGCCCGCAGCCGTACGACCCATCGCTCGAACATCAGATTCTTTAAAGCGAATCGTTTTACCAGAAGAAGAGACCAACATAATGTCATTCTCGCCCGTCGTAACCGATACACCAACCAGCTCATCCGTTTCATCTAAGCTCAATGCGATTAAGCCGGTAGAACGAGGGCGTGCAAAGTTTTGCATTGCGGTTTTCTTAACGGTTCCGTTCGCGGTCGCCATAAAGATATAGCTGCTCGCCTCTATAGTAACGTCATCCGCCACGTCATCATCACCTTCTTCTTTACCTGCATCTTCAACAACAGGCAAAGGCAACAAGGCAGAAATTGACTCGCCCTCTCTTAGTGGTAACAAGTTAATAATAGGACGACCTTTCGCACCACGGCTCGCAACAGGAATTTCAAAGACACGCAACCAGTACACTTTGCCGAAATTACTAAACAGCATAATGGTGTCATGACTACTAGTCACAAGAAGATGCTCAATATGATCTTCATCTTTCATGCTTGCAGAAGATTTACCACGACCACCACGGCGTTGAGATTGATACTCTTCGAGTGGCTGAGATTTCGCGTAACCGGTATTTGAAATCGTCACAACCATTGGTGCTTCGTCAATCAAATCGGCAATAGTCAAGTCTTGACGAGAAGTTAAAATTTCAGTGCGACGCGCATCACCAAAAGCATCTCGAACTTCTTCAAGCTCTTCTCGAATTACTTCCATCAAACGATCTGGGCTAGATAAAATATTAAGAAGCTCACCAATAAGCTCAATAAGAGACTTATATTCGCCAAGCAATTTGTCATGCTCTAGGCCAGTCAAGCGATGCAAACGCAAGTCCAAAATAGCCTGAGCTTGATCTGGCGACAAATGATAAGCACCGCCAACAAACCCATAACCCGCGTCCAAATCATCAGGGCGACACGCATCAGCACCAGCACGTTCAAGCATCGCAACCACGTTACCAGGCTGCCAAGCCTCACCTACAATCTTTTCTTTTGCTTCAGCTGACGTTGGCGATGTACGAATCAGCTCTATGACGCGATCAATATTGGCTAAAGAAACAGCCAAACCTTCAAGAATATGGCCTCGCTCACGCGCTTTACGTAACTCAAAAATAGTACGACGAGTAACCACTTCACGACGGTGCTTAACAAAACACTCTAGAATTTGTTTAATATTAAGTAACTGAGGGCGACCATCAACCAAGGCCACCATATTAATACCAAACACAGACTGCAATTGAGTTTGCGTAAATATATTATTCACTACAACATCTGGATTCTCACCCCGACGAAGCTCAATAACAATACGCATACCGTCTTTATCAGACTCGTCGCGCAGCTCACTGATACCTTCTAGCTTTTTCTCTTTTACAAGCTCTGCGATCCTTTCGATCACTTTCGCTTTGTTTAACTGATAAGGAATTTCTGTAAAAACGATGGATTGGCGATTGCCTTTCTCCATGTCTTCAAAATGATGACGAGCACGCATATAAATGCGACCACGACCTGTTTTATAAGCTTCAAGAATGCCAGCGCGGCCATTAATGAAAGCCCCCGTAGGAAAATCAGGCCCGGGGATATGATCAATGAGTTCATCAATAGTAATGTCTGCATTGTCGATAACAGCAAGACACCCATCGATAATTTCACCAAGATTATGAGGCGGAATATTAGTCGCCATGCCAACAGCAATACCAGCAGAACCATTAACCAATAGGCCAGGTACGCGAGACGGCATAACCGACGGCATAAATTCAGTGCCATCATAGTTAGGCACAAAATCAACGGTTTCTTTTTCTAAATCCATGAGAAGATGATGCGCAATCTTCGCCATACGGATTTCGGTATAACGCATTGCTGCAGCACTGTCACCATCGACAGAACCGAAGTTACCTTGACCATCAACCAAGGTATAACGCATTGAAAAAGGCTGCGCCATACGAACAATCGTATCGTATACAGCAGAATCACCATGCGGGTGATATTTACCGATTACATCACCGACGATACGCGCCGATTTTTTGTACGGTTTATTCCAATCATTTTTAAGTTCACTCATCGCAAATAGAACACGACGGTGAACAGGTTTTAACCCATCTCGTACATCAGGCAATGCTCGACCAACAATTACGCTCATCGCATAATCTAGGTAAGATCCCTTAAGTTCATTTTCGATACTGACGGGAATAATTTCTTTGGCTAATTCACCCATAGATACAATCGATCCTTATGCCTCGGAGTCTGACAGACTACCTAATATCTTTTTTATAAGCGCCGAATCATACCATAAGGAAAAAAATAACACCCCTTTCAGAGACATGTTTTGTTACCTAGTTATGTTTAATCAACCCTTGCCCTTTCAAAACATCACTCCACTTTAACCAACTCACACCGTCTATTATCAATACAATACAAGTTTACTATTGGTCACCTATTACGATGACGCTATACTAGCCATATATAAGCTTCAGTATAAACACACTTTTAAAAGGCAGTGATAAGCAACGCACTTTGCAGCTCCAACATCGAGCATACGTACTCAAATTATAGCAATACAAAAAATGGAAGCCCGACATGTCAAACATACACAACAGCAATGTAGACCTAAATGAGGTTGCGAAATTTGAAGCCCTAGCAAGCCGTTGGTGGGACACAGAAAATGAATTCAAACCACTGCATGACATCAATCCGTTGCGCACAAACTACATAAATGAGCGCGCAAACGGATTACAAGACAAAAAAGTCATTGATGTTGGTTGTGGCGGTGGCATTTTGTCAGAAGCAATGGCAAAGCTTGGCGCCAAGGTGAAAGGCATCGATATGGGTGAAGCCCCTCTTGCGGTCGCCAAATTACACCGAGAAGAATCTAAACTCGATATCGATTACGAAAAAATAACAGCAGAAGAGATTGCTGAGCGCGAAGCAGGTCAATACGATATAGTGACCTGCCTTGAAATGTTAGAACATGTTCCAGACCCCTCTTCAGTCATCAAAGCCTGCATGACTCTTGTTAAGCCTGGTGGCCATGTGTTTTTTTCTACTATTAATAGAAATCCAAAAGCCTACCTTTTTGCGATTATTGGAGCCGAGTATGTTCTAAACATGCTTCCAAAAGGCACTCATGACTACGCTAAATTTATCCAACCGGCTGAACTAAATAATTACGCAAGACAGGCAGGACTAGACGTTAGCCACATAACAGGCATGACCTATAACCCACTAACAAAAGTATACAAGTTGAACGACAAAGACGTGTCAGTAAACTACTTAATGCATACCCAAAAAACCGACGCCTAATCAGGGCAATAAGGAGGAGATATGTTTCATTATCAAGCCCCCAACCAGCTACTCAAAAACAAGGTAATTCTTGTTACAGGCGCAGGCGATGGCATAGGAAAAACAGCGGCCATTACTTATGCAAAATATGGGGCGACTGTCATTTTATTAGGCCGCTCTATCAAGAAACTCGAAGCTGTATACGATCACATTGAAAAACAAAAATACCCGCAAGCCGCCATTGTCCCATTAAATCTCGACGGTGCAGCAGAGCACGACTACATAGAGCTTGCCAACACCATTGAAAATGAATTTGGTCACCTTGACGGCATCCTCCATAATGCCAGCTTACTAGGCGAACGAACCACACTGGCAAGCTATGATCCAACGCTGTTTGAACAAGTAATGCGGGTCAATGTCACCAGCCAACTACTATTAAACCAAGCATTATTACTTTTGATGCAAAAAGCGGAAAGCGCTTCTATTGTCTTTACAACATCTGGTGTTGGTAGAAACGCTAAGGCAAACTGGGGCGCCTACGCTATATCAAAATTTGCCACAGAAGCTATGATGCAGATACTCTCAAGTGAGCTCGCCAGCCAATCCCCTACCATTCGAGCAAACGCCATTAACCCTGGTGCAACTCGAACTAACATGCGAGCCAATGCTTATCCAGAAGAAGACCCAACCACTTTAGCGACACCAGATGACATTATGCCGCTGTATCTCTACTTAATGGGAAAAGACAGCTTAACAATAAATGGCCAATCTTTAGATGCACAATAAAACATTATTTTTTTATGCAATGGACAAAAAACATGTCCATTGCATCACACTGCATACCTCAGTTAGCCTGACGAAATGATGGAAACCTTTAAAAAAGCCGCCACTTATCTCGCCCTATTCTTTTTAGCACTCACATCACTCTCAGCTCACACCACCAATCCAACTCAAAAAGATTCTTTATTAGGTATCAGCAGCGAAATGAGCCAAGACAAAACAACACAAGTAAACAATAATGGCGCAACGACAGACAACAAAGTCATTAAAATACAAAAAAAGAGCCTAACGGATAAAAATAATTACCACCTAATAACGCTACCAAACAACCTCAAAGTACTCCTAGTTAGCGACCCTCAGGCCGAACGTTTTTCCGCGTCTTTATCTGTAAACGTAGGCAGCTTTCAAGACCCAGACAAACAGCAAGGGCTAGCACACTTTTTAGAACACATGCTCTTTCTTGGAACCGAAAAATACCCGGAGCCTGGCAACTACCAATCTTACATAAACACTCACGGCGGCTCACACAACGCCTACACAAGCACAGACACAACTAATTTTTATTTTGATATAAAGCCTTCTGCATACGAAGGGGCACTGGATAGATTTTCACAATTTTTTATCACCCCACTATTCAGTGAATCACTTACTCAAAGAGAAAAAAATGCCGTCGATGCTGAATACAGAGCAAAACTCAAAACAGAAAGTCGCCGTAACAACCAAGCCCTAAAAACACTGATAAACCCTGAACACCCATACAGCCGATTCACCGTTGGCACTTTAGACACCCTTAAGGATCGATCAAACAACCCATTAAGAGAGCAACTTCTTAACCTTTATAAACAAAACTATTACAGCGAGAACATGGCATTAGTGCTGGTCGCCAATCATTCATACAAAGAAATGGCCAATCTTGCTTATCAATATTTTTCTGGCATAGAGAGTAAAAACAATGTCACGCAAGAAGATATATATCGCCCGACACTGATTCCCGTAGGCAAACCACATTTACAATTTATTCGCTCACTAATCGATAACAACACACTGAAATTTTACTACCAAATCGACGCTCAAAAGAAAAACTATAAAACTCAACCTACTCGCTACTTGTCGTATATTTTAGGCAATGAGGACAAGGGTTCGCTTTATGCCTCCCTTAAGTCAGAAGGGTTAATCAATGGCATTTCCGCAAATGTCAGCGCAGATTACGAAGACAACGCCTTCCTTATTATAACAATGCGCCTTAGCAATGAAGGACTTGAAAAAATAGACACCGTCGCAAAACGGTTTTTCGCCACTATTAGCCTCCTAAGGTCATCACCTATAAACCCAATGTACATAGAAGAAGGGCTAAAACTAAGCCAACTTATGTACAACCATCAAAACTACGTTGACCCTCAAAACCTTGCTCGCTCCTTATCCGCCAGAATGCTTAAAATACCAACCGAAGACATTTTAAGCAGCTTCCGCCTAGAGTCTGCCGCGAGCGAAGAACAAATCCGTCACTTACTACAACAACTCAACCCAGAAAATTTATTAATTCAAGTCATCACAAATAAAGAGTTTCCTGAAAACTGGGCAGGCCAAAAAACATCGTGGAAAATCGAACCTTGGTATCAAAGTGAATACAGCAACAATAACTTCAGCCAGTTTTTTTTGGATCTCATCAATTTATCCGTAAAAAGCACACAAGTGACCCTGCCAGAAAAAAACAACTTCATACCAGAGTCTCTCGATTTAATGAATGAAGAAGACCACACTCCATCGATTATTTTTCAAAAAGAAGGCTTCACCTACTGGAATAAGTCCGACTCAAGCTTTGGAAAACCCGTTGCAATGAACTTCATTGGAATTCGCTTTGATCATGCTGCAGACACCCCAAAACACACGATCTTGAACCGCTTATGGAGTCGCTTATTTAACGATAGCATCAGCGAATCTACCTACGCACCTTTTGTAGCAGGATTAGGTTACACCTTTTACCCTCATACAAACGGCGCAACATTACGAACCAATGGCTATTCAGATAAACAAAGCATCTACACTACTTGGCTGATTGATCAGTTGTTTTTATTCCGTCCAAATCTTACACGCTTTGCGCAAGCCAAAACTCAGCTTAAAAAAGATCTCGCCAATCAAAAAAGCAGACAAGCGTACCGCAATGCAGGCAGCGCATTGCACGCTTTAATTACGAAAAATAGCTTCACCACAATGCAACTCGAAAACGCACTCGATCAACTATCCTTAGAGGACCTGCAGGAATACACCAAAAAAGCGCGTGGAAACTTTGACATAATTGGCTATAGCACAGGCAACTCAACCAAAGACCAAACCAAAGAACTCGCTAACTCACTTTACAATCGCTTCTCTGGGCGACTTATCCCCAGAGAACCGCTAGAGATAGAAACTAAAAACCTAACCGCACAACAAAAGCATCACTATCAGTTCGAATCAACCAGTGACGACAGCGTCGTTTTATACAGCATCATTGACACCAGCAAGCAGTCATCAGCCACTAGTAACAAAGCCATCACCGAAAAAGCGTGTTTCTCTATCCTTAGGACACTGATTAGCAGTCCATTTTACCAAGATCTGAGAACCAACCAACAACTTGGATATATTGTCGGCGCACAAGACCTAAGCATACGCAATACCCCCATACTAGGACTACTCGTGCAATCACCCAATAAGGACTCAATCACCATTATTAACGCTATGGAGAACTTCTTAAAGGAACAAAGAGTTAGGCTACAAGACCTACAAGAAGGCGAGTTTGAAGGCGCAAAAAACGCGCTACTAAGCGAGTTAAGAATGAACGCAAAAAATCTAAGTGATAATGCACTAAGAGAATGGCATCAGATCGCTAAATCAGAGCCCGACTTTCAGACAAGAGAAGAATGGATAGAGAGCGTAGAAAAAATACAAAGAAAAGATTTTATTGCCTTTATTAAAGACAAACTTCAATCAACCGACACCACCAAAATAATCATCCACAACAAGACATTTCCAACACAACTCATAGAGCAACAAGGCTGGAAAGAAGCATCTCTTTCTACCCCTAATCTGTAATATAAACACAAACAACGTAAGTTGAAAAAAGGGAGGTCAAAACGCTACCCTCCTATCAACTTTTCTAATTTTTCCTTATTACTCACAGGCGCACTTTTCGCCCCTGTGGCGCCTACTGGAGAAACACCCTTTCCAATAGGAGAGAAGTCACCAACGTCTGGCTTCACGTTATTGCTAGACACATCACCTGTTTTAACTTGGTCACCAAAAATACCTATTTCTGGCATCATACGAAGGCGTCTTTCTTGAATATCTTCAGGGATATTACCGGTAAACAAAACGGTAAACGGCGCCTCTTCTGTGCGTTTGTTCACCTCATCGTAAATAGCCTGCTCGCGCTCCGCTATGATATTCTCCTCCAGATATGACATGCCTACACTATCCGCAGTAATAACGACATTAGGTCCTAGTGTCGATCTGGCCTTTTCAACAGGAATGACCGCAACGTCTTCTTGGGAGCTCACCACTACCTGATGTTGAGTTCGTATCACCTGATTACCATAAATAATATCGACAGGCTGAACCTCTATCGTCTGAGCATTCGCAAAAAACGATATCGCGCAAAACAACCCCAATGAACGTTTCATAATCACCCCAAAACATGAATCTCTTCACTATAAGAGATAAAAAGACATAAAAAAAGGAGCCCAAGCAAAGCTTGGACTCCTTTTAGACGCTTTATTCAATATTAAAGCGTAATAACCTCAAATTTCGCTTCTGGGCTTACTTCAGCATCATAATCGACACCTTTCACACCAAAGCCAAACAATTTCAAAAACTCGTCCTTATAAAGCTGATAATCTGTAGCAGAAAACAAATTAGCATCATTAATTGTCGGCCAAAGATCACGACAAGCCTGCTGAACGTCTTCACGTAATTCCCAATCATCCAGACGCAAACGATTTTTATCGTCTGTCAATTCTGCTGGATTATGGTTGTTGTAAAGACGCTCAGAGAACAAACGATAAATCTGATCCATACAGCCTTCATGAAGACCTTCTGCACGCATTACCTTGAACACCATCGCCAAGTACAAAGGCATAACAGGAATAGCAGAAGAGGCCTGTGTAACAACGGACTTCAGTACCGCAACGTTAGCACCGCCATTTAGAGGAGCAAGCTGCTTATCAATCGCACCAGAAGCACGATCTAGATCTTCTTTCGCCTTACCTAGCGCGCCATGCCAATAAATAGGCCAAGTAATATCAGAACCAATGTAAGAGTAAGCAACGGTACGAACACCTTTTGCAAGAACACCAGCTTCATTAAGAGCGGACATCCACAACTCCCAATCTTGACCACCCATTACAGTCATCGTAGCAGCCACCTCAGCGTCAGTTGCTGGCTCAATTTCCGCTTCGATAATGACATCTTTATTGGTATCAATCGCAGTAGATCGGTAGGTTTCACCAATCGGCTTAAGTACAGAACGGACAACTTCACCTGTTTCTGGCATCTTACGAACTGGCGAAGCCAATGAGTAAACCACCATATCAATCTCACCAAGATCTTCTTTGATTAACTCAATAACTTTAGCGCGTGCTTCGTTTGAAAAAGCATCACCATTAATGCTTTTGGCATACAAACCTTCCTCTTTAGCAACCTTATCGAAGGCCGCTGAATTGTACCAACCTGCCGTACCTGTCTTTTTGTCCGTACTGGCTTTTTCAAAGAAAACACCGATAGTCGCTGCACCAGAACCGAATGCAGCTGCAATACGAGAAGACAAACCATAACCACTTGACGCACCGATTATGAGTACTTTTTTAGGACCATTTACAATGGCTCCTTTGCTTTTAGTAAAAGCAATCTGTTCTCTTACATTTTGCTCACAACCTACTGGGTGCGTTGTTGTACAAATAAATCCGCGAATCTTTGGTTTTATGATCATAATAATCGTCTCAACGTCATGTTTTGCTTACGTCTTGCCTAACCATCCTTACAAATGAGGTAGGCAACACAAATCTGTTTGCCATGATACAATAGCTGAACGAATATGTCCTGATTCTCGTTTAAATCTTGAATCCTCCTCCCTTTTAAATCTTGAGAATACACAGTGCACTTACTTGTTATTGGCTATGTCTGGCCTGAACCTAACTCCTCTGCCGCAGGCAGTAGAATGATGCAACTACTCAACTGTTTTTATAAAAACCAATGGCAAATATCATTTGCAAGTCCAGCCCAGCAAACAGATCACATGGCAGATTTATCCACACTAGGCATTAAGACTGAACACATCGAGCTCAATAACGCCTCCTTTGACCACTACATTGCCGACAAGAAACCAGACATTGTCATGTTTGATCGTTTTATGATGGAAGAGCAATTCGGCTGGCGCGTGGAAAAATTCAGTCCAGATTCCTTACGAGTATTAAACACAGAAGACCTTCACTCGTTAAGACAAGCAAGACATCTAGCACTAAAACAAAACAGAACATTTCAAATAGACGACCTTTACAGCGATCATGGCATTCGAGAAATAGCCGCCATCCATCGCAGCGATCTCACGTTGATGATCTCTGAAACAGAAAAAAAATTGCTTATTGATGAGTTTCAAGTACCTGAAACCCATGTATTTCATTTACCTTTTATGCTGCCGGCGCCAACAAAAATCAATGAATTAACACCTTTCGAAGAACGCCAGCACTTCATTAGTATTGGCAATTTTCGCCACGCGCCGAATTGGGACGCGGTTTTGCAATTGAAAACCGACATCTGGCCAAAAATCCGCAAGCGCCTACCAAAAGCGGAACTTCACATTTATGGCGCCTACCCACCGCCTAAAGCCACTCAACTACACAATTCAAAGGAAGGGTTTTTAGTCAAAGGCTGGGCAGAAGACGCCCAAGAAGTCATGCAAAACGCTCGAATTTGTTTAGCGCCCTTACGCTTTGGCGCAGGCATAAAAGGAAAACTGGTTGAAGCAATGCAAATGGGAACACCAAGTATAACCACTCAAATAGGCGCCGAAGCCATGCATGGCTTATTACCTTGGAATGGTGTGATAACGGATAACATCGAGACATTTATTGATGCGGCGGTTTCGCTTTATGAAGACAAAACAAGCTGGCTGCTAATGCAAAAAAATGGCCACGAAATACTACAATCCCGTTACCAAGCACAAGAATGGGAACCTAAATTAATAAATCGATTGCAGTTACAAACTAAACTCAAAGAAAGCTTACGTAGAAAACATTTTTTAGGGTTGATGTTGCGACACCACAGTTTAAAAAGCACTCAATACATGTCGCAATGGATTGAATTAAAAAACAAATTAGAAAAAGAATAACGAGGAGAGAAAAGCCAAACCGCAAAACCAACACTAATCGCTAACGAATTGGCTTTTCGATTCACGCTCACGAACCTTTTTCATAACAGCAAGTTGAGAGGCCTTATTCATACCTCCCCATAACGTAATTTCTTTTCCAGTTCGATAACAACCGACACAAACATCGTCTTCATTTAATAAGCATAAATTCACGCAAGGGGATTTTACCTGAGGCTTAGGTTTTGTCATGATTGCCTTCTCTATTTTTTATCATTCACTAGACTTACTTACGGTTCAACGAGCGCTGGACATAAAAAAGCTCTGACGAACAAGCGCTCGCCAGAGCCTTCTTAACGATTAAAGTTCTGCGTTATGATAAACGTTTTGAACATCATCTAAGTCATTGAGTAAGTCCAGAAAGAGCTCAAATTTTTCCAGCTCTTCACCTTCTATAGGTGATGTGTTTTGCGCAACAAATTGAATTTCGTCCACTTCAAACTCAATATTACCAAGCGCTTCGGTTAGTGCTGTTTTTGCTTTACCGTAATCCGTATTGGGTGCAAAAACGGTGACTTTACCGTCTTCTAATTCGATATCAGTGACGTCCACATCAGCCATCATTAAGGCTTCAAGAACAACCTCTTCATCATTACCAGAAAAAACAAAAATCGCACTGTGATCAAACATATGACTCACACTGCCTTGGCCACCGATTTTACATTTTACTTTGTTAAAACAAGTGCGTACATCACCAAACGTGCGATTAGGGTTATCAGACAAGCAATCAATAATCACCATAGTGTTACCAGGCCCAAAACCTTCATAGCGAGCCGTATCAAAATCTTCGCCGCCGCCGCCTTTCGCTTTATCGATCGCTTTATCGATTACGTGCGTTGGCACTTGGTCTTTTTTCGCACGCTCAATCAGAGAACGCAGCGTCAAATTACCATTAGGATCAATACCACCGGATTTCGCACAAACATAAATCTCACGGCCGTACTTACTGTAAACCTTGGCTTTTTGATCAGACGTTTTTGCCATGGACTCTTTGCGGTTCTGGAAGGCTCTGCCCATTACATATTCCTATTCTATACAGTCTTAAAAGTAAGATTCTAACGTGTCGCCCAAAAAGAAGGAACTGCTAGCCGAGCATAAATAGGATAAATACCTGCGCTTAGCATCATAAAAGCAGTAAGGCAAAAGCCTTTAATGTACTAAACAGAGCATCGAAGGGTCAATCATGTCATACGGCGCCGAATCACGTTCGACAAAATATGAATGGCTCGCTGCATTTCCTCCAAAGAAAGACGGGCAAAACTCAGACGCAAAAATGCATCGTCTTGCGAGTGTCGGTTCGGAAAAAATGGTATGCCGGGTAAAACTAATACGTTCTCTTCTAACGCATCCGTCATTATATGTTTAGAAGAAACACCGTCAGGCAACGTCAACCAAAAAAACATGCCACCAGCAGGCGTATTGAATTCAACCATCTCACCCAATTCAGCAACCAATGCCTTTGACATGGCATCACGTTTTTCTTTATAGGATTGCTGAAGCTTAACGATGTGCGCCGGAAACATTTCTGATGCGACAAACGCCGCAATCATATTTTGTCCCAGACGATTAGTATGCAAATCTATAGCTTGCTTGATCTTGACTAAGTGAGGCGAAAATTCAGCGCAGGAAACCACGTAACCAGTGCGAAGTCCTGGCCACAATACTTTCGAAAAACTGCCCATATATAACCAAGGAGCTCGCTTCAGCAAGGTCGTGATGGGAGTGAGGTCAACCTTTTCGTAACAAAGATCTCGATAGGGGTCATCTTCAATCAGCAAGATTCCTTTTTCATCCAACAACGCAGCAATGTCTTGACGACGCTTCAAGCTATAACAATGCCCCGTTGGATTCTGAAAATTTGGAATCAAATACACCGCTTTCGGGTTCGTATTCTCTATGGCATTCCGTAATGCTAAAACTGACATCCCTTCACTATCAGAAGGCACGCCTTGAATATTGGCACCTTGCAACTTAAACACCTGACAAGCAGCAAGGTAAGTTGGTTGCTCGGTTAAAATAGTGGAGCTCTCATCAAGAGTGAGACGACTAATAATATCCAAACCTTGCTGAGAACCATTGGTTACCAATATATTATCAAGCGTCGTGTGCAAACCTCGGTCCGCAACCAGTCTGACAATAACCTCTCGCAATCCCTTTTCACCTTCACTTGCACCATATTGCCGGCTGTCTGTTAATTGGGCCAATGCAGGATAGGCTGGCATTAATTTTTCATCAGGCAGACCGCCAGCCAATGATAAAATATCTGGTTGCTGGCTATAGTGAAGTAATTCACGAACCAATGAGGCTTGCATATTGATGGCGTGAGAAGTGAGTAAATGAGAGATGTCCATATTAAATACTCCGAATGCTGTTGAAACAAACAGCATCGGGGATTTTTTATACAGAAAAAAGATACAATTTTCAGATTTTATAAGGATACAGGCTCAACCACCTCTACCGGCATTAAGAAAAACTATCTAACGAGGAAAGCCTACTTTGTGTTTTCAAATTTCGTCATACGTTCTATCTGTTGATCCTTTTGATGCCACAATTCATTCACCCATTGCTGAAAATACGTCCTGTATTCCGCATCGTTTTGATAATCACCCAACAAGGCATTTTCAATCGGCATCATACGAACATGCACTTTTACTTCTGATGTTTTTCCACATAGGTAATCAAAAAAGCTTGGAATACCACCTGGGTAAACAATCGTCACATCGATTAATTGATGTAACTTGCCATCCATCGCGTTTAACGCAAAAGATAGGCCGCCAGCTTTGGGCATTAAAAGATGCTTAAACACGCTAGATTGTTGAGTCTGCTTTTGAGCCGTAAAACGCGTCCCTTCCAAAAAATTCATGATGGAAACCGGAAAGTATTGAAATTTATCGCAGGCTTTTTTTGTTATCTCAATGTCCTTGCCCTTTAGATCAGGTCGTTTTTTGAGTAACGCGGCGCTATAGCGCTTCATAAAAGGAAACTCTAATGCCCACCAAACCAGCCCGATAAATGGCACCCAAATCAACTCTCGTTTTAAGAAAAATTTAATAAACGGAATCCGTCGATTAAAAAGACGCTGCAGAATAAGAATATCAACCCAAGACTGATGGTTCGCTGTGATCATGAACCACTCATTCATTGAAAAATCCTTCTCACCTGACACGCTAATAACCGACTGACCAAGGCAACGTTGATTTAAATTATTAACACCAATCCAAAAAGTCGCCACGCGATCCAAAGCGACGTTTAAAATAGCGCGCACTGATGGGAATGGCATAATGCATTTACACAAAGCCAACAACATTACTGGGACAAAACACATTAAGGTATTCATCACAATCAGCAAGAATGAAACAACACCTTTCAACACAGACCACAAAGCCATAACGCAACCTAAAAAATACAAATCAGCCGATAATATTAACAGGAAATCATTAATTAGAAATCCTCATTATTTACACTTCAACCAAGTAGCCAGTTTTCACATTAAAACTGTATAGTAAACAGACGATTAGAACGACTAACGAATAAGTTCGATGCTAAACACTCTTTAACCTGGTATCGATGACTATAATCCCCTGCAAATAAAACCTCAGCAGGACACAGAATAGGATTACAACCCCACCTATGGCCATTACCAAAGGGTTAAAAATTCGGCATAAACTTTTTGCAGTTTTTGTTTTGAGCAACATCCTACTCATTGTTTCTATGTGGCAGGTATTCCAATGGAGCTTTGATAGAGGCTTTGTCTCTTACGCAACGGAACGAGACCGTGATTTTTTAGAGCAAATGGCGAACAGAACCGCCAACCTCTACATATATTATGATGATTGGTATTTTTTGGTCCAAGAAAGCCGAATGGAAAACGAATGGCACAAAGCCAAGCTTGAAAATTTAAGAGATTTAGTGCCACCTCCTAGCACACCTAACTTAGACTTGATTTACCCGTCACAGTATTATCGTCAGCGTTTCCTCTTATTTGATGGCCAACAGAAGCCCATTATTGGAAAGACTCTCTTCACTGATGCAGAAGTTCACGCAGTAAGAGTCAATAAGAAAATTGTCGGTTATGTTGGCCTACGTTCAATTAGAGAGTTGGTTCAAGACCAAACATTACGCTTTGTTCGCCAACAAGGTGAAGCATTCTTGCTTATATCCGCGTTCATGCTAGCAATTGCGGCACTTTTAACATGGCCATTGGCACAGTGGTTAAGTCGTCCAATTTGTTCTATGCAGCGAGCGACAAAAAAACTGGCCGCTGGAAAGTATGACACTAGAATAACGGTAAAAGGCGCCGACGAATTAGCCAGTCTCAGTTGTGACTTAAATAACTTAGCCTGCACGTTAGAGCATACTAGAGAAGCACGTAAACGCTGGGTAGCGGATACCGCGCATGAATTGAGAACACCGGTGGCAATACTCAGGGGAGAAATTGAAGCAATGCAGGACGGTATTATTAAGGTGTCGCCTGAAAGTCTCGCATCGCTACATCAAGAAACGATCCATATTGCCCGCCTAATTGATGACTTAAATCAATTATCCATGCATGATATGGGCAGTTTGAATTACGACATGGATGAGGTTTCAATAAATGACATTATGGAGCAAACCGTTCAATCCATGATGCTTCTTTTTAACGAAGCTGGATTAGAATTAGAGTTTGAATATTCTCAGAAAAAACCTATTGTTATGACAGGTGATGCAGATCGATTACATCAACTCTTTTTGAATCTGATGAATAACTCACAAAAGTATACAAATGCACCTGGAAAATTAATTATTAAGCTTTCAAAGCAGAATAAAAAAGTCATTATACTTTTTGAAGATACCGCACCAGGTGTCGACGAAGAAGAAAAGAACAAAATCTTTGAACAATTTTATCGTGTTGAAAACTCAAGAAACAGAGCAACTGGCGGAAGAGGCTTAGGCCTTGCTATTTGCTCTAATATTGTGGATGGACACCAAGGCACCATCAGTGCTTATCACTCCCCTGATGGCGGCTTAGGAATAAGAATAGAATTCCCTTTAAACTGATATGGAATAAATAATATTATGAGTAAAGTACTAATTATTGAAGACGAGCCGAAATTAGCAGAATTAATGTCCGCTTATTTAGAGCAAGCAGGCTACGAACATCACCACCTTGATCGTGGAGACATTGCTGTCAATTACATTAAAAACAATCAAGTAGATATCATTCTACTCGATCTAATGTTACCAGGTTTAGATGGCGTTGAAATCTGCAAACAGGTGCGCCAATTCAGCGGTGTTCCTATCATTATGGTCACTGCAAAAGCAGAAGAAATTGATCGTTTAATTGGCTTAGAAATGGGCGCAGATGATTATGTATGCAAACCGTTCAGCCCACGAGAAATTGTAGCGCGCGTGAAAGCAAATTTACGCCGTGTTGAACTAGATCAAGCTGAATCGCCAAGAACCGATGGTTTTGACATGGATGTAGATCGTCTACGAGTAACTTATAAAGGTGAACTAATCGATCTAACAACCGTTGAGTTTCAGTTACTTCAATTACTTATAAAAGAACCTGGCCGCGTTTTCGGTCGCGACCTTATAATGAAGAGTATCTATGCTGATAGCCGAGTAGTAAGTGATCGCACGATTGATAGTCATATCAAAAAACTGCGCAAAAAAATCTCCGCTGTTGCACCGGAATTGAATGTTATTCACTCAGTTTATGGCGCGGGATATCGCTTCGAAAACAACGATCAATAAAGTTTTCTCTAAGGAATGGCGTTGAACAATTTTTTAGACGTATTGGTATTTTCTTTCTCTATCACCATGCCAATATTTTTGATATTGGTATTGGGCGTTGTCCTATACCGTATACGAATCATCAATGACAACTTCATTGATGTTGCTTCTAAATTAGTGTTTAACGTCACTCTTCCTGCTCTACTCTTTATCAGTATTTCCAAAACAGAGCTATCAAGTAGTACCGACTTATCCTTGGTTATTTACGCCATCGTTGCCGTCACACTTACCTACATTGCACTAGAGCTAATAATGTCCATTTGGATTTCAGACAAAGCCGAACGCGCTGTTTTAGCACAGGGCGCTTTCCGCTCCAATATGGGAATCATTGGTTTAGCTTATTGCGTTAATGCCTATGGTGACGAGGTTTTTACCGTTGCTTCCATTTACTTAGGCGGTGTAACGATTTTATTTAATATATTATCTGTCATCGGTTTGAGTCGTGGTTTAGGGGGTAACGCCAATATAAAAAACATACTAAAAGGCATCGTAAAAAATCCGCTTATTATTGCGATAATGGCCGCTTTTGCGTCTACTCTCACAGGCATAACATTGCCAATAGCACTGTACAAAGCCGGCGATTACTTCGCGCAAATGACGCTACCATTAGCCTTATTATGTGCCGGAGCATCATTGAGTTTTAAGTCTTTGAAAAGTGGCATGCTAGGAGCCATGATGGCCTCGGCGGGAAAGCTTATCTTTATCCCTTTCGCACTCACTTATGGCGGCTATTTATTAGGGTACAGAGGCATGGAACTTGGCGTCCTATTTCTTATGTCATCCGCCCCTACCGCATCAGCAAGCTATATTATGGTGCGCGCAATGAATGGTAACTCAGCGCTTGCCGCAAATATCATTGTGATTACCACCATCGTATCCTTGATTACTACTAGTATTGGCGTTACTTTGTTACGCAGTTTTAGCCTAATATAATTAAACTCTGTAAACTGGCTAACATAATAAAGGCTAGCGAGACTCTCTTTGATTTCACACTTCCGTAAACATCGCCTTTTTTTCTTATCCTTCGGATGCGCTGCACTTACCTTGCTCTTCTTTGGTGTAAACACCGTTGCCTATCAAGCGCTTATTATAGACAAACACTCTGAAGGCCAAGATCAGCTTCTCGATTACGTTATTGAATTGAGAAATGAATTAAAAAACTACCACATTCTTCCCTATGCTCTTGCAGATAATCCAACGTTATTAGCGTTTATGAATGACACAAGCAACGAAGAATTAACACAGCGCCTACAACGACAGCTCGAAGACCTTACGCACGTATCCAAAACTCAAGATTGGTTCATTCTTTCTGCACAGGGCGATCTTCTTATCTCAAGTGAGCAGTCGCCTCACTTCAATTTAGATGACTACTTTAACAAGCAAGACCTGAGTAACGTACTGAAAGAGCAACAAGGTGAATACATTCTTGTCTCTGGTTATAACCCTGAACAATATAAATCAGCTCATCTTGTACTTGCTCCAGTGTATACATCAACCGGACTGGCGGGCGCTGTAGCAGTCAAAATTAACGTTAGTGATTTAATTGAACGCTGGAACCTCCTTGAAGACTTAGTCGTTATGACAGATCAGAATAACCTCATTTTTTTAGCCAATAGACTTAACCGTCTTTTAGTCAGTGACTGGTTAGTGAACCATACCGACGTTCAGTTTTTAAATAAGACTCGGTCTAAAATTTATCATCTAAACGGTAAAAATTATCTGCTACAAAATGTCACTTTAGACGACCTAAAATGGCAAATTCATTATTTGTCCAACTTAAAAATCATACAAAAGAAAGCTCAAAACATTGCCTTTATTAGCTTAGGTGTATTTGCCTTAATCTTCTTATTTTGGCTATATCGCCGAGAGCGCTCCCTAAAAATTGCGTCCAAGCTAGAAAACGAAATCCTCATCGCCAATAGTGCCCAGCGCCAACGAGTCTTGATTGAAAACACCCATGTTGGACTTCTACAGCTTACCAAGCGTGGCGAAATATCATTTGTTAACCCTATGGGACTTCGTTACTTTGGACAAAGAGCTCAACTTAACGAGCATTACCTGTACGAATTTTTACCTGACTGCCCAGAAAACCAGAGCGCACTGTCCTTTATTAAATCTTTACAAACACAAGAGATAAACACCCCACCACACGCAACAAACTTATTAGAACAAGAAGTCGTACTGCAAAAAGACAATGGCCAAACCTTCCCTGCACTACTATCCGTTTCCTCATTAAAATGGAGCGAATCCCAAGGCTACTTGGTGACTTTGCTCGACATCAGCAAGCGTAAAAAAGCAGAACTGAGTTTATTAGAAGCAAATTCTCGGCTAGAAGAACGCGTATTGGAACGAACCAAAGCCTTAGAAGCCGCACAAAAAGAACTATTAAGAACAGAGAAACTTGCTGCCATAGGACAAATGTCGACCGCCATTGCCCACGAACTAAACCAGCCGCTAACAGGTATCAGAACACTGGCTTATACCGCAGAGCTATTACTAAAACGCCAAGACTCGGAGCAAGCGTTAAAAACACTCATTGATTTAGAATCCCTTGTGGTAAGAATGCAAAAATTAACCAGTGAATTAAAAGTACTCGCCTACCGAAGACCCGAACAACTTGCGCCAACGTCCATAAAAAATTCTGTTAAGCGAGCTATTGAGAGTCTTGGTGATGACGTTCATGGCGTACACTGGGAAATTGAGCTAAACGACTTAGATATGGTAATTGCTGAGCCTACTAGGCTAGAAAGAATATTTTCAAATCTAATTAGCAATTCAGTTCAAGCCTGTTCTGAACTAAAAATCATACCAAATATTAAAATATCGTTGCAGAACCATAGTAACCAAATAACCATAAGCTACCAAGACAATGGCCCAGGAATCGAAAAAAGTAAGACTACACATATTTTTGAGCCATTTTTTACAACAAAACCTATTGGCAAAGGATTAGGGCTCGGGCTTGCTATCAGCGCAAACTTAGCAAAAGACATGAATGGAACACTGACAGCAAGCCATAATGATGACTCGCTACTGGTATTTCGATTAACACTGTTAAAGGCTTAACATGGAAAAAAATACGATCAATCCCGTTGAAATCTGGTTGCTTGATGATGACGATATCGTTCGCTCGACGACAGCACAATGGTTGCGCCTATCAAATTATGCAGTAAGAGAATTTCATGAAGCTCAAGAACTAATTGATCGATTTAACGTCGGCATGTCTTGCATAATTGTCAGTGACATTCGCATGACGCCCATTGATGGTCTAACCCTAATGAGCCATTGCCTTTCAAAAGAGCATGAACTGCCCTTTATCCTAATTACCGGCCATGGAGACATAGACACAGCAGTCAACGCATTGCGTGATGGTGCTTTTGACTTCCTTGAAAAGCCCTTTGATCCAAACAGACTATTGCAAACCGTCGCAAAAGCCATTCAACTCCGAGAAGTTCAACTACAGCACGCGAACCAATCACAATACCTCGGAGACTTACATGGTCTAGAAGAAACTATTATTGGCCAAAATGAACAAATCATTCGAGTCAGACAACAAATTTATACCTTTGCTAGCATGGACACTCACGTTATTGTTTATGGCAAAACAGGCTGTGGCAAAGAACTAGTAGCAAAGGCACTGCATGACTGCAGCCCTAGAAACACCAGCCCATTCGTTGCAATAAACTGCGCAGCCATCCCTGCTGAATTGTTTGAAAGCGAGCTATTTGGTCATGAAGCCGGTGCCTTTACCAGCGCCAATAAACAAAGAATTGGAAAGCTCGAACACGCCAGTGGCGGCACTTTATTTCTAGATGAAATAGAAAGTATGCCACTTGCAATGCAAATCAAATTACTTCGCGTCTTACAAGAAAATCAACTAGAACGTGTCGGCAGCAACAATATAATAAAAATAGACCTACGCGTTGTCGCAGCAGCAAAAAGCGACTTACAAACATTAGAAAATTTCAGACAAGACTTATTCTTTCGCCTCAATGTATCGCAAATACACCTCCCTGACTTGCGTAACCGAGGGTCTGATATCCCGCTACTTTTTGAGCATTTCTGTCGCATGGCGGTCAAAGAGCGTGGCGGAGATTTTAGACAACTTAGTCCGATAGATCATGAGACACTGACTTTATACGGATGGCCAGGCAATGTTCGTGAGTTAAGAAATGTTGCGCTACGTTATGCTTTAGAGCCCAATACCAGCGTAGCTAAGATTTTGGCTGGTTATCAGGCCCAAGATGACATAGATACGATCACCCCCCTCCCATTGAGCGTTAAGGTACAAGAGTTTGAACGCAGTTTAATTGAGGCAAGCATTCGACAACAAAAGGGTAATATTCAACTTGTTCTGGAGCAGCTTCAACTTCCACGCAGAACACTCAATCAAAAAATGCAGAAATACGGCCTAAATAGAACCGATTATTTAGATTGATTGATCCTATTTCACTGTGCATATCAGATAAAAATATCAATAAAGTGATTCTCATACACATTTTTTAATGAGAATCACTTGCATTGGATTGAAAAAAACTCTTTAATGATAACCATTATCAGATTAGAGGCAACATACGATGCAAGTAAACATGCGTGATGTATATGACAATGCAGGGGAAATAAAAGAAGAAGTCACTCCTTGGCTATCTGGTCATAAACAACAACGTGCCCTACTTCCAAATCTACAGCTGCTTAATCAGCATTTAAGTGCCAACACTGATCTTTCTATTCATGAAGAAGCACAACCCGGATTGTATTTCTCTTTTCTGGGTACAAAACCGATAAAAACAGTAAAAGATATAGATTCGATACAGATTTCATACCAAGAACAAAATATCAGTGGTCATTTTTTCATAGCAAAAAACAAAGAACACAGTCTACTACAGGTACGCATTAGTCCAGCACATTTGGCATCAGTACTAGGTGAAACAGAAGATCAAATTATTCAGCATTTCACCTCCATGCGGCACAGTTTAGGGAATGAAAACGCTGTTATAAAGCTCCCTATTACAGAAAGAACCACCAGAACCGTACAGCCTATCTTGTCTCATAAGGGCCATTCAATTAGCCTTGCAGGGCATTTGTACTCTCTAATGTTTACCTTAATAGAGCAGCTGCAAATGCTTAGCCATTTGTCACAATGTGAAGACTGTCAAAGTAAGTTATTCCATGCCCAAAATCTTTTAGAGATGCCGGAGCACGACGCCTTAGACATCAAATATTTAGCACAAAAAGTTGAGCTCAATACAGAAGCACTCGCCATTGGGTTTTATTTAATTGTTGGACAGTCCATTGAGAACTACCGTTCTCGTAGTCGCATCAAGTCCGCGGCAGCACTACTTAGACAAAACCCTGCTGCAAAGCCGCATATTGTTGCTCAAAGTGGCTTTTCTGAAGCTCAATTTGAAGCCGCTTTTATTAAACACTTTGGTGTCAGCAGTCACCAATACGAACAAATTCATTAAGTAATAGGAACAGTATTAAATATGGTTCATTCATCCATAGCCCTTATTTACGGCACCGACACAAATAATACAGAAGAGGTTGGGCATAAAATTGCAAAACAATGGCAAGAGCTTGGTGAGCAGGTAGACTTGTTTGACATCAAAGACATAGAACTTAGCCAACTTGAACATTATTCCATGCTCATTTTAGGCATCCCTACTTGGGATTTTGGGGGTATTCAATCTGACTGGGAAGACATTGGAGACAATTTAAGTGACCTATCACTAGGAAATACCGCCATCGCCTTATACGGATTAGGCGATCAATTTGGTTATGGCGACTATTTTGTTGATGCAATGGGGTGGCTTTACGAAAAATTATTGCCCTCTAATGCCACTTTTATTGGTCAATGGTCAACCGAAGGTTATGAATTCGAAGCATCAAGAGCCTGTATTGTAAATAAAGAGCACTTCATTGGTTTAGCAATAGACGAAGACCAACAATTTGAACTCACTGACCAACGCATTGAGCAGTGGGTTATCCAACTTTACGCTGAAAGAGCTGTAGAAACCGTATAAATTATTACCTGACTGGCCATTGTATTTAAGCAAACGACTCAAATTTGGTTTCTCAAACATTCACTGCCCTGAATGCCCAGATTTTGCTTTCATCAATGATGATAATTGTATGATTTCCTACAAAGCGTAAAGAGCGTGGCTACCTCTCCTTTCTCTCCTGCTTAGAGGTAGCCACGTATTTCTTTCCCTAAAGACTGTTTTTTTCTAACCACTATTCGCTATCATGTTAAAACTTCATTGATACATAGTTGGCATACATGAACTTACAACTCTCAGACATTGTTATTTTTCTTTTGATTGCTACAATCATCTATACATGGTGGAGCAATGCAACTATTCGAGAACAAGCTCTCATAAAAGTAAAACAACACTGTGAAGCACTTAACCTACAATTATTGGAGGGCAGTGTTGCGGGTAATAAGTGGAGACCGACTTGGCATCAGGGGCAAGTAAAGATTAAAAGAGTCTACAAATTCGAATTCAGTTCCAGCGGCGTAGCTCGCTATTCTGGAAAAATAAGCTATCTTGGAAATCAACAAGTTAAAATATGGCTCAGCCCACATGATTTCTAAGTACTCCGTCTAAAATCAAATAAAAATTGATTCGAAAACATATTCATTGCAAAAAACAACGTCGATAAATCCATATTTTTATGTCATTTAATTGCAAATAAGGCCATAGTAGAAATAGAATACTTAAGTAAATATCTGTAATGCTTTGATAGACACAAACATAAGATAAAATCATCAGTTGTTTCTTATCAGGACGTCTATTGTTCAATCTATAATAAAAAGTGCAGGATAAAATATGTTGGCAAACCTTAGTTTTCGTACCAAGTTACTCTCCCTACTTATTGCGGCTATTCTTGGATTCGTTGTTGTAACTGCTGTTGCTTTGCAAGGATTGAATGTTCAAGAAACCTCCTCTTCAAAATTCGAACGTCTAACAAAAATAGATAAAGATCTAGCCTCCCTAGTTATCACCATGATGGAAGAGTACGAGTCTTTATCAAGAATCGATAACAGCACTTACGAAAGCTTCATTGAGCAATTGGAGGTTAATAACGCAACCTTCATGGCAACACTTGCTGAAGACATGAATTTACTTCAAGACCCTGAAGCTAAGAAGAATATAAACAATATCTCCATCTCTTTGGCAAGTTACAATGAAACATTGAAGTTGCTGGTTAGTCAGAAACAACTGATTGGCTTTAACGGCTCTTCAGGACTTAGAGGTGAAATATCTCTTTTAGGTGAAAAGGTTACAGAAGAAATTTCATTCTTAAGTCTCGTAAAGCAAGAATTTTTACCTGTACGTGAAGCAGAAAAGAATTTTATCTTTGAACCCTCTCCTGTGAACAAAGATGCCTTTATGGAGCGCTATGATAAATTCTACAAGCGTGTTGTAAACTTTGGTCTTGAAGAGCGCTTTGGTGAAGGTATTAATAAATATTTCTCTACTATGGAAAGTTTTGAAAAAGAAAACCAAAAACTAAAAGAACTAGAATCCAATTTTTCAGATGTAAAAGCTAATTTCGGCCAAACGCGCTTAGTTGCAGTAGAATACATGCAAAAAGCCGTTTTGGAGGCACGCCAACAAGCTTCGGCAAGCTCTCAACAAGCAAGTATTAGCCTGATTATTGTTAGCATTGTTGTCGCAGTCATTGCCGCATTAATGATGATGGGTATCGGTAGCAGTGTTAACAAAACACTTAATCAGATAATTACAGATCTTGGCAAAGTAAAAAGTGGCGACCTGACCGCGCGCCTACATGTAAACAATAAGCGCAATGATGAATTTGATTCTTTGTGCAGCTCTGTCAATGAGATGACAAACGGCCTCGGGTCGGTTATCGGAGAAGTCGTTAACACCACTCAAGGTGTAAATGACATGGTATCTCAGCTAAACACTTCGGTTACTAATATCGCACAAAGCAATCGCTCGGTCAGTGAACAAACCAGCTCTTTAGCCGCTGCGACAGAAGAAATTTCGACAACTATTTCTAGTATTTCCACTACGACAGAAGATCTTAGCAGCCAATCTCAGCACACCTATGAATCTGCTAAAGTCGGAGCAGAAACAATCAAAAATGCTCTATCAAATCTTTCCTCTACGATTAGTGTCGTTAATAAAACAAGTGAGCAGTTAAACGAACTAGGTCAGCTTTCAAAGGACATCGACAATGTAATTGGGATGATTAACGATCTAGCAAATCAAACCAACCTTTTAGCACTCAACGCGGCAATTGAAGCAGCACGTGCTGGTGAAGCTGGTCGAGGTTTCTCAGTGGTTGCAGATGAAGTTCGCTCTCTCGCAGAAAAAACCGTTGACGCAACAGCAAAAATAACTGATATCGTAAGCACAATTCAATCCTCTACCCAAACAGCGATTGAAACAATGCAGAGTGGGCAAGAAAGCCTGCATGCTATTGAAACATTCAGTGAAAAAGCAGAGCTGGCTATTCGAGAAATTGAACAGAATGCTCAAACAAGCTCCGCCTCCTCAATTGATATGGCTAGATCGATTCAAGAAGTTGCAAAAACAGCGGTTCATATGAGCGAAGAAATGGATAAAATTGCCCAGCAGCTACAACGTGATAATAGCTATATAAACAGTATTGAAGGCAATACACGTGATATCCATAATCAGGTAAGCAGTCTAGATAAGAAAACGAGCGTGTTTACTACTCGTTAATATAAGGACAAACTACTGAAATAAAAAAACCGACTTTTGAATAGTCGGTTTTTTATTGGAATTTTCTATTAACCTAGCCTTTCGAACTAAACCGAAATGTAGCTTATAACTCCGCGAATTCTTTTTCCCAACGCTTCGCTTCTTTCTTAGATGGTCCACCCAATACATTTACCGCTGTGCGCATGCGTGCACGAGAAATGTCAGAGCCTAAGATTGCCATGGAATCGAAAACAGACACAGACGCTGTTGTACCTGAGATAGCAACAAACAATGGAGCAAAGAAGTCTTTCGGTTTAATTCCCAACGTTTGCGCGAGCGCTTTCATTTCATTGAATATGTTATCTTTCTCCCACTTATTCAATGCTTCCAAACGCCATAAAGCAAATTGCATTCCTTTACGCAGTGTTTCTTCTTCCATTTTGACAGAAGCAAAGTCTTCTTTGGTGATTGGCAACATGCCTTTTAAGAAAAAGCCAGCAACGTCAGCGACATCGGAAAAAGTTTCAACACGGGGAATAACCAACGGAAGAATCTTCATTAAATACTCAGGATTCAATGCCCATTCAACGTATTTTTGCGCAAACGTTTCAGGTGTCAAATTCTCACGAATCCACATGCCATTTAACCAGCTTAGTTTTTCTACATCAAAAACGGGCCCACCAAGAGACACTCGCTGAATATCAAAGTGTTCAATCATTTCATCTAATGAGAATTTTTCACGCTCATCAGGCATTGACCAACCCATACGACCCAAGTAATTAATCACAGCTTCGGACATATAACCCATGCGCTGATAATATAAAATACTCGTTGGATTTTTGCGTTTC
Organism: Marinomonas maritima; assembly: GCF_024435075.2. Lineage (NCBI taxonomy): Bacteria > Pseudomonadati > Pseudomonadota > Gammaproteobacteria > Oceanospirillales > Oceanospirillaceae > Marinomonas > Marinomonas maritima. The sequence continues at coordinate 1,122,790 of NZ_JAMZEG020000001.1, read as the reverse complement.
GACAACTTCGATTTATCAGGGTTACGTAGCAGAGGCATATGGCATAAGGTCGGCATATCCCAACCAAAGTACTGATACAACAAAATGTGCTTAGGCGCAGAATTAATCCACTCTTCACCACGAATTACATGAGTGATTTTCATCAAATGATCATCTACCACATTTGCTAAGTGGTAAGTCGGCATACCATCGGCTTTTAATAAAACCTGCATATCGACCTGAGTCCAATCAATTTCAATCGTACCTCGTAGCATATCCTGAACGACACATGTACCCTCTTCCGGAATTTTCATACGTATAACGTAAGGAACACCGGCATCTAGTTTTGCTTGAACTTCTTCCTGAGTCAGTGACAAAGCACGCCCGTCGTATTTCTGAGGCAACCCTTGTTCTTTTTGATCGATACGCATTTGATCCAACTCTTCCGTTGTTTCAAATGCATAAAATGCATGACCTTTATTTATCAAGTCCAAAGCATATTGACCGTAAATATCGCCACGCTCACTTTGACGATAAGGGCCGTATTCACCACCAACATCTGGACCTTCAGCCCAATCAAGCCCTAACCAACGTAACGCATCTAAAATCATTTTTTCAGATTCAGGCGTGCTGCGAGTTTGGTCGGTATCTTCAATACGTAAAATGAACTTACCGCCCATTTTACGTGCAAATGCCATATTAAATAGCGCAATGTAAGCTGTGCCTACATGCGGATCACCCGTTGGTGATGGCGCAATACGTGTTCTTACCTCTGACATAAAAATCTCTTTTATCCGTTGTCTTAAATGCCGCTATTATAAGCCTCTCACCGCTTATGGGTAAGAGGGCGATTGCATATTTTCGAATTAGAAGTTTGATATTCTTTGGACTTTCGTTTTCTAATAGCAGAACGAACTAAAAATAGACATGACATCTCAATTAAGTCTACTTCCCTGAGTTTATCTAGCCCCTCGTTCACGCTTGATTATTATCACATCGAATAAAATAGAAATAAAAGACGTCAAGATACTGTTTTAGGCGTGTAACGAAGCTGTGAAAGGCGCACACCAACGTCCACGTCCGTTTTCAATGCGACCAACGAACGAGATTGTAAACACTGCTCATAACCACCCGCTAACATCGTCTGAATACGCTCTGAAAAAAAGGACACATTGGCGTATATTTCTTCTATCGTGGGGAAAGCATTAATAATAGTCAGTGCTGTTTTAGGGCCAATTCCTTTCACACCAGGAACCCGGTTCGTGGTGTCCCCCACCAAAGCCCAATAATCGACCAATTGGTGTGGTTCAACTCCATATTTACCCGGAACCCAAATCTTGTCATAGCCCAACTTGGCAAAGTAATCATATTGCAAAATACGCTCATCTCCCAATAATTGGGTAAACCCTTTGTCTGTCGAAACGATGTAAGACGTGACGTTATTTTTAGCGGCTTTGACCGCTAGGGTCGCAATCAAATCGTCCGCTTCCCAACCATCCAGCCTTAAACAAGGAAAGTGATTAAAGCGAAAAAGTTTGGCAAAATCGGGCAAAGATTCTAATAACAAATCATCCATTGGCACACGACCTAATTTATATTCAGGATACAAATTATGTCGCCACGTTTTACCATTAGAATCAAAAACAATCACCGCGTATGAAGGGTTAAATTGAAGCGCTAGCTTTACCAGCGCTTCAATGGTAATACTTTGAGCTCGCTCGACTCGACGAGCTAGATCTTGCTCAGATTCTAGTGCGGCATAAAAACGGCGAATTAAATTCAAACCGTCAATAATTAGTAATTTTTTATCCACTCCAAACCCTTATTTTTGCTAGATTACTTTACGACCATATTAGATTATTAGGTTACCATGTGTGAGCACTCATCACGATAATGAGTATGATTGTAAATACATAAACTAGAAGGACTCTTTGTATGAAAAAGCAACCAACCTATCTTTACATCGGTATTCTTTTAGGAACAGCGGTAGCACAACCTACTTTTGCAGCGCCCATACATGCTGTTATTGGATTAGATAACAGTCAAATAGTCGCAGACAGCCAACATCTAAGCCTCACCCCTAACCCCGGTACACTAATCCCTCTTGAAGACGATTTTTCACCTATTACTCACCTACAAAATGGCCTCAATAAAAATTGGCTTGATGAAATTGGCAAAAAAGTCAGAGTGGAGCACAAACAAAGAGATTTAAACTACACCGGCATATTGGCAAAAATCGAGCAGAGCTCTCGCTCTTTTATACTTACGAGTCATGATCGCCCAACGACATTGCCACTGGATGATTTTTACTTAATACCGTTAGAACAACAAACGGACAATAATAAAGCAACAACAAGATCGTACCCAGTTAGCTATCAAACAGACCAATTATCGTGGACGCCACAACTTAGCCTAATATTTGAAAACGACAACGTGGTTGTCTCACAACAAGCACTCTTACATAACAACTCAAGTGCCAGCATTGAAATACAAGACAGTTTACTTCACTACTCCAGAAGCTCAACACCTCAACGTTTCAAAGCCGAACGCAGTTCTCTTGTAATGAGTGATATGCAACAAGAAGTAAGCTATCAAGACAATGAGGTTAGCTACTCACTTGGCCATAACCTCTTATCTATCGCGCCCTATTCAAACACTCTCTATCCTTTACCCAGCAGCAATAGCAAAATCGATAAACAGACACACACAGCCAATCTTTATACCCATAACAATAGCTCAGGAAGAATAGATCTTAGTTTCTATAATACCGTAAGCTTCACATTAAAAAAGGAAGGCCTTCCAGGGGAATACAGCACATTTTGGAAAAGAGAACACCTTCTCATCCCTGGTAACACGGTGATGTTAAATACAGTTCGTACAGGTTATCCACTGAATGTCATCACAAATAAAAGTCAGGATATAACGGGATACTTAACGTTAGAAAATGCCTCTTCACAAAAACTCCCTAGCACTCAAGTTTGGCAAGTAACGATAGAGAACCATTCCAACAAAATACAAAATTATTCTGTAGAGCAAAGTACAAACGGCATTATAGAAGTACTAGAAGGGGATAATGTGACGAAAGTAAATGCCAACAGTTTAAGAATTGCAGGAAAAATAAAAGCAAACTCGAAGAAAACCCTCACTTATAAAGTTGAATTAAAAAACTAAACGATGAAGTAGGAAGAGATAACACGATTAAACACTCACAGCTCTTGCATTAATTTTCCACAATCGAGGCTCATTTAAAGTATTTCGTTATGATATGGTCAATAGTCATAATAGATATAGCAAGAATGGCACTGCCACAAGCGAAAAACTTGAGGTACTATTATAACTATACTTCATACTACGAGCCCACAGAGATCTATGAAAAAGCATATTATAACCTCACTAATCGCTGCAGCCGTTCTAAGTAGTTCGGCTGCCTACGCAGACAGCATCTACGAAGTATACAAACTTGCCAAGCAACATGACCCAGGCTTAAGAGCCGCGGCCGCCACTTATCAAGCACAAAAAGAAGGCGTCACCGTCACAAAGGGCAATCTATACCCTAGCATCAGCTTTAAAGGTAACCTAGGATACGACAATATAGACAGTCCTTCTTCTGATTACAGCAATACATCAAATACCGTAGCGCTGTCATTGGATTACCCTATTTATTCGCCTGCACTTAACTATGCAGTAGATTCTGTCGAACTAAGTTCCCAAAGCGCTGGTATTAGCTTTAGCAACGCTGAAGAAGATCTAGCACTGACAACCTTAACTGAATATTTCAATCTTCTGATCGCACAATCAACATTACAGACAACAGAAGCCTTAGTTAAAAGTACAGCAAGTCAGCTAGATCGTGCTAAAAAGCAATATGAAGTAGGTTTAGCGTCCATCACCGATTTACAAGATGCTCAAGCAGAATACGATTCCGTTCGTGTCACTCAGCTTAGCGCGCGCTCAAGCGTATCTTATGCACAAAAAGCGTTATTCCAAAGAACAGGCCAAGAGATAAAGAGCATTCCTCAATTATCTAAAGATTACCCTATTCGCCTTGATCCAAACATGACCGTTGATTCGTTAATTACGAAAGCTCGTCGTGATAATAAACAATTGCGTATACTGAATCTTACAGTTGAAAGCGCAGAAAATAACATTAACATCCAAAAATCTAACGGTCGCTCTCCTACCGTATCCATCTCTGGATCGTTATCTCGAAGTGATAACAACTATAGTAGTGGCACCACTAACCCAGATGGTGTAACAAATACGTCTTCTGTTGCATTAGGCGTCAGTATTCCTCTCTATAGCGGTGGGGCAATTAACGCCTCTGTTCGACAAGCTACAGCGCAAGCTGAAGCGGCCACTGAGCAAAGAGCAAGCTCATTGCAGGCGATAGAACTTAATATTCGTAGCCTATATCTAGATTTACAAACAGCCGTTGCTCAAATTGAAGCTCAACAACAACTCATTCGCTCTCGTACCAGTGCACTTGAAGCAACAAAAGCAGGCTATGACGTAGGAACTCGAAATCTTGTCGAGCTGCTAGATGCGCAATCTAATCTTTATAATGCGCAAAATGCTTACGAACAATACCGATACAACTTTGTGTTGAAAAAGTTAAGTCTCCTAGAAACCACTGGCGACCTGACAGAAGACAACATCAAAGAGTTGGATAAGTGGTTAATTGCAAAGAATTGATTATTAATTCATTAATACAAAAAAAACCGTAAAACATTGTTTTACGGTTTTTTTGTATTGTGATAAACCAAATGCTAACGCCTATTCTCAACGAGAAATGAGCTTATCTCGCTTTGTAAATCGAGTTAATACTTTATACAAACCATAGGCATCACGGCTCCCTGCTAGCTCACGAATTGAATGCATTCCAAACGTTGGCAAACCGATATCAATCGTCGGCACACCAATTTCTCCAGATGTAATCGGCCCAATCGTACTACCGCACGCCATATCACTGCGCACAACAAAGCACTGCACGTCATAATTCTCTTGCGCTGCAATATCACGGTAAACGCTTGCCGTTTCGCTATTGGTTGCATAACGCTGATTCGCATTCACCTTAATAACCGCGCCTTTATTAATCGCAGGGGCATGGTTTTTATCATGCTTATTAGCATAATTGGGGTGCAACGCATGCGCATTATCAGCAGAAACTAACATAGAGCGCTGAACCGCCTGAACATATTGCTCTGGATTCGGCGTTAAACGATGTAAAACATCTTCTAAGAATGGACCATTTGCACCACAAGCCGATAAACTGCCAATTTCTTCATGATCGGTACAAACTAGCAGGCTTGGACGTTGCCCTTCGGAATCCAACAGCGCGCGTAAACCCACAAAACAACTAAGTAAATTATCCAAACGAGCTGAACAAATATACTCTTTATGCAAACCAACCAAAGCCGCTGGCTGCGTATCGTACAAACTCAACTCGAAATCTAATATCCTCTCGATTGACAAATCCGCGTACTGTTTTACGAGTTGAGCCTTTAATAACTCATGAAGATCAAACTCATTTTCAGCACCACACAGTATAGGTAAAATTTCTTCCTGAGGGTTCACTGAAAAACCTTCATTTGCTTGTCGATTCAAATGGATTGCCAAATTTGGAACCACAGCAATTGGGTCTTTAAAATCCACTAAACGACTCACAATGTCGCCCGCTTTCGTTTTTAAAGTAATGCGACCCGCAATCGATAAATCCCTGTCTAGCCAAGTATGAAGCAACACGCCTCCATACACTTCCACGCCTAATTGATGATAACCAAAGCGACCCACCTGAGCATTTGGCTTAAGCTTCAGACAAGGACTGTCAGTATGGGCACCGATCATTCGCCAACCTGTTTGACTGAAATTTAGCTCTGCCGTGGTAAAAGCAATTAATGCTGACTCATTACGCGTAACAAAATACTTTCCACCCTCTTCTATCACCCAATTATTTTCTTCAATTAATTCAACAAAACCTTCTGCGATCAAAGCATTACGCATACTATCCGTCGCATGAAATGGCGTCGGAGAAGATTGAAGAAATGACAACAAAGAGTCGTTAAAATTTGTATGTTTCATAATTTTCCATAAGCACAATGCTTTAAAAAAGTGACTTTTTAACACTTTGGCTAGCCTTACAGCCCAGTGTCTAATATGATTTTGCTAACGACGTATAAAATAGACAGAGAGAACCCTTACCGGATGAACTATAAACGCCTTTTACTTTGCCTTTTAACTGGCTATACCCTTGCCTCAACTCCTGCGTCAGCTTATCAGGAATTGCAGCCTCCTCATGAATACGACAAAGTATCAAAAGAGCTCGTTGAAATGCTAGAAGGCATTCATTATAACAGACCTCAGATTGATGATGCCATTTCAGCAAAAGCCTTTGATTACTATATTGACGCGCTGGACCCAAGTAAAAGCTTCTTTCTCAAAAGTGACATAGATAACTTAACTCAATACCGAAATAGCTTTGATGACGCCCTCAGAAAGGGCGACACGCAAGTGGCTTACACTATTTATAACCTGTATTTAAAACGCCTTGAAAAGCGCCTAACAAGTCTTCAGGATCATCTTCCAGAAATGATCAAAGGCTTCGATTATAACATTGACGAAACACTCAATACCGATCCAGAAGCGCAGCAATGGGCTAATACCGAAGTTGAACTTGATGATTACTGGCGCAAACGCCTTAAAAATCGTGCATTAGTGCTTAAGCTTAATGGCGAAAGTGAAGAAAAAATCATTTCGACGATTGAGCGCCGCTATAAAAATCAATTAAAACGAGTGGATCAAACGAACGCTGTCGACGTTTATCAAACCTTCGCCAACGCCATCACCGCGGCATTAGACCCTCACACTAGTTACTTTGCACCACGAGCATCAGAAACCTTCAATATCAACATGAGCTTATCATTAGAAGGGATTGGTGCTGTTTTACAAATGGACGATGACTACACAAAAGTCGTTCGATTAGTGCCAGGTGGTCCAGCGGCCACTCAAAGCGACCTGTCTCCTAACGACAGGATTATCGCCGTTGGCCAAGAAGACAAAACCATGATCGACGTTGTTGGCATGCGCCTTGATGATGTCGTCGACATGATCCGCGGTGAGCGTGATACCACCGTTATATTGGAAATAACACCAAGCAAAGGCGACACACAGACCAGCAAGCGCATTAGCATCGTCCGTAAAAAAGTAAAACTCGAAGATCAATCGGCAAAAAAAGAGATCGTTGAAATAGAGCGAGACGGTGAAACTTACAAAGTAGGCGTAATCTCATTACCGACTTTTTACTCTGATTTCGCAGCGATTCAAGCAGGTGACAAAGATTATAAAAGTTCCACACGAGACACAAAAAAATTGATTGAGGAACTTCGTGAAGAAAAAATCTCAGCGCTCATTCTTGACTTAAGAAATAACGGCGGCGGCTCATTACAAGAAGCAAATTCATTAACTGGTTTGTTTATTCCATCCGGCCCAACAGTACAAATTCGCGACCAAAGCGGACGAGTTACACCATTGGGAGACTCCGACACCGCCATCACCTACAGTGGACCAATGGCTGTTTTGGTAAACAGAATGAGTGCATCCGCGTCTGAAATCGTCGCTGGTGCGCTGCAAGATTATGGACGCGCTTTAATTCTTGGCGATCAGACCTTCGGAAAAGGCACGGTTCAAGTATTACAAGAAGTAGACCAAGGGCAACTTAAAGTCACTCAGGCTAAATTTTATCGCGTCTCTGGCGAAAGCACTCAGCACAAAGGCGTCATGCCAGACATAGCCTTTCCTTCTTTGATCGACAAAGAAACCATTGGCGAAAGTGCATTAGACAACCCCTTACCTTGGGATAAAATCCATGAAACTCGCTACCCCGTTTATTGGAAAATGTCCGCTTACCTCCCTATTTTAGAACCTCGCCACGAAGCAAGAATGGCGACAGACCCTAATTTTGTTGCCATCAATGCTCAAATAGAAGAGTTCAAAGAACAAGTAGAGAGCTATAAGTCTATCTCACTAAAAGAGAGCACTCGCATACAGCAAAAAGAAGATAATAAACAAAAAGAACTCGAACGCGAAAATACGCGCCGAAAAGCACTTGGACTAGAACCACTAGCGTCGGTTGATGACATAGAGCCTATTGAAGAAGATACCTATGCAAAAGAAGCATCTGAAGTACTTTTAGACTTCATTGCAACCAATCAGATGGCCCAAAAGCAAGCTGAGAAAAAAACAGCTCAGAAATAAATGATGAAAAACAAAGAGCGAAAAGCCTTTCATAGTCACTTTTCGCTCTCGTTTTTTTATGCAACTGAAAAACACCTCCTATCACTCATACGAATGAACCTAGACCATGGCAAAAGCGTCATCCGACCGGAATACAATCGACCTATTTGGTAAAGCACCTGGCAGACCTCGAACTCAGCCTCTCACCAGAAAAGATCAGCTTAAAATCAATAAACGAGCACAGCGAGAAAAAGAAAAATCACAAGGGTTAAAACGCTTAGAATTATTGATTGAGCAAGACACTATCGAGAAACTAGACAAACTCTGCGAACTAAATGGTTTAAAACGCGCAGAATGGCTAACACTGCAAATTAACAAAAGCGTTGGAAAAATGAAAAATAAATAACTTAAGGCTTAAGCCTTTCCTAAGGGTGAGACCAAAACCAAACAATTACTTCCATCAAAAAAACCCGATCACAATAGTGATTTGATATACTAATCGACGACATTAGCTAACAACTGAATAAACAGACCCGATATGGCCAAACTGTACTTTTACTACTCAGCAATGAACGCGGGTAAATCGACCGTTCTTCTACAGTCCGCTCATAACTATCAAGAGCGAGGCATGAGAGTTCTTCTCCTTACAGCGTCGATAGACAACCGATTTGAAACAGGGCAAATCGCCTCTCGCATCGGCATATCAGCAGACGCCAGTTTGTTTGATAATAGCACCGACATGATCGCTTTAATCAAGGAAGAAACACATCAACAGCAAGCATTAAGCTGTATTTTGATTGATGAAGCACAGTTTCTAACCAAAGAACAAGTTTATGCATTATCTGAAGTCGTTGATAAACTGCACATACCTGTGCTGGCGTTCGGTATCCGTACGGATTTCCAAGGCGAGCTATTCGACGGTAGCAAAGCACTACTGGCTTGGTCTGATAAATTAATAGAACTAAAAACCGTGTGTCACTGTGGCAGTAAAGCCACTATGGTCATTCGATTAAATGCCGAAGGAATTCCCGTTAAAGAAGGCGCGCAAGTAGAAATAGGCGGTAATGACCGCTACTTGTCCGTTTGTCGAAAACACTTTAAAGAAGCCGTGAGAGACTAATTATGTGGTTCAAGAACGCCCAGATATTCCAACTAAAAGACACAGAATCACTAGATACGAACGAATTGATCAATAAAATTCCTGAATTCCCACTAAAAGAATGTGGTTCGCAAGAAGAATTCTCTTTCGGCTGGTTACCTCTCATACGCAACAGTGAACAGTGGAGCTTAGCAAGCGACCACTGCCTACTGTTCCGCGCAGGCAAAGAAGAAAAGGTACTGCCTTCCGCCGTGGTCCGTGAAGAACTGGAAGCCAAAGTTGCTGAAATCGAGCTTATCGAAGGGCGCAAAGTCGGACGTAAAGAACAGTCCGACATGAAAGAAGAGTTGGTTTTTACACTGCGTCCAAAAGCATTTTCAAAGCGCACTGATATTTGGGCGTATATTGATCTAAAAGCAAAAATACTAGTTCTCAACAGCACCAACGCCAGCATGACTGAACAACTTTTCAAGCACTTACAGACCACGCTTGGCAGCTTTCCGATGACACCGCTTCAGGCACAAGTTTCACCTTCTTCTTTAATGACGGATTGGCTTGTAAAAAACGAAGTGCCCGCCAGTCTAGAAACCGGTGATGAGTGTGAAATTCAAGACGCCTCTGAAGACAAAGCCACTATCCGTTTTAAATCACTAGAACCTTTGTCTGAAGACGTTACACGTCATTTAGCAGAAGGCATGGCCGTTAAAAACCTTGCACTTCGCTGGTCAGACAAGCTCAGCTTTGTTTTACATGATGATCTGACATTGCGCAAAATCAAATTCGACGATGCACTAAAAGAAGCTGCTTTTAACGACTCCCAAGGTGGTGGTTTGTCCGATATGGACGCCAACTTCTCTCTAATGTCATTAACGATGAGAGAGTTTTTTGCTTCCTACTGTTTATGGTTTGAAATCAACTAAGCGATATTTTGCCTAAGCTTTTCCACAGATAACGTGGATAAGCTTGGGGAGAACATTGGCTAAGTCAGTCAAGCTGGTAGCGCGCTTCAAATATCACCAGATCGCCACTCAGTTGAAAGCAATGACAATCAAAATCTTGATCATTTTCGAGTGAATAAATGCCAAAACTTAAGCAAGAGCAAGACATAGCAAAAAAAGTCACCCTCGTCGGCGCTGCGTGGGACGCCATTTTAGGTTTAGCCAAAATTTTTGCTGGGTATTTTTCTCAGTCACAAGCACTCATCGCCGACGGCATTCACTCTCTATCTGATTTAGTGACCGACGTATTCGTGTATTTCGCCTCGGCTAATTCACGTCAGGGACCTGACGAAAATCACCCTTATGGTCATCTTCGCTTTGAAACACTTACCACCGTGTTTTTAGGGCTCGTACTGATCCTCGTGGCACTTGGCATCGGCTATGAATCTATCACGGCACCAGCATCACAAGCCCAACTGACTTGGTATGGATTGGCGGCATTAATTGCCACCATTGTCATTAAAGAAGCCATTTTCCATTACACAAAAAAAGCGGGTGATGAAATTGGCAGTAAAATGCTCATTGCTAACGCGTGGCACAGTCGCAGCGACGCGCTGTCATCGATCGCGGTGCTTATCGGCCTAATCGGTGTTTACTTTGGTTATTCTTGGGCGGACATGGTCGCTTCAATAGTGGTTGCATTGCTGATTGGTAAAATGGCCATCATCATGGTGTGGGAAAATTTGGCCGAACTTGTCGATACCGCACCAGATCCAAAACTCATAGCTCAAATCAAAGAAACGGCAAACAGCCTTAAACATGTTATGGCGCCTCACGATGTGAGAGCAAGATCCATGGCGGGTAAAATCTACTTAGACATGCACATTCATGTGCCTAGTCATGCCAGCGTCAGCGAGGGGCATTATCTTGGTGATTTAGTCGCCTACACCATCAAACAGGCCCATTCACAAGTACAAGACGTTATGGTCCATATTGACACCGATGAAAAAATCCAAACCGACAGTTTTGCTCATCCAACAGGAAAACCACCGCATTTAAAATTACCTGCCCGTCACCAGATAGTGGCTGACTTAGGTTTTTTATTGCGCCAACACTCCGCCTATGTCGATGTGAAAAATACTCGTTTACACTATTTGGATAACCATCTCGAATTGGAAATTATTGCCTATATAGACAAAGCACCCGACAGTGCAGATTTAACAAAAATAACAGCAGGTATTCTTCAAGACTTACAAACAACACATTACATCCATAAAGCCACGGTACTGTGGGTTTTTCCTTCTTAACACAATATCTCTCGCGATATCATCTTAACTGTCAGACTCATCTGTGGAGGTATCATTCAGATACTCCACTGGTAACGCCTTACTGGTTTTAGCGCCCATTAACTTAAGTTTTTCCGCTCTTGCAACTAAATTCCCCCGCCCTACTGTGAGCTTTTTCAGAGCAGAATCATGACTACGACTTACCGCTTCAAGTTTGCTACCTATGTCATCCATATCCTGAACAAAGCCTGAAAATTTGTCGTACATTGCACCAGCTTGACGCGCTATTTCAATGGCATTTTGGCTCTGTTTTTCGTTACGCCAAATATTCTGAATGGTACGTAACGTCGCCAATAAATTCGAAGGCCCCACAATGATAATATTGTGTTCAAAGGCTTCACTGAATAAACCGTTATCCCCTTGCAGAGCCAAACCAAAAGCCGCCTCGATAGGAATAAATAACAACACAAAATCCAGCGAAGTAATGCCGGGCAAATCATGATAAGACTTGGCGCTTAACTCTTTCATATGTCGACGCACTGCATCCAAGTGCTGTTTAAGCGCCCGGTTTCTATCGTCGTCCGTTTCAGCTTCCATATAAGCCAAGTAGCTAATCAGTACCATTTTTGAATCAACAATCACTTGTTTACCTTCCGGAAGATGTATCACCACATCCGGCTGTAACCGTCGCCCTTCTGATGTTTGATAAGACGCTTGAGTTTCATATTCACGGCCTTTTTCCAATCCAGAGCGCTCTAAAATTCTCTCTAAAATCACCTCCCCCCAACCACCTTGCAACTTGTTTTGGCCCTTCAGCGCATGAGTTAAGCTAACCGCATCGTCACTGATTTTTTGATTCAACAGCTGCAAACCTTTGATCTCTTTCACCAACGAAAAACGCTCTCGTGCTTCTTCTTGATAGCTCTTTTCCACACTTTCCTGAAATTTTTGAATCTGAGAGCCAAGCGGCGTCAATAAGGAACCAAGCTGACGCTCATTTTCTTTTGCCAACTGCTGACCTTGTTGACTCATAATGTCGTGCGCTAATTGTTTAAATTCGGTTTCGTTGTGCTTTTTCTGCTCTCTATAAAAGACTTCCTTTTCCTGCCAAACACTCTGCGATGCGGCAAATTGTTGCTCCAAGGTCAGCGACTCTTTTTCCAAATAATGAATCTGATCTTTCGCCTGCCCTAAAAGATGCTGTAATTCCTCATTTTGTTGCTGTATTTTTTCTTGTGTATGCTGCCACTGACGGCGCATAGCCTGTACAATAGCGCCAGCAATACCAGAGATAAGAATCGCGCCGACACAAAAGCCCGATAACACCCAAACTGATTGTGAAAGCCAACCTGTCATATGAATTAAAACCTGCTATTTTTATAGAGAAAACAATCGTTAAGCAAGTTTACATGGATTACTACTTAAGCCCAATACACACGCAACGCTTTGATCTTGAAATAAAAAATAGCCAGTTCATTACGACCGTCAGTCGAACCAAAGGACGCGAAGCGGCAAAAGCCTTTATTGACGAAATAAGGCTGCGTTATCCTGACGCCAATCACCACTGCTCGGCGTTCATTGCAGGTGCACCAAACAATGTGCATTTGTGGGATCAAAGCGACGATGGCGAACCAAAAGGCACGGCCGGAAAGCCGATGATGAATGTACTTCAACATTCTGACTTTGGCGAAACGACTGTGGTTGTAACGCGTTTTTTCGGTGGCATTAAACTGGGGGCGGGTGGTTTAGTTAGAGCCTACAGCCAAGCGGTACAAGAAGCACTTTCACAAACAGAATATGAAAATGTGTACCCTCGCAGCCCCGTTCAGCTAAAAATCACCTACCCTTTATTAGGTAAGGTTGAATATTGGCTAGAACAGAGTGATATAGAAATAACCAACAAAACATACAGTGACAGCGTCGTTATTGACCTTGCTGTTATTGAACGTACTTGGCCCGAGCAAAAAGTCATTTTGACGGACTTGTGCCAAGGTAGCTTAACTTTAATTGAACCGGACAAAGCATAATCATGTACCAAACTGGACAAAGATGGAGTAGCCGCAACGAGCCAGATCTCGGCGTAGGCATGATAGTAGACAAGCAAAATAAATCTTTTACCTTGCATTTCCCTGATGCAGAAAGCGATCGTCAATACTCAAACGACCAGACCAGTCTAGTTCGACGTACGCTAACCGCTGGCGATCAACTGCATTTTCAAGATGAAACATTTACTGTTTTGGAAGTCGAAGAAATTGACGACCTTATCGAATACCGTATCAGCGACGACGATGACTGGTTAGAGGAATCGCTTATTCAGTTTCCTCGTAATGATAAAAACGAGCTGGATTCTTTACTCGCGCTGTCCCCTGCTCGCCGGATGTGGTTTGACCTTCGTCGCCACACCTTAGAACACCAAGCGGCCAACGCCGCGTCACCCGTTCGTGGCCTAATGGGACTAAAAGCTGAGCTTCTACCTCACCAGATTTACCTTGCTCACGAAATAGCGAATCGCCCTAAAGCGCGCGCACTTTTGTGTGATGAAGTCGGTATGGGGAAAACCTTAGAGGCGGGATTAATCTTGCATCAGCGTCTGTTAAATGGCCTGTGCAAACGCGTACTTATCCTCACACCAACCAACTTACAGCATCAATGGTTAGTGGAAATGCTACGTCGCTTCCATCAACCTTTCGCTCTGATCAATGAATCCGTGTACGAAGACTTCACGGAAGGCGACGACAATCCATTCGAGCAACAACCTTTTGTCATTTCTCCAATTGATTGGGCCAGCCAACATCCAAATGCCACTCAACACATGCTGGAAGCAGAATGGGACATGGTCATTGTTGACGAAGCGCATCACCTCGCCTGGCACCCAGAAACGCCAAGTATCGGTTATCAAGTAGTCGCGCGCTTAGCCGCGAAAACAGAATCCCTATTACTGCTCAGTGCAACGCCTGAGCAAACCGGTGAACGTGAGCATTTCTCACGCTTACAATTATTAGACGCCGATCATTACCACGATTTTGAGCGCTACCAAGCACAGCAACACGCTTTCAAACAAGCCGCTGAACTAGCCGAGTTATTATTACCCTTTACACAGGACGACAATCAAGCAAGCCCTCTTAATTGGGAGGATGCGTTTGGGTCTTACCTTGAAGAAGTCAAAGCCAAAGATTGGTTTATCGCGCTCACCGCAGAAAACAACAAAGAACGCACTCAAGCGGCGCAAGATGCCGTCAGCTGGCTTATTGACCGACACGGAACAGGCCGTGAAATGTTCCGTAACACCCGCGCAGCGGTAGGCGGCTTCCCTGATCGCTATTTGCATTCTTACCCGTTGGAAAACAACGAGTACTTTGAATCGGCTAACCGTCATGTACAGCCAGAAACAGAGGTCGCCGATGGCTTATGGGAAAAAGACCCTCGCTGGCATTGGTTAAAAGAGTTTCTTGAATGCCAAGCAGACAAGGTGCTCGTTATTTGTCATTCGCCTGATATGGCGCAGTGGCTAAACGATCAATTGACCTTTGCTGGCTTCCAAAGCGCCGATTTCCACGAACAAATGCCATTGATTCACCGAGACCGAGCCGCTGCGTATTTTGCGGACGACGATGGGGCTCAAATTTTGGTGTGTTCTGAAATTGGCAGCGAAGGCCGAAACTTCCAATTCAGCCATCACATTGTCATGTATGACCTGCCTGAGCACCCAGACTTATTAGAACAACGTGTTGGTCGTCTGGACCGACTAGGACAACTGAACGACGTTCAAATCCATGTGCCTTATATCAAGCAGAGCGTACAAGAACGGTTATTCAACTGGTATCACCATGCGCTCAATGCTTTTTGCCGTACGACTGGCGCTGGCGATAAAGTCGAAGAAGCCTTTGGTGACAGCCTACATGCCTACTTACACGGTCAAGACGACGACACCGACTTATTAAAAGAAGCGCACATCTACCACGAAGCGCTGCTTAAACAAATGGAAGAAGGCCGTAACCGCTTACTAGAAATGAGCTCTTGTCGCCCAGAACAAGCCCGTGACTTGATCGATCAAATCAATCATCAAGCGACAAAAGGCCTACATAACTACATTGAGCAAGTGACACACGCGTTTAACATTTATGCGGAATGCATGGACGATGATCCAGAAAAAGCCGCGTGGTTCTTACGCCCTTCTACCGACATGA
This sequence comes from Marinomonas maritima, assembly GCF_024435075.2. Taxonomy (NCBI): domain Bacteria; kingdom Pseudomonadati; phylum Pseudomonadota; class Gammaproteobacteria; order Oceanospirillales; family Oceanospirillaceae; genus Marinomonas; species Marinomonas maritima. The sequence goes on along the minus strand of NZ_JAMZEG020000001.1, from coordinate 1,107,072 downwards.
TGCTCGAAGCCCTTCCAGGTATCGAAGAAGAAGGCAAGATGCTTATGTTAGATCGTCGCCAAGCGAGCCAACGTGAAAACGTGGCCTTTGCTACATGGGAACACCCCCTTATCACCATGTTAATGGATGAGGTTCAAGGCTTTGACTCTGGTAAATTGACTTCCGCTATTTTGCCCATTGCAGCGCTCCCAGAAGGTACTGTATTGGTAGAGAGTATGTTTGTCATCGAAGCCACCGCGCATCCTCGCTTGAAGCTTACTCAATCACTACCCATGACGCCGATGTGGCAATTGTCAGACTCAAACGGCAAATTCCTACACCAGCAGTTTACCGCCGACAAATGGGCAGAAAAGCTCAAAGGCGTACCAAACCGCGTCGCGGAACAATGGGTTGCTGCCTTGCGCAAAAACTTGATTGAAGTACTTCAAGCCCACCAGCTGAATGCCCAAGATCAAGCGCGTCCGATTGTCCAAGCGGCGAAATCCACTTACCAGCATCGTTGCCAAAGCGAAATTGATCGTCTTATCGAATTGAAAGCGTTTAACAATGCGATTCGTGATCAAGACATTGAGTTACTTGAAAACAACATGCAAGAAGGTTTAGTACGGATTGACGAACACCAGATCCGCTTAGACGCAATTCGCATTATCTTAACCACCAAGCCGGAATAACCTTCTGTGCTAGATAAGCGACTCGCTTTAGACATACTGTACGAAGATGAATGGTTCGCCGTCGTCAATAAACCTGCTAATTGCTTGTCTGTGCCCGGAAGGGGCGCGGACAAGCTTGACTCTATCTTACACAGAGCCGAGCAGGAATTTGGCAAAGCATTCACCATTCATCGATTAGACGAAGCCACTTCTGGACTGATTCTGGTCGCAAAAACACACGAATGTCAAAAGCGCATGAATGCGTATTTTCGTGAACGAGAAGTTCAAAAAGAATACCGCGCCTTACTGCGCGGCAAACTGTTAGGTCAACGCGGCGAAGTACGAAAACCACTGCGCTGCGATTGGCCAAATAGGCCAAGACAAATCGTTTGTACTGATGAATGGAGTAAAGACTCCATTACCTTTTGGGAACCGATTGCTTACGAAGGCAACACCACCCGCGTTCGGCTCACGCCATACACGGGCCGCTCTCACCAACTGCGCGTACACATGCAAAGTATCGGACACTCGATCATCGGTGATGAATTCTACGACGATCAATATTCACTAGAAAACGACCCTCGATTGTTGTTACACGCTTATCGGCTGGAGTTTCGACATCCGTTTACGAAAGCATGGGTCGCGTTTGTAGCGGCTTGCCCTTTTTAAACTCTCCCCTTATGTCTTCCAAGGGGAAGGCGGAGAGCGGAGTTAATCTCTTCTTTGGACTATGCACTTCCCAGAGCTTGCTAGACAGTAGTGGGCTATATAAAGTCCATATATCCCAACGATAAAAGGTATCAGAACCCTTTAAAGCCGAATCAAGCTAAGCCGCTATGCGGCTTTTCTGTATATTGAAGTCGTTAGGCTTATCCACTTACCATTAAACCGCATTTTCCACTTATTTTTAAAACGCTGCTAAACTGTGAACGATTCTCTTCCATAACTAAGGAGGCTTAACCCAATGTCTGAAGTAAATTTAAAATGCACTTGCGGAACCGTTAAAGGAAAAACTTCTGCCGTTAGTTCAAAGATAGGTACGAGGATTACGTGTTGCTGTGACGATTGCCAAGCATTTGCTCAGTTTCTGGGACAGGAAGAAAAAGTGTTAGACCAATATGGCGGGACCGATATATTTCAAATACCCGTGTCTTTTCTCACTATTACAGAAGGAAAGTCGGACATTGCCTGTATCAGGCTTAGCCCCAAAGGCATGCATCGCTGGTATGCGAAGTGCTGCAACACACCAATTGGTAATACATTTGGCGCTGGTGGCCCATTTATTGGGGTTATTCATAGCTTCATGGACAAAGCGACAACGAGTGAGGCTGATTTAGGCAAAAGCAGAGGTCACGTTCTAACTAAATTTGCTAAAACACCCGTTCCCGAGAATCTTAAAGGCTCTTCGTTGAGTATTAACTTTAGAATGGTGGCCAAAATCCTTTCATGGAAGTTAAAAGGTCTAAACAAACCTTCTGAGTTTTTCAATAACACTGGAGAGCCAATTTGCAAACCTCAAATCCTTGATAAAAAGATTGAGACCTCTTAAAACCTACAAAAAATACTCTTTCCAAATCTGATTTGCGGCTTGATGCAACAAACTATGTCGCCACGCGACGTTTTCTTCTTGTCTGTCGTATCCACCGCCGATGACGCAAGCGGTTGGTAGGTTGAGTGTGACACAGGTTTCTATGACGTATTTGTCCCTTGTAAATATACCGTCGTCACTAAGGTTGACGTAGCCGAGCCTGTCGTCTTTGTGTACGTCGACGCCAGCGTCGTAGAAAATGAAGTCTGGTTGGTGTTTGGCGAGTATCGCAGGCAAAGTGCTTTTTAGTATCGATAAGTATTCTTGGTCGTCTGCACCTTTGGGGATGGCAATATTGATGCCTGCGGTTTGTTTGATTTGTGGGTAATTTTCTTCGCAATGCCACGAAACAGGAATAATGTTGGTACTGTCTTCGAAAAAAACGATGGTGCCGTCGCCTTGATGTACGTCGCAGTCTAAGATGAGTATTTTCTTCGCCTTACCCGATTCGACCATGGCGAGTGCTGCGACGGCTAGGTCGTTAAAGATGCAAAAACCAGAGCCATGAGAAGGATGAGCATGGTGTGTGCCTCCAGCAAGGTGACACGCCAACCCATGTTGAAGTGCTAGCTCGCTGGTTAATATAGTGCCTGATACCGCGCGCAAGGTTCGCTCCACCAGCCATTCCGACCAAGGAAGGCCAATTTCTTTCTGCTCTTGTGGGGTAAGCTCTCCACGAATAAAGCGCTGAACATAACCTTTTTCATGGGCTTGCATAAGTGCAGTCAATGACAAAGGCGATGGCTGATATTCGTTGTCGTCCGTCAAGATCCCCTGCTCTCTTAATGTTTTAGCCAAAAGGCGAAATTTAGACATAGGGAAACGATGTCCCGCAGGGAACGGAATACTATAATGTGGGTGGAAAACTAGAGGTAACAAAGCAACATTCATAGAACAGATAATTTAAGCAATGCGAAAGAGCACCATGCTAACAAGGGATGCCAAGGCGTTACTACTTACTTTTTGCGACTAAAACCTTGCGCATGGCCGCATTAAAGGATTCGATCAGATGAGGTGGAAAACCCTTTCCACTTTCAAAGTTCACCATCTGCACAGCCCTCATGGCGCTTTTATTGTATTCACTGCCCGATTTACCCCAAACGATATCAATAAACATGACGGCCATAGATAAGATAAACGCCCCTTGAGGAATCAAAGAGCCCACTAATCCTTCAGGAAAACCGGTGCCATCAAACCGTTCTTTATGCGCCTGCACCATAGCAACAGCGTCTTCCCAACCAGCGTGTTTAGAAAGCAGTTTAGCGCCCACCATTGGGTGATTTTGTTCGGCTTTAAGCTTCAAACTCTCATTATCTTTACCATTCAAGATAAGCGCCATGCCCATGTTATGCATGTACGCGGCAGCACTTAACTGCGCGGGATCAACAGATTTAGAACATTCGACATTGATCAATTGACAAAGTTTTAAGATACGCTCGCTTCTTTCGGAGGAGTAACCTAGCAAACGATTGAGCTTCTGACTAAAACCAATAAACAAATCGATATCGCTTTGTTGCTGCTCAGTAAATTCAACCCTTACTAACAAAGAAGTCGAATCCGTGTCGTCTTTTTCTTCTTCTATTTCTTGATTGCATTTATTTAACAATATCACGGCCAAATCAGGTCGTTTGGCATCGTCTTCTTCTGCGTATATCTCATCCAACCCCAATTGCAGCGTGTCACGTAAAATATTTTCTGCAACATGTGAGTGGTAAATCTGCTTTAACAATATATAGACTTGCTCAATAACCACATTAATAAGATCCCCCAAATGAGGATGATACTGAATGTAGCCGCCACGCATGCCATCCACAATTTCTTCTAATTTATGTAGCACACCAACCAAAGGATCAAGAAAACAGACGGAGCAGTTTCCTTTCATACTGTGCAAAGAACGAAACAATTGATCTAATTTATCGAAAGAAAATCCTTCGCTTTCGATACTATTAATAATACTTTCTATTTCTTGCTGCGCTTCCGTGAAACATTCTAACAAATCATCTTTAAGCTCTTTTTCCAGCGCTGAGAAAGCTTTACAAGCAAAGTGGCTCATTATTTTCATCCGTTACAAGGAGCATCGCTGCCAAAAAGTACAATGAGGTAAGTCTAAGCATTTTCATAGCATCACCCTCTTATTGTAGATAGTATATTTGTAAGCGTGAACATATTGTATGTTTCATTGTGCAAATGAGGTGTCCATGACCAATTACTGGCTAATGAAATCAGAACCCGATGCGTTTTCTATAGAAGACTTGAAACGACTTAAACATGCCCCTTGGGATGGCGTACGAAATTACCAAGCCCGCAATTTCATGAAAGCCATGAATGAAGGCGACATGGTATTTTTTTATCACTCTAGTTGCTCTCCTGCTGGTATTGTCGGTACCGCCAAAGTATGTAAAACAGCCTATCCAGATCATACAAGTTGGGATATCAATAGTCATTACTTTGACCCAAAATCCCCTCAGGATAACCCACGATGGTTTATGGTTGATGTGGCGTTTGTTGAAAAGTGGTCATCCATTCTCACGCTAGCAGAGTTAAAGAAAAGCCCTGAACTGGCCGATATGTTATTAACGAAGAAAGGCAGCCGACTTTCTGTTATGCCTATTACACAAAAAGAATGGGAGTACATTACGGTAATACTGAAAAAATAATTTTCTATTTTCTCTTCTAAGTAATGACAGGAAAAAGGATCGCAATGAAAAAAATTAGAGCTAAAACAAAACGATGCATCTTGAGTAAATGACATGATTTTTAAGGTAGCACGGACTGCTATTCTTTTTTTAGGCTTATACAGCTCTATTTTAATTTGCCAGCCTCTATTTCCCACTAACTCAATTAATGCACTAAAGGATTCAGATCATGACGGGGTTATTGACGCTAGAGATATTTGTAGCAATACACCGCTAGGAAGCGACATTGATAATGATGGTTGCCCATTAACAAAATTAACGTTATTCAGTTTTAATTTTGACGTTCAATTTAAAACAGGACAATATAAATTAGCGTCCAAATTTCACGCAAAACTTAAAGATTTAGCTATTTTTTTACAACACAATCCTAATACACTCCTCTTAATTGAGGGCTACACAGACGATGTGGGTGCAGAGAGTTACAACCTAACATTGTCCAAAAAGCGAGCAGACTCCATTGCCAATGCATTAATCTCGACATTCAATATCGCGACTGACCGCATTAAAACGTTTGGCTATGGCCAAAATCGCCCTATCGAGTCAAACTCAACAGAAACAGGAAGAGAAGCCAACCGCAGAGTAAGTGGGGAAATCGTTATTCCGTTTAAAAGCCAACATGTGAATAACAATATTCATTCGAATTACTCAACCAATCAGCCTCAAATCGATCATTACAACCTAACCATTCCCTTTAAACTAAATAGATACGGAATTAAAAATGCGTATCGCCCATCAATACAACGCCTAGGCAAGCTTTTGCAAAGTGATCCCGACATTCTAATTTTTATCGAAGGACACACAGATAACACTGGCAGCAAAGACCACAATGTCACCCTATCCCTCGAAAGAGCAAACAATATTGCCGATTTACTCAATGCACAATTCGACATTGCGCCAGCAAGACTCAAAGTCGTCGGACATGGGCAACAATTCCCCTTCAAACCGAATAATACAATAAAAGGAAGAAGGGAAAATCGTCGAGTAGAAATAAAAGTAGTAAAAAAATTCAAAGCTACGCAAGAAGTTATATTACCAAAATGGACAATATGGAGCGTTGATCAAATGGAAAATGAACGCCAGAAAGGAAAGCAATAATTTATAATGTCAGTGGAATTGCTTTTCACGTTGCTTCAAAGAAACCGCATAATCAAAATAATACTCAAAAACCACACCGGCATAATCGTAATCCTCACCGGTTCTAGCGATGAAACCAACACTCCCCATCTGGCGGTATTTCTGAGGTTGATAGTAGGTCTCTAAACGCCACCCCATCTCAGCATCATTATATTCTTCCCGATATAACGACGTTCGAAGATCTTCATTTAAATAGTAACTTAAGCCAATACGAGAGCTGGTTATATTACTCAATGTTTTGTCTGTCGTAATATAGTTAGTGGTCACTGAAAACGCCCCTAAAAACACTTCGCCTATAAACTGCCCAATTGCCTCTTTTTTTGTTTCAAGGTTTTCATCCATTGGTTCCAGCTCACTCACACCAAGACCAAGCCCTAAACGTCCATAGTCATTACGAATAAACCAATTTGAAGAAAGCTCAGATTGTGCAAAACTGTCTTTTGATGACCCAGTAATCAAATAATTGCTATTCAATAACACTTGAGTTGAAAAGTACTCATTAATAGGGATGTTCACTTTGAAGTCTATGTTCATCAAAGACTTCTGATCTAAAAGACCATAGCCAAGACCAAAAGCGAAATTAGACAACTCTTTTTCTGCGTGAGCACCCCCACTAACAGCAACAGACAAAATAAGAATACGAGATAATAGCGTCAAAACAGATCCAAGTTCATAACCAATAATGTCGCTATTGTGACCGCTCTTTATCAAAAGCTCCAGTAAGAAAAAAAACGACTATTTTCAGTAAAAATGAAGGGAATTCAGAAGACCTCTGGGATTCGAGAGCAAAGCCCAATATAATAGGTCCAAAGTCGATTAGACGAACACTTTTTAGGTTTATAAGTTACATGGCAAAAAAACTTTTCATCCAGACTCATGGCTGTCAAATGAACGAATACGATTCCTCTCGTATGGCCGATTTACTTGGCGAAAGTCATGAGATGGAACTCACTGATAACGCGGAAGAAGCCGACGTGCTTCTGCTAAATACATGCTCTATACGTGAAAAAGCCCAAGACAAGGTTTATCACCAACTAGGTCGCTGGAAAAAGCTTAAGCTTAAAAATCCAGATCTTGTAATTGGCGTTGGTGGCTGTGTCGCCAGTCAAGAAGGCGATGCGATTCGAAAGCGCGCCAAGCATGTTGATATGATTTTCGGCCCTCAAACACTGCATAAGCTTCCGGAAATGATAAATGCAGCGGGTAAACACATCCCAATTACCGATGTGACCTTCCCAGAGATTGAGAAATTCGATCATCTTCCTGCCCCTCGTGTTGACGGCGCAGAAGCCTTCGTATCTATTATGGAAGGTTGCAGCAAGTACTGTACGTTCTGTGTTGTACCTTATACTAGAGGCGAAGAAGTCAGCCGTCCATTCGACAGTATTCTTGTGGAAGTAGCACAGTTAGCTGAGCAAGGTGTACGCGAAATCCATTTGCTAGGTCAAAACGTGAACGCCTACCGTGGCGACTCAGCAGAAGGTGATGAAACCGATCTTGCGGACATCATTCATGCGGTTGCACAAATTGAGGGGGTTGAACGCATTCGTTTTACCACATCACACCCAGTCGAATTCACAGACAGTTTAATTGAAGCGTTCCGTACTGAACCTAAACTAGTCAGTCATTTGCACTTACCCGTTCAAAGTGGTGCCGACAACATTCTAAGCGCGATGAAACGCGGTCATGATCGCCAATATTACATCGATAAAATCAACCGCATTAAAGAAGCACGTCCAGGCATCAGCCTTTCGTCTGACTTTATTATTGGTTTCCCTGGTGAAACAGACGAAAATTTTATTGATACCATGAACCTAATTCAAGAGATTGGCTTCGACCATTCTTTCAGTTTTATTTATAGCCAGCGCCCTGGTACACCCGCATCTAACCTAGAAGACGATACACCTGATGACGTTAAAAAAGAGCGTTTATCTATTTTGCAACGCCGTATTAGTCAGCAAGCTTATGACATTAGTTTGTCGATGGTTGGCGAAGTAAAGCGCATTCTAATAAGCGGCTATTCACCTCGTGATCCTGGACAACTTCAAGGTAGAACGGAAAACAATCGGATTGTAAACTTCCGAGCGTTCGACCCCCAATTGATTGGTAAATTCGCTGATGTTGTTATTACAGACGCTTATCCTAACTCGCTGCTTGGCGAATTAATAAACTCTGAACTCGACACTGACTTTGTACTTCAATAATCAAAGGTAACTCTTGGAAATCACACAGACAACTCAACAAATCCGTTTAGCGCCTGCCGAAGCCGAGGCTTTGGTTGGACTATGTGGTCAACTAGACGAGAATATCAAGCTCATCGAAAAGCGACTGGATGTTACTATTCGATACCGTGCTGAACTATTTGATATTTCCGGTGAAAATCCTGAGCATGTCGCGGCAACAAAAATGCTACTGGAAAACCTCTACCGTGAAGCACTAGCAAATGGCCAAGTAACGCCTGAGACGATTCACCTCTATCTTCAAGAATCGGCGATTGAATCTCTGACTAGCAGTAAGAATGACAACGCTGGTCAACTCGTCATCAAAACACGTAAGGCATTTGTCAAACCCAAAGGTGAAAATCAGCAAGGTTACGTCAAACAAATTCGTAAACACGACATTAACTTTGGTATTGGCCCTGCAGGTACTGGTAAAACCTATTTAGCGGTTGCTTGCGCGGTTGAAGCATTAGAAGCCGATCGTGTTGAGCGCATAATGTTGGTTCGGCCAGCAGTAGAAGCGGGGGAAAAACTGGGTTTTTTACCCGGCGATTTGTCACAAAAAATCGACCCTTACCTACGCCCTCTTTACGATGCTTTGTATGAAATGCTCGGTTTCGAATTGGTTGATAAATTAATCGAAAAAAACGTCATCGAAATCGCCCCACTTGCGTTTATGCGTGGACGAACGCTTAATAATGCTTTTATCATTCTTGATGAAAGCCAAAATACTACGCGCGAGCAAATGAAAATGTTTTTGACGCGCATCGGTTTTGGTTCAACTGCGGTTATCACTGGCGATACAACACAAGTCGATTTACCACGCGGAACCACGTCTGGTTTGGCTCAAGCCATGCACGTTTTAAAGGGCGTCAGCGGTATCAGCATGACTATGTTTAGCTCTTCCGATGTCGTTCGCCACCCTATCGTACAACGTATTGTCGAAGCTTATGATCGTTTTGATATTGAAGAAGAAGCAGAGAAAAAAGTGCGCACCCAAGCTCGCCTTGCTGCGCAAGCAGAGCACTCTTCAAGCGAACCTTCTTCAGGTGGAAAATAATGGCACACTTAGAACTTGATTTACAGATTGCCACAAAAGCAACACAGCGCTTGCCCAGCGAAGCAGATTTCAGACTTTGGGTAGAAAAAGCCTTACCGACATTAGGCGAAGAATTTGAAGTTACCATTCGTATTGTTGATGAAGAAGAGAGTCATGCGCTAAATCATGAGTACAGAGGCAAGGACAAACCAACGAATGTCCTTTCTTTTCCATTTGAGGCACCTCCAGGATTAGAACTTCCATTATTGGGAGACTTGGTGATTTGCACTCGAATTGTCGAAAAAGAAGCCAAAGAACAAGATAAAGAATTACTGCATCATTGGGCTCATATGACGATTCATGGCATCTTGCATTTGCGCGGCTATGACCATATAAATGATGATGAAGCAGATGAAATGGAATTAATAGAAACGCAGCTGTTAGCATCTCTGTCTATTTCCGACCCTTATTTGATAAAAGAGTGAGTTAAGACCCTAATGAGTGACGACCGATCGAGCATGTCCAACGATCAACAAAAATCTTGGTTTGAACGTTTAACCCAGGCATTTAATGATGAACCACGCAGTCGTGGCGATATTGTCAAGCTTTTAGAAGCGGCCGTAAAATCTGACATCATAGATCGCGATGCTTTTACTATTGTAGAAGGTGCTTTAGAAGTATCTGAAGTGCAAGCACGTGACATCATGATTCCACCTTCTCAGATGGTCGTAATCAAGTCTGAAGATGATCCAAAAACTTCCATCCGTAAAATCATCGACTCCGCTCACTCCAGATTTCCTGTCGTTGGAGAAGATTCCGACGAAATCCTCGGTGTTTTACTAGCGAAAGATTTACTTCCACTGTTATTCAAAGATGGCAGCATCACGATAGAAGATATTTTATCTCGCTTGCGTCCCGCTAACTTCATTCCAGAAAGTAAACGTCTTAACGTACTACTGAATGATTTTAGAACCAAGCGCTACCACATGGCGTTAGTGTTAGATGAGTACGGCAGCGTCTCTGGCTTAGTCACGATTGAAGATGTGCTTGAGCAAATCGTCGGTGAAATCGAAGACGAAACAGACAAGCTTGAAAATGAAGGCATTCAAGTGACAACAGAGGCAGGCGTTTATCTTGTTCCTGCGTTGTGTACTATTGAAGACTTTAACGAGTTTTTCAAAGCCGAACTCAGTGAAGAAGAGTTTGATACGATCGGCGGAATTCTTGTACAACAATTTGGTCATGTTCCATTACGTGATGAAGAATTGTTTTTTAGTAACTTTCATTTCCGCATCGTTAAATCAGATGGTCGACGAGTCAAAACGATTCAGGTATCAAAACCCCCACAAGAAACATCAGAATAATATGACGACACTTCACCCCGACTCAATCAACACGAAGACGGGGTGGATGTCTCGTTTGGTAACGCAACTTTCTAAACTTCCTCCTGCCATCATTTGTATTATTGGCACCATTTCTGGCGCAATCGGCGTTACCAGTTTTTCACCTTTTCATTTTTGGCCAGGCTACTTCATTAGTCTAGTGGTGTTCAGCCTTCTTATTATTACCAGCCCTACTGCAAAAACTTCTGTTTGGAGAGGCTCATCCGTCGCCTTAGGCTTTTTTGGCGCTGGCGTTTCTTGGGTTTATGTCAGCATTGCAGAATATGGACAAGTTGGCACCATCATCGCAGCGCTTATTACGCTCGCTTTTGTGATCGTTCTTTGTGTCTTTTGGGTTTTTTCGGCTTGGGCGTCATGGCACCTAATCCATCGTTTCTCGCAACTACCCGCTAGCGTATGGATCACATTAGCCCTACTCATTGGTGAATTCGCTCGTAGCACCCTCTTTACTGGGTTCCCATGGCTATTACCAGGCTATGCTATTGAAAACACATGGCTATTTGAGCTATTACCCATAGGTGGAATATGGCTAACCAGTGCCGTTGTGGTGCTAACATCAAGTACTCTTGCCTGCGTATTATCAAGCAAGCCAGCTCAGCTTAGCCTCCTCTCTGTCTTATTTATTATTTGGAGTAGCGCTGCCTATTTGGCCTACTTTCCTGTTTCTTGGGTACAACAAACAGGTACATTAAAAACCACCTTGGTTCAGGGTAACGTGAAACAAGATGAGAAATGGCTTCCCCAAACCGCCAGAAAGTCTCTGGCTTATTACCAACAGACTACCATTGAACACTTAGACAGTGAGCTTGTTGTGTGGCCAGAAACCGCCATTACCTACACTTATTCACAAATGAAACCGTATTTTTCCTCTTTTAGTAAAGAGCTAGCAGACACGAATACTACCTTGATTACCGGTATCCCAGACGTCAGCCTTGATAAAAAGGATTACTACAACGCTATCTGGGCAACGGGCGATGGTTTTGGACTTTATTACAAGCGCAGACTGGTTCCTTTTGGTGAATACATTCCTTTTTCAGAATACATAGGCCCTATTCTTGACGTATTTGGAATGCCGATGTCGAGTTTTAAATCTGGCGATGAAAATCAACCTGTTTTGCAAGTAGGCGAATGGGGGGTTGCGCCTTTTATCTGTTATGAAATTGTGTATGCAGAACAGGTTCGTCGCATGGTAAGAGACAGCGATTTCCTCATTACCATTAGTAATGATGGCTGGTTTGGTACGTCTTTTGGGCCTTGGCAGCACTTGCAGATAGCGAAATTTAGAGCCAAAGAAGCAGGTCGTTACGTGATTCGTGCCACTAATACCGGCATCACCGCGTTCATTAATGAAAAGGGAGAAGTTGTGGCTCAAGCTCCACAATTTGAAAGGACGACGTTGACCGCTGACGCAAAAGCCTTTAGCGGCGTTACTCCTTATGTTTATTGGGGATATTGGCCTACTCTTTTACTTCTGTTACTTTGCGTGATTTTTTCATATTTAAATGGCTTAGTAAAAAAGCGAACACCATAAAAGCTTAAACATTGCCGCGCCATCAAAACACTTGATGGCAACGGCAAAATGACAATTCAAACACTCTTCTGATCATGATGCGTCGACATCAAACCATATTGGCAGATCTCACAAGGCGCTAAGGTTTGTTTCACTTCGACAACATTATCATGCCCACAAGACATGCAATGATAAGCCCCAGCTTCTACCATAGTGCCCGCTACATGGCATTGCTCAAGTGGTACTGGATTGTTATTAGCATGGTTAATCAGCCATAGCAGTGCAATATCTTCCTTTTCATCAAATTCTTCAATAATTTCATGACCTTCATCAAGTACTAGATGCCAATTTGCATCCACCCAAGCTTCGGTATAACCCATTTTATCGTGCCAATACGCCGTCATGAGAGAGGCATCTTCTAATAGCCAATCCTTCGCCCCTACTAATGTTTTACGCGCTTCTTCAACCAAACTGGAATTGATTGTGCTTTTTGACGAATCTTTTTTCATAGAATTCATAACTCCTCTTCGATGCACCTTCTAATTAGAGCGCCACCCCTATAAAATAACGGATATTTTCAGACCCTGTAGGCTTTTGCACCATTATTTTGCGCTATGTCGCTATAATGCCTCTCTTTTTAAAAAAAGAATACAGGTCTACTAACCTCTCGTCGATCATGGGATAAGAACATATCATGCAAGAACAATATAATCCTCAGCAAATTGAACAAGCGGCTCAATCTTTTTGGGACGAAAATAAAGTCTTCAAAGCCGTCGCTGATACGAGTAAAGAGAAGTTTTATTGCCTTTCTATGTTCCCATACCCAAGCGGTCGCCTGCATATGGGTCACGTTCGTAACTACACTATCGGCGATGTTATTTCTCGCTACCAGCGTATGCAGGGAAAAAACGTGCTTCAACCTATGGGTTGGGATGCTTTTGGTCTACCGGCTGAAAACGCAGCCATCAAGCACAAAACAGCACCAGCCAAATGGACAACTGAAAACATCGCCTACATGAAAGGCCAACTTAAAGAACTTGGTTTTGGCTATGATTGGGATCGTGAAATCGCAACCTGTACACCCGAGTACTACAAATGGGAACAATGGTTCTTCACCCAATTAGTCGAAAAAGGCTTGGCGTATAAAAAAACCGCGGCGGTAAACTGGTGCCCTGAAGACCAAACGGTTCTAGCTAACGAACAAGTGGAAGACGGTTCTTGTTGGCGTTGTGGTACTACCGTAGAGAAAAAAGAAATTTCTCAATGGTTTATTCGCATCACAGATTACGCAGAAGAGTTACTTAACGATCTAGATAAGCTAGACGACTGGCCAGAAAAAGTAAAAGCGATGCAACGTAACTGGATTGGTCGTTCTGAAGGGTTAGAGTTTAGCTTTGCCGTAGATGGAAAAGAAGAGCGCTTATCTGTTTACACCACTCGCCCAGATACCATTATGGGGGTGACCTATGTTGCTGTTGCCACTCAACATCCTTTGTCTTTAGAAGCGTCTAAAAACAACGCCGAATTAGCCACGTTCATTGCTGAAAGTAAATTAATGTCGACGACAGAAGCTGATATGGCAACTGTTGAGAAAAAAGGCATCGACACTGGTTTTAAAGCCATTCACCCCATTACTGGCGATATTGTTCCTGTATTTGCTGCCAATTTTGTATTGATGGAATATGGCTCCGGCGCAGTTATGTCGGTTCCTGCTCACGATCAGCGTGATTTTGAGTTCGCGAAAAAATATAATCTACCCATCAAGCAAGTCGTTAAGCCGGCAGGTGAAGAAACGATTGATATGGAAGCCGCGGCTTACACCGAAAAAGGCGTACTGTGCAACTCGGGGGAATTTGATGGTTTGGTATTCAAAGACGCTTTTGATGCCATTGCAACGTGGATGACTGAGCACAAGCTTGGTGAAATCAAAGTCAACTACCGTCTTCGCGACTGGGGCGTTAGCCGCCAACGTTATTGGGGTACTCCAATCCCAACCATTAACTTAAAAGACGGCTCTGTTGTTCCTGTTCCGGTTGACCAATTGCCTGTTGTTTTGCCAACAGACGTTGTAATGGACGGCGTTAACTCTCCTATCAAAAACAACCCTAATTTCTCGTCCATTATGTTTAATGGAGAAGAAGCAGAGCGCGAAACGGATACCTTCGATACCTTCATGGAATCGTCTTGGTACTTCGCCCGTTACTGCTGCCCAGATTCAAAAGACGCCATGTTAACTGAGGAAGCAAATTACTGGCTTCCAGTTGACCAATACGTTGGTGGCGTAGAACACGCTATCCTTCACTTATTGTACTCCCGTTTTTTCCATAAGCTACTGCGTGACGCTGGTCTAGTAAATTCTGATGAGCCATTCAAACGCTTATTAACACAAGGCATGGTCAACAAAGACGGCACTAAGATGTCGAAGTCAAAAGGCAACACGGTTGACCCACAGCAAATGATTGAGAAGTACGGTGCGGATACGGTTCGTTTGTTCATCATGTTCAGTGCGCCGCCAGAACAATCTCTTGAATGGAACGATTCAGGTGTAGACGGCGCATCTCGCTTTCTACGACGCTTGTGGGCGTTATCTTATCGCCACATGAATGCGGGTAAAGTGGGTGAGCTTAATGTTGAAGCACTTAATGGTACTCAAAAAACACTACGTCGCAAAACTCATGAGACCATTCAGAAAGTAACGGACGACATCGAACGTCGTCAAACCTTCAACACGGCGATTGCTGCGGTGATGGAGCTATGCAACGATGTCAGCAAGTTCGAAGATCAATCTGAGCTTGGCTTAGCAGTAGAACAAGAAGCGCTAGAAGCAGCAACCTTGTTGCTATCGCCAATCGTACCTCATATTGCGCATCAGCTTTGGGCAGACCTTGGACACACAGGCAATGTTGTCAATACACCATGGCCAACACTAGATGAAGCAGCGTTAATAAAAGACGAGTTAACGATTGTGGTACAAGTGCTTGGTAAAAAACGTGCCGAGTTAACCGTTTCTGCCAGTGCAGACAGCAAAGCAATTGAAGCTGAAGCGTTAGCTCACCCTGGCGTTACTAAGTTCCTTGAAGGTAAAACAGTACGTAAAGTGATCGTCGTTCCTGGTCGCTTGGTAAATATTGTTGCTAACTAACGAAGCACAATAAGGGATGGCTGTGCCGTCCCTTATTACCTTCTCAGCATACTTCTCAACAAAATAGAGATCGCGGATATGACAGCCACATTGACACAAACAACTCGCTTATTTTTATTAGCTCTGCTGACCATGAGCATTGTCGCTTGTGGCTTTCACTTACGTGGTGAAGTCAACATTCCTGCAAGACTTAAAACCTTAATCGTTACTTCCGACAGCGGCTCAGATAGCTTTGACCAATCACTGCGCATTGCTCTAAAGAAAGCGGGTGTTATCATTACTGATAAAGCCAACGCGACAGAAAACACACTAGAGCTAAAAATCAACCCAATCATCTCGTCTGATACGGAACTAGCACGTAACTCATCTAATGAGGTATCACAAATCCAGCGCACTTTAAGTAGCCATTACTTTATTCGTCAAGCGGATGGGAAATCTCTCTTCGGCCCACGAACCGTCAACACGAATAAAACGCTTACCAATCAAGATGCCGAAGAAAGCGCCAAGCTGTCTTACAATACGGCCCAAACAGAAAGTATGAATGAAGACCTAGCAAATCAGCTCATTTATGACCTAAGTTATGCGCCACTGTAACCCGCCTCGCGGTTAGGTCAATACAATGAAAATTAGAGTTGATCAACTAGAACAACAGCTCAAAAAAAACCTCGCTCCTCTCTATATTATTTCTGGGGATGAGGTATTACTGTGTCAAGAAGCCGCGGACACCATACGCAAAGCAGCTCAATTACATAACATCGATGAACGCTTACGCTTTGTTGCTGACTCTCAATTTGATTGGCAAGACGTGATCAATGAAAACCAAAGTTTGTCTCTGTTTTCCACTCGCCGACTCTTCGATATTCAAATTGATAAAATGGGCGAGAAGCACAGTAAAGCATTAGCCCAACTTGGCCAGTCTCTTAGTGAAGACAACATCATTCTCCTGACCTTGCCCAAAATAGATGCCCGTACACAGAAAGCAAAGTGGTTCACTCAGCTGGAATCACAAGGCGTCTTTGTTCAAATTTGGCCAATTGATGCCAATCGACTCCCTGCTTGGGTACAGCAAAGAGCGCAAACGCGGGGCTTATCGCTGACTCGTGATGCCGCCAGTATTGTTTGTGAGCGTGGTGAGGGAAACCTTCTCGCCCTTTCCCAAGAACTTGAAAAACTGGCGCTACTGCATGGAAAAGACAGCCAAATTGATGCCGAGAAAGTCATAGAGTCCGTAGCGGATAGCAGTCGTTATTCTATTTATGATCTAAGCGATCGCTTATTAATGGGAAAGGCCAAGGATGCGATGCATTGCCTAAATCAATTAATGGGCGAAGGCGTGGAAGCCAGTATTATTCTTTGGCTGTTTAATAGAGAAGTTCAGACACTGAATAACTTATTACGAGCCATGCAGTCCACTAGCTTTAGACAGGCCTGCCAAGCCGAAAGAATCTGGGATAAACGTATTCCGTTTTACGAAAGCGCCATGTCACGCCACAATAAAGTCACTCTGCCCTACATGCAAAATTACTTAGCGTTAATTGATAAAAGCATTAAAGGCTTAGAAGGGCCAAGCAGCGAGACAGGGTTTCGAAACCTAGTCATGATGTTTTGTGGTTATAAACCAGTAGTAACCGAATTAGACATACCCGCTTAATGACTTATTCACGACCCAGCTAACTATTTTTCAGGCCAACAGATGAGCAACGCCCCGATCATTGAAGAAATTAACGTATGGACAACGCCCCTTTACGTTACTCAAATGCCAGATCATGATTTTTTAAAAGACGCTTTATTAGCGGCTATTTATGAACAAAAAGCTGCGCAAACGACTGCAATTGAAAGCAAAATTGCCCCCAAGGCGAAACACGCATTACATGAAAGCACGCTGGATTTTTTAGAACTGGCCGACGCCAATATAATGGAGGCCAAGCGCACATTAGAAGAGCTCATTTTAGAAATAGCGACGTCGGTAAATCAGGCCTTTTGGCCTGAAGATATGGAGGCTGATGCTCATATTATCGAGTCTTGGTATCACGTGACTCGAAAAGGTGGCTACCATGATGCCCACTCCCACCCGAATTGCTCGTGGTGCGGTATCTATTATTTAGACCCCGGCGACTCTGCGCAAGAAGGCAATGGAGGCTTAAATCGCTTCTATGATCCAAGAGTAAATGCTGAACATTACGCAGACCCAGGCACGGCTTATCTTGGAGGGCATGGCGTATGGGACTTTGTTCCAACGGAAGGGCAAATTGTCATTTTTCCTTCTTACCTAAAACATTCCGCTTTGCCTTATTTTGGAGAAACAGACAGAGTGGTCATTGCTTTCAACAGCATAATAGAAGCTTACTAACCAATACCTTTCAGACTCAATCATTGTTTACGAGCCAGCTTCACTGATTAAACTGGCTCGTCCCCCTTTTCCAAACCAATACTTATTCTACTATTTACAATAAATTTCATAAGTTTCCACTCAAACGTTCACAAGAGATTGGTATTTGTAGTAATTTAACAAGTAATGTTTCATAACCTCGGGGAAGTCTATGCGTTTTCAGTTTGATCAACTAAGCGGCAATCAACGCTATCACCTGATCACTCAAACTATTACACCGCGCCCTATTGCTTGGGTCATGACCAAAAATGACAATGAGAGCTTTAATCTCGCGCCTTTTTCGTATTTTGCGCCCCTATCTTCTGACCCTGCCTTACTGGTCATCTCTATCGGAAACAAGACCGATACAACAGCCAAAGATACGAAATACAACCTAATACGTGAAAAGGAATGTGTTTTGCATATTCCCAGTGGCGATCTTATCCATGCAGTTAATGACAGTGCAGCTAATCTAGACTACGGAGAATCTGAGCTATCAAAAGCAAAGTTATCACTGCTGCCATTCGTTGATACCTTGCCACGTATTGCAGAAGCAAAGGTCGCACTACATTGTCGATTGTACGACATACATAAATTGGGCAAATCTTCTTTAGAAGCCTGCTACTTAGAAATACTCAGTGTACATATTGATGATGACATTATGAGTCAAAGCGAAGATCGCATTGTCATCGACAACAACAAATTAAACCCTCTCGCACGATTAGGTGGCAACGATTATGCACTGATAGGCGAGACGGTAACGATCAAACGCCCTAACTAGGGCAATACAGATTTGAGGCATACAAAGATGGACGTAACAAAACAGATTAACGCTTTCCCTTTTATGGTGGATGTCGATACAGAATTAACGTCATCCCTAACCGATCTCGCGTGTATTAAAAAATTAAAAGCGGGAGAGGTGTTAGCAAAGCAATTTGAAATTGGCCAGTGTATTTATTTCCTTTTAGAAGGTGAAATTGGTATTTCCGTACCATTACAAGAGACAGGAAAGTCCTATAGTGTTGGCCTAATCAATAACATACTGTCGCCTATTGGCTGGTCTGCTTTTCGACACCCTTCACGCTACGCCACAACTTTTACGGCTACAAAATCGTCTACATTGCTCATGTGGCCCATTGTTGAATTACAAAAAATACTCGATGCCAACCTCCCCTTCGCAAATCAGTTCCTACAATTCGTTTATGAAGAGTCGTTGCCGGTCCTCACTAATGTTCAAAACCAGACACGCCCTTTCTTTTCTAATGAATCTCTGGCATTTGAAGAAACTCGTCCGCTGATTAATTATGAAACACAGGCTCAAGCGCTAAAAGATGCAATTAGTCTGCTGAATTATGCGCCTTTTTGCGAAACATTTACGCAAGCAGAAATACACACTCTCGCTAAAAAATCGTCCATCTTACTGGCACATCAGGGCGATATACTTTGTCAACAAGATCAGCCTACGAACGGTCTTTACTTACTTATTAAAGGCAAAGTGGTCGTTAGTTATCAAACCGACTCTGGGGATATTATTACCACACGCTCCATTTCTCGCGCCGGTACGGTACTGGCTTGGACAACTCAAAACACCACATTAAAAAACCGTACATCGATCATTTCCTCTAGAGACAGCAGCGTCTTATTTATAAGCCAAGATGATTTACTAGAGGTTTTCAATGAAAATCCTAAAATATCGGTTAAATACTTATATCGACTCATTTGGTTAGTTGGCACTCATTTATTATCAGCCAGAATGCGCTACCTGTCACAAATAGCCAATGATGAAGCACTCGCAGTCAGTAATGTGATAGAACAAAATGCGGCACTTTTACCTGTAAGCTCACCCCTTTATAAAGTCAATGAGTTGCTTAAAAGCGCCATCACAACCGACGAAGCATTTGGTGTTCTCTATAAGTGTTTGCATTTCGGTTGTGTACTCGAAAGAACCATTGCTGGTATGTGCTTAGATATTTTAAAAGACTTACAACGTGAAAATGCATTTTATCGTCACTTGCAAAATGTCTACGACACCATAAACAGCTTACCTAAAGAAACGTCCGTATTGGACGCAAGACGCTTAGGCACAGAATTGTTTAAACAAGCTTTCCAGCAAGTACCTTATGTCATTAAAGGACTAGAAAACTTACCTAAGAAAGCCGGCTCTCTGTTCATTTACAACCATCTATTAGGTTCTGCGACCAATCGTTTACCTAATGGCTTCCGTTTTTCTATGGATGCTCAATTTATTGGTTCCATGGTCATTGATAATGAATACGGTGTTTCTGGACAACGAGTCATCCGTCGCAGTAAAGAAAGTGAATTCTGGCGTGATGACTTCTATGGAAGATTTGGTAATATATTTATCAATAGCTGGGAAGACCTTGCCACAGGTACCCCAGAGTACGATGACTTTATCAAACACTCTCAAGATACTTTACGTCAGAACTTCCCGTTGATGATTTCTCCAGAGGGAAAAAGCTTTGGCACTCACCAATCGCCCGGTGCGTTTCTACCTCATGCCTTTGAACTAGCAGGTTCGATGGGTAGCGAAGAACCCTGGATCGTTCCTATTGTTGTGGCTAACTTTGATCAACGAGCTGACCATAATATTTATACCGTCATTATAAAACGCGCATTCAAACTCTCTAGCAGAGTCGATTACACGGATAAAAAAGCCTTAAATAAATTCTTAGCGGCTTATCAAGAAGAATACAAAGTCTATGTAAATGAAGCCGTTGAACTGTCTAGAGAAATACATCAATACCCGATATTCAGTGGCAAAAATGGCTATCGGTCCAATGTCATGAGCTTAAATCAAATTGACGTAGAGTTTGAATCAGACGTACGAGAACTCGAATTCCATTTGGCCTACCAAGAATATAAAGAACAGCCTGTTGCTTTTTACGGTTCATCAACCATGCGTTTGTGGAGTGATTTTGCTCGGCATTTCCGCGATAAAGACGGAATCAACCTAGGTTTCGGAGGCGCCACATTAGAAGCTTGTGTGTACTATTTTGAGCGCATTATTTTACCGCACAAACCACGATCTTTGGTCATTTATGCTGGTGATAACGACATCGGCAACCACTGTGATAGCAACAAAGTAATCGAACTGTATATTGAGTTACTACAAAAAATAGATCGCCATCTACCGGGCATCCCAGTGACCTTGATCAGTATAAAATGCAGCCCTGCTCGCATCAAAATGCGCAGCACAATCGAAAAAACCAATATTCAATTGGCTCGATTAGCAAAAACTCGACCTAACACTCAATATCTTGACTTATTTTCCACGCTATTAGACAAGCATGGGGAAATAAAAGAAAACCTATTTGAAGGTGATAAGTTACACTTGAATCATAAAGCTTA
Organism: Marinomonas maritima; assembly: GCF_024435075.2. NCBI lineage: Bacteria > Pseudomonadati > Pseudomonadota > Gammaproteobacteria > Oceanospirillales > Oceanospirillaceae > Marinomonas > Marinomonas maritima. The sequence continues at coordinate 1,085,954 of NZ_JAMZEG020000001.1, read as the reverse complement.
TGACCTTTGGACCAAGCAACTACTTGAAACAGAAGACTTTATTTTTAATAAGGAGTAAATGTTTTTTATAGCTCATTCAGAGTATATATAAATTTTATATATACTCTGAATGACGTTTAGTAACATACGGCCTAGTTCGCACCGTAATGCAAAAAGGTCTAAACGTCATTGATAATGTTCTTTTTTCTCACCCCAAAGACATACAGAATGGAAAACTGACAATCAACCTAGATGGACAAAAAACGCTCAAAATGAGCGTTTTTTACGATAGAAAAAAAGCACCTATGACAACTTTTAAGCCAAGCAACATCAATATTCCTCCCATACTTCTATCCACCCAAACAGTATGACGTCGCAACCAAGACAACACCGGACCACCAGCTAATAACAGAGCGACAATAATATACCAACCACTGTCTATCACTACGACCGTCGCCCATAACTGGAATTTAATCAAAACATCCATATTAGTAGGAATCAGCTGACTGAATAAAGCCAAGAAAAATAAGGCAATCTTAGGGTTCAAAACTGCAATCATTAAACCATCACGAGCAGAATCCCAATAAGAAGATCTAACACCCTCTACATTAATTTCTTTCCCCTGCCCAGCATAACGCCATGCTTTCAGCCCTAACCAAGCAAGATACACTCCCCCTAGAACGGTCAATACAGAAAATAGATCTTGATGTTTAGCCATCAATATCGCGAGCCCCTGCAAGGTTAGAAAGGCCCAGAAACCGATCCCCAAACCATGCGTGATGGCCGCCAATACACCATGTAACGGCGACTGAGAGACTGAGACTCGAAGAATAACAGCTAAGCTTGGTCCAGGGGAAATAGCCCCCATAACGCAAACGGCAACTAAAGAAAGCCAAGTGGTTAGATCCATATTTATCACTCTATTTAATAGTATTATTGACGTCGGAGCGACGTTAAATTATGCGGCTATATTATCGAATCTCGCTCCAAAAAACGAACCCACCTTAGCTAAAAAACAGTCAAATAAAAAACACTTATGTGTATTGACCTTTAATAAAAAAAAAGCCAGTATAAAAAATCAATTAAACACAGAATCTCTATTATTTTATGTATAACAGTGTCTTAAATAAACACAAAGGCGATAAACGTAAGGCTAAAAAGCTTTGCAGCGCTGACGTGTGGAATTAAGATTCAAACAACTCCCCCGGCAGCATTCTCGCTGACGGTTTATCTCTTCTTCAGCAGAATGCGTACCGGCCTAAATAAGGCAAAAATATGTTTTACGGCGCAATCACTGCATTAATCACTCCGTTCCGTCATGGGCAACTAGACGAAGACGCTTTACGTAATATTGTTCGCTGGCAAATCGATCAAGGTATCAATGGTCTTGTTCCTGTTGGTACTACAGGAGAGTCTCCAACCTTAAGCGAAAATGAACACAAACGCGTGATTGAAATCACAGTACAAGAAACCAATAAAGCGGTTCCTGTGCTGGCTGGCGCGGGCTCAAACAACCCTGTTGAAGCGGTGAATTACTCTGAATACGCGTATCAAGCAGGCGCAGACGCTACTTTACATGTTGCGGGCTATTACAATCGTCCAAATCAAACTGGCCTCTATGAACACTTCAAATACGTGCACGACAACAGCAAACTACCGATCATTCTTTACAATATCCCTCCACGCGCGGTCGTCGGTTTGGAAGTGGGTACACTGGCTCGACTTGCAGAATTGCCAAGAATCATCGGTGTCAAAGATGCGACAGGTGACCTAACTCGACCTATTCGTGAACGTGCATTAATCAACAAACCATTCAATTTCTTGAGTGGAGACGACATTACAGCGGTTGCTTATAATGTTGGTGGCGGCGCAGGTTGTATTTCTGTCACATCTAACGTGGCACCAAGACAGATTGTAGAATTACAGCGCCTATGCCGTGAAGGAAAATACGTCGAGGCAGCGCAACTGCAAGACAAACTGTTTGCCTTACAAAATGCCCTTTTCATTGAACCCAACCCTGCTGGACCAAAATACGCCATGTCATTATTAGGGTTATGCAGCGATGAATGCCGTTTGCCTATGGTGCCATTGCAAGACAGTACAAAAGCAACCATTCGCCGCGTTATGGAAGAACTAGAGTTAATCTAGTTTTGAGCAAGATAGTAAAACTAAAAAAGCCTGCATAAATTGCAGGCTTTTGAGTATAAAATAAAGTTTTATTCATGAATAAGCTTAAGACGATTTAGCCAACCGAACCACGTAAAGCAAAATAATCGCACCTACGGTTGCCGTGAGTAAAGACCCTAAAAAACTGCCCGAATACAAACCAAGGAGCTGAAACGTAAACCCGCCAACAAAAGAGCCTACTACCCCGATCACGATATTACCCACTAAACCAAAACCAGCCCCTTTTACAAACTGACCCGCCAACCAACCCGCTAACGCACCAATGACTAAAAAAGCAAAAATCTCCATAAAATAATCCTTATAATGAACAATTTGTAGCATCCTACCCTAGCACTGATTTATTTCGTCGAATAGTAAAGCCTTTCAACTTTCTATAAAATTAACCCGTTAATTCTTTTTTCTATCACTTTTGACATGGAAATATCATGCTTTTTCACAAAATCTTGATACAGTGTCTTTTGTAAGAAAAGATTCTTTCAGAAAGCCCTTTTAAACACGGCTACGTTCAGTTTTGATGAGGATATCTAAATGGGTAAGGTACATTTCGTAGGTGGTGAAAAAGGCGGTGTCGGGAAATCTATGACGGCCCGCGTCTTAGCTCAATTCTATATTGATAATGATCAGCCATTCTTAGGCTTTGATTGTGACAGCTCGCACAGTACCTTTTCGCGTTTTTACAGTGAGTTTGCCTCTCCCATTTTAATTGGTGAGGAAGACAGCTTAGACGGCATGCTGGCCGCCATTGAAGAATACCCTGATCGTGATTTGATCATTGATCTAGCAGCGCAGGCAGCGCAGCCATTAGGCAAGTGGATTGAAGAAACAGATGTGTTTGGGTTGTTAGATGAAATGGGCTACCAAGTTTGTCTTTGGCATGTAATGGATGATGGTGCAGACTCTGTCGCTCTATTAGACGCTTTGTTAGAGCGTTATACTCAACCTTCCGTAGATTTTGTCGTGGTACAAAACCTCGGCCGAGGCACAGATTTTTCTCGGTTTAAAAAGTCAGATATTTATAAGAAAGCCGTTGATCGGGAAGCCTTGATCATTGAGCTGCCAAAACTGCAAAGTAAGTTAACGCAAAAAATTGATTTTAATAACAGCAGCTTTTGGGCCGTCGCAAACGATAAAGGCATTATGAACATTGCTGAGCGTCAACGCATGAAGGTCTGGCTACGTAACAGCTACGTGCAATTAGAACAACTAGGTTAGCGTCTTTTATCACTCTTTAAACTAAAAAAGCCAACACAATGTTGGCTTTTTTAGTGGTCTATCTGCTATCAGTAATTAGGTCAATTATCTGTATTGATTAAACGCGAAGCGCACACAAGATCACTCAATAATACTTATTCTTGCACATCCATGTACTTATTTGCCCACACTCTATTTTCTTCTAACGTAGAGTAGCGAGTCGATAGTTCAGACGCATCTAACGTCCCCTCTGCGATACCACGTTGCTCACGCAAACAATCGTAAGTTGCTTTAATGGCTGCAAAATACGCGGCATGACCATTTACCACAATACGCACGCCATTCGCAGCAAGACGTTCTCTGTCTCGTAGCTCAGGATTATCATAAGCCACCAACATAACAGGGATGGTAATGTGTTGTGTAATCTCTTCTAGATGCGCAAAATCACGAATGCCGACCATACAAATACCATCAACCCCTACCGCTTGATAAGCTTTGACACGGACTATGGCTTCTTCCGTCGTCAACTGACCCGCATTGGTACGAGCAATAATGCTCATAATAGGGTCGATACGGGCTTCTAAGGCGGCCTTCAATTTACCGACGGCTTCTTCAACCGGAATTAAATCCGTCGATTTATGGCCGTATTTTGCTGGCAATAAGGTATCTTCTATCGTCAACGCCGCCACACCAGCACGCTCAAGTTCGACAATGGTACGCATCACATTCAATGCATTACCGTAGCCGTGATCTGCATCGGCAATAATCGGCAAACGCGCGACACGACCAATTCGAGTTGCTTGTTCTGTGAACTCACTTAACGTGATCAGAGCAAAATCTGGCGCCGCCAACACCTGAAGCGATGCGACAGAGCCACCTAAAATCCCCACTTCAAAGCCAAGATCTTCAGCAATACGAGCCGACATAGGATCAAATGTCGATGCCGTGTAATAACATTTATCACTTGCTAACAATGCTCGGAAGTCATTACGTAAATCGTGTTGGGAAGGTGTTGCCATAAATCTACTCCTAAAAATGTCACTAAGTTTCACGTACTTTAATGGCGCTGCATTATACTCTCCTTGGGAGTTTGCTTCATTATATTCCAACCAATTGGTTAGGTTTTGTAACTTAATTACAAAAATTTAAGCGTGAAAAATATCAATAAAAGCAAGATTTCTACTTTTTTACTTCTAAACGCCTCAGGATCACTTTTTGTACAGTGAAAACAGTGACAGTGACAAACTCTAGGGATAACATACTGCCTCAGCATTCCCCCATGCACCCTTTTATGATTCTAATCTTATTGATAAATGTTAAGGCTCTCGAATGAACGCTTGGTACCTCATCTGTTTTCTATCGGCATTAGCTGTTTTCATCGCTTTTACCAACCAATACATTCTCAAAATGCAAACGACAATCGCCATCACAACAGGATCGGTCGTCATCTCCTTGCTGCTGATTCTTGCGGTTAAAATGCTTGGCGATGAAACCGCATTATTCATTACTCAAGTCGTTGCTGGTATAGACTTTAACCAGCTACTGCTAAAAGGCATGTTAGGCTTTCTACTGTTTGCTGGTGCGTTAGAAATCGATCTCGCTGCGTTAAAACGCCAACGATGGGAAATCACCATTTTGGTGTTATTCTCCACTCTGGTTTCTACTTTTATTGTTGGCTATTTAAGCTTCTATCTGTTCGCTCTATTAAACTTTCCTGTACCCTTCATCTACTGCTTGCTTTTCGGTGCGTTGATCAGCCCTACCGACCCGATTGCTGTATTGGCGATCATTAAACAGATGAGTGCACCGCAAGGCATCTCGATTCAAGTCGAAGGAGAGTCGCTCTTCAACGATGGTGTTGGTTTGGTTATTTTCACCACCATATTTGCAGTCGCTTTTTATGGCACAGAGGCCAATTTCCAGGAAATTGCTGAGCTATTTTTAGTTGATGCCATTGGCGGTATCGTATTTGGTCTTGTCATCGCCGTTGTTGGCCACTTTGTCATCATTAACTGTAAAGATATAAATACACGCTTACTGGTCACGCTGACCATTCCTTCTGCGGGTTTTGCTCTCGCCAATATCTGGGAAATTTCGGGGGCATTGGCCATGGTGACCAGCGGCATCCTTCTCGGTAATATTACACGAGCGAAAGCCTCTAAAAGGCGCGGCCCAGATGGCACTCGTTATGTAAAAGACTTCTGGCATGCAACAGACAGCTTCTTAAATGCTTTGTTGTTCCTCATCATCGGTATGTTGATTGTTACCATGCCATTATCATGGGAACTCATTGGGTTAGGCTTAGTTATGGTCCCCGTGGTTCTTCTGGCTCGCTTTATCAGTGTTGGAACGCCTTATCGTGTTTTCAAACGCTACCGCCAATACGATAAGCACTCAGTGAAAATATTAACGTGGGGTGGTTTACGCGGCGGGCTTGCTCTTGCTATGGCGGCGGCCATTCCAGCCAATCAAATTAAAATTGAAGGGTTAGATCTACATGACATTATGGTCATCATCACCTACGTTGTCGTTATCTTCTCCATCATAGTTCAAGGGCTAACCATTTCTCCTTTGATACAAAAAAGCATCAAGGCCGCAGAAGAAAAAGCAAAACAACGCTAAACCATTACTCGTATACACAAAGCAGAAAGGCCAACATCATGTTGGCCTTTCTAGTTTCAATAACAACTTTTAATAAAAATGTTCTTCCTAGATATCAACACTAATTAGTGTCTAGGATATGCTCCTAAATATATGAATGGAGCATATATAGACCATCGTTAGACTTAAAAATAGTTACAGAAAAGAACCGTAAATTTTATTTATTCAACGACTTTGCGATCTCTTTCGACATAGGATCAATTACCTGATTAAACCAACTGGAGGACAATGCTTGCACCATGGTTGAATAACCATCTGATGGCAACTCGCCTGTAACATTGAAAGTATTTGATAGTGACAATTCACCTGCCGCTGAAATAAACTGCCAACGCCCAGAGATATGAATCATGCCATGCAAATCCGCATAAAAGCCATCCACCTCTATGTTCAACAAAGCAATCGCATAAGAAGGAAATCGCTGACCTCCAAACCAAGTAATCTTTGGTAATGTTTTTTCTAATCGTTGCTGAGTTAAACGCGTTAGCTGTGAAGACAATGATTCTGCCCATAAGTTATTCTGAGAACGATGCACTTCCCCTTGGTTTGTCACCAACACAATTTCATTTCCCGCCAAATAATTGGCGACAACAATGGGCATCAACTGAACAGACGCCTCTTTAGTTGATTGAACCTGTGCTTCCTGAAAATCAGCATCCATTAATAAGTATTCACGACTTGGCGAAACGGACGTTGCACAACCCGTTATTATCCCGCTCATCAATACAATCAAAAACATACGATACGGTATTACCATCATTTTCTCCCTTGAACTACCTCGCCGCTTTCGGCTGAATATCTAAACGTGGCTTACTATCAAAAATCAAAGTATTTGGGTTTTCACGAAGTTGACGCAGCAAAGGTTGTAGCTCATTCAACGCTCGACCTAATGACACCATATTCTCTCTTAATGGCCGACCAATTTGCCCATTGGCTTGATACGTTTCTAGCGTTAAACTCAACTCCGTCATCACTTCAGCTAAATTTGCTGGTAACGCCTGCGTTTCGGATTGCTCTAAGAGTTGCTTAACGCTTTTACTGACGGCTTGTAATTGGCGTAAGGTTTCATTCGCCTCACCCATTGTCTTTCCTAATTGCTCAAACGTTTCTTTAAGGGGAACATCCGCTAACTTATCAAGCATATTTGACACTTTACTCTCAATATTCGCTAAAGAATCTGGACCGGTAGGAAACACCAGATACCCGTCAAACTCTTTGAGTTTAATTGGCGGTGGGTTGTCCATAAAGTCCAAACTAATCACTTTTGCCGCATTTAGGTAGTTGCCGATTTCAAGTCTTGCCCTAAGCCCTTGAGCAATACGGTAATCCAATAACGCTTGCCATTTTTGTAATGACTCGTCTCCCGATACGTTCCACGCATTCAAACGTTGCGGCTCAATGCGAGCAAGTACAGGAATCACGGGTCTCTCATGGGGCGTTAATGTGTCCATCGACATTCCCGTAAAAGGAACGTCTAACACAGTACCGATCCTAACCCCGCGAAACTTGACATCAGCACCCGGAGCCAGCCCACTGACATTCGAATCAAACAAAAAAACATATTCGATGGTCTGATCATAAAGATTGTTATTCGCCTCTTCTTTTGAAGAAAACAAGCGGAACGAGGTTAAGTCTTGAACCGGTTTACCTGACGCCCTGCCCTTACCCAACCCGAACGAGATGCCACCCGATAAAAAAGTCTCTAACGAGTCCAGCCTTACTTCAAAGCCTTGCACGGAACTTTTAAAAGACAATCCCGGCGTAATCCAGAACTGAACAGCATCACTCACTAGAGCATCATAAGGGGGCTTAACCACGACTCGATAGGTAATAGACCCTGTGTCTGTGTCGAAGCCTACTTCCTCAATATAACCAACCTCGTAGCCACGAAAATGCACCAACGAACCGACATTAAGTTTAGCGCTGTCATCACTTTGCAGAAGAATTCGGACCCCTTCATTTTTGGTTGACAGTGGTGGCTGACTTAGCAAAGAAAACTCTGAACTCTCTTTACCCTGCTCGCCGGGAGACATATCAATATAAGCACCCGACAATAACGTCCCTAAGCCACTCACGCCTTCTCTGCCTATACGCGGTTTAACCACCCAAAACTTGGTGTCTTCTCGTAACATTTTTTGCGTACCATTATTCATACGCACCATGATAATTGCATTGTCGTAGTCATTGCTAAGACGGATTCCAATGACTTTTCCGACATCTACGTTACGAGCTTTTAATTTCGTTTGGCCAGCTTCTAGCCCTTCTGCATTCGGAGCGATTAATGTAATAACGGGGCCTTGGCTCGCCCAGTTTTGATAGAGCATCCAGCCGGCCACCATAATAGCAACAAGAGGCACTAACCAGATGGAGTTGAAGCGTACACGTTGAAGGTTTTCAACATTCTTGTTTTCTTCAATCACTCTTTTTTCTCCTGTGACGACGACACTACTGAGCCCTCGTTTTTATCCCATAATAACCGTGGATCAAATGTCATGGCGGCCAACATCGTTAAAATGATGACCGACGTAAAAGACAACACCGCCGCGCCCGGTAAGATAGACATCAACTCCCCCATTTGTACCAAGCCCGTTAATACCGCCACGACAAAAATATCAATCATCGACCAGCGCCCCACCAGCTCAGTAATACGATACAAGCGTATTTTCTGCATCGCTTCTCGCTCTGTAGGGTAATAACATTGCCAACACAGCCAACCTAACGACAGCATCTTAACCAAAGGTATCACCACGCTGGCTAAAAATATTACCAAAGCCACAGGATACGAACCTAAAGACCACAATAGTAAAACGCCACCCATAATAGTTGAGGGCTCATTTCCACCTAAAAAGGTCGTCTGCATAATGGGAAAAATATTCGCGGGAATAAACATAATCACGGACGCAATAAGAAAGGCAATCGTACCCATTAAACTGTGCGGTCGACGGCTGTGAATCGAGTGACCGCAACGACTGCAGTGAAACTCAGTACCAAGCAAGGTTGCACCACAAAAATGACATCCAATCAGCTTCTGTTGTTTTGCGGTTATTGGCTTTACTAATGCTGATTTTTCCAACACGGGCAGTTTAACAATCAAATGATCCGGTCCATGACCAGCCAGTTGATTCCAAAACCAACGACGATCAACCAAGCTAATGGTTTTTAATAACAACAACACATAAGCACAAAAGGCCCAAAACGACAGCCCTAACTCAATATCTGCCAAACTGTCCATTTTCACTAACGCAACCAACGTACCGACCAAAAAGACATCAACCATCAACCACGGCTGAATAACAATGACCCAACGAATGAGATAGCGCTTTATTGCCATACTTACATGATGATTTCCGAAGGACCAAACTAGGAAAATAACGGCTAACAGATAGGCAATAGGAAAAACAAACAGTGCCAAACTAATAATCGCACTTAATATCAAATAATCCTGATTGATCAATACACTAACAATATTGAATAAGGTGATACTTCGTTCAGCACCACTACTAGAAAAACCAAGAAAGGGAAAAGCCAAAGCGAAAGCGAGCATAAGAAGAGAAGAACAGCCCGTACCAAAAACCCGCCCTTTAGCATGCTCATGAACACTTAATAAAACATGACCACAACGTATGCACTTAAAACGTTCGCCACCTTTTAGCAGCGGTATACGATGAAGTAAATCGCACTCATCACAGGCCGTTACACTGTCATAAAACAATGGATAACTCATACCTTCCCAAAAATAAAAACAAACACGTCTCCGTATATAACACGATATATATGACAAACCAACAAGCCATCTAAGAGACTAAGTTGACAACTCAGATTCAATTTTCAAATACAAAATGCACATTTGCTAAAAGGATTCGTTATGACCTACAAAGCAATCACACTCGTCAAAAGACCTGAGACAGAATTAACCGACGATTTATTAAAAGTAATCAACTTTTCCAAGCCAACACCCACTGATGTCGAACGCTCGCTAAAGGTGAACTAAAATATCGCACGCATATTTTAGAAAGATTAGAAAACGCACAGAAAGGTCTCAACCTACTGTTTAATGGCGAAAATAAAGGCAAGCTGATTGTTTCCTTGTAAACCACAAATAAAAAACCGAACCTAGACAAAGTTCGGTGTTTTATGTTGATATCTAGGGTTTTCTATTCAATTGCTTTATTTAGACTAAACATGCTTCTAAGCAACGCCAGAAAGCACCTTTTCGACAGAGCATATCTATTTTTCTTTTATAACGGGAAGATAACCTTGAATACGCTCAGGCAGGTTCAAAACAAACAAAGCCCGAACTTTCTGCCAATAAATTGAGAGCATCAGCAAAAATGCGCCCATTCCCACGCCCGTTACTGCAAAACTGTAACCAACGCCACCGTAGCTTTCAAATAGGCTCGACAAAGCATAAATCACATAAATTAGAGATGAAACCATAAAAGCGCGGCGGTCAATTGCCACAGACATGACGGTCATAAATACATACAAAAGAACAATCATCGCCATATTAATTAAGCTTTCGTTTCCATCAAGCACGCCAAGACTTGAAAAAACTGGATGAATAATCAAAGGCGCCGACAAAAGGTGTAACCAAAACGCCACATCGGATTTGCGTGTGGTTCGACTCGTATCCGCTGCATCCCAATACATGGCACAAGTAAAAGCAATGCAGCCACACAAAAATAGCGTCGTCATCAAAACACCCACACTATTCGGAAAAATACTAATCACAACCGAGGCCAGCATAGCCAAAGCCGCTCCGGTCCCGACCGCAACGGTAATGGGTACGTTAAAACGACGCCAATGAAGATAAGCCGCCAAGGTTGATAATGCCGTCGCTAGGATGACACCGTAGCTAGACTGCCCAGCAAATAAAGAATCCGTGAAAGCAAAAACACCGCCGACAAAGGCCAACAACAATACAATCGCAGGAAGCGCCATTTTTCGGCGCAACACAAACACTTCTGACAGCCCCCATGCCAACGCAGTAAAGACCAAATAACCTACACTTTCATTAATTGATTGAAGTACCCAAAGCGAAGAAAATAACAACAAAGCGCAAGCAATCACGACAAAAATATCGTTAAAGCCACCGACTAAACGAAAATTTTCTTCGTCGACTGAAGGTGTGCCATTGGACGACGACATAAGGTGACGGAATTCGTCAACGGACGTTGCAGTAAAGACCCCTTTTTTAACCGCTAAATTTAGATCTTCGTCTGTATACATAACACCCCTTAATGACTTTTAAACTTAAACAACAAATTGTGAGATACACAGACAAAACAACATCCGTTAAGCCCAATCTAGATAAATACCGTGGAAATCTATAATGAAACTGAACCATACAACACAATAACAGAGCAATCCAATCCTCCACGGCCATCATTCGCTAAGTATATCTTCCTCTTGTTAAGGAATAAGACCATACTCATCGTGTTGCGCATTATGGTGACAATGTTTATTAAAATCATACGCAATACAGCCCTTAGTTGGCGAAAACCAACCTAGGTTAATACAGTGATGATGGACGGTGAATATCATGAGTAAGGGTCAAGACAGTAAAAAAGACGCGAAAAAGAAACCACTTTTAACAGCAAAAGAGAAAAAAGCGGCAAAGGCTTCTAAAAAATCCTCAACGAATGCTTTAGGCAACTAAGTCTCAATTGGCCACCGTGGCACCATGGTGGCCTTATTGTGAATAATCAAACCGGTTTAACCATCATTTTGGCCATTCAAAACGCGTTTTTTAGTAAAAGCTAAGGACGTGAAGACTTTTGTGGACCACCTTTTCCTTTTGTCGGGCGTTTTGCGTTGCCCTTTGGTACACCTGAAGGTTTACCACTTGGCCGTTTTCCATTACCCGTTGGCTTCTTAGTATCAGCAAAGGGACGTCTGTCTTTCGTTTTAGATGAATTCGCTGGTTTTCGCCCGTCTTCCTTCTTCGGATGCTTAGTATTAGCCTTTGGTGTTGCTATGGATTTTGCATCCGCATTAGGTCGACTGGTTTTTCTTGGCGCCTTACGGGCTTTTTTTATGGGTGTACTGTTTTCTGAAGAAGAATCTTCAACAGATTTTAATAAAACCGCTAACTCTTTTTCAGTTAAGTCCCGCCATTCACCCACAGGAATGCCTTTTAAGCTCACGTTCATAATACGTGTTCGCTCCAGCTTCACCGCGTCATAACCAAAGTGCTCGCACATCCGACGAATTTGACGATTAAGACCTTGTACCAACGTAATGTTAAAAACATTCGCCGTTACCTTGGTCACAGGGCATTTTTTCGTCATGGTTCCCAAGATAGGAACACCGCCCGACATACCCGCTATAAAGTCATCGGTAATCGGCTTGTTCACCGTCACCAAATACTCTTTCTCATGATTATTGCCGGCGCGCAGCACCTTATTAACAAGATCGCCATTGTTGGTCAAAAAGATTAAACCTTGGGAATCTTTATCCAAGCGACCAATCGGAAAAATTCGTACACTATGACTAACAAAATCGACGATATTGTTCTTTTCAGAACTTTCCGTGGTGCTGACAATCCCAACCGGCTTATTCAATACAATGAAGATAAAATCATCCGCGTCTTGTGGTTCGATCAGTTGACCATTCACTTTTACGGTATCACCGGCCGCTACTTGATCTCCCACCTTGGCACGCTTGCCATTAATGAAAACATTGCCTTGTTCGATAAAGCGATCTGCGTCTCTGCGAGAGCAAATGCCACTTTCGCTGATGTATTTATTTAAACGAGTGGATGAAGCGTTAAACATAAGGTGCCGTCTTTGTCTGTGTAAAGTCTCTCTATTTCAGAAAGCACTTAAACGGTGTGAGTCGTAAAGAACGATATTGCGTACATTATATAGGAAAGAGGGCTTGCATTTTAGGAGGGAACCGCAGAAATTTATCAATAAGACACTACTGACAAACATTAAACATAATCAAGCTTTACAACGCCCTACTGATGCGTCTCTAGGTAGTATTTTTCTTGTTCAAGAATACGATCTGTATTAAGAGACGCTAAGCTCACCTCATGAGAATGAGGTAACATGCCGATGGTTTGCAAATGCAGATAACGCATTGCACAAACTCTTAGAAAAGACGTGAAGTTATCCAGATTATGACCCGCATCCAAGGCTTCGTGATTGAGTTTGGCGATCATTTGAGACAAAGACAGCTTATCTCGTTGTGCAATTTCTTCCAGAGTAAACCAAAAAAAACTTTCTAATCGTATACTGGTGACCATACCATCAATACGCAAAGAGCGCGTGACGTTTTCCCAAAGGCTTGGATCAGAGTTCACAAAAAGCTTACACATTTCATTTTCCCTATTGAATGACTTATTTTTATTTTTGGAATACAAAGTTGTTCAGTGTAAACAGTCTATCTCAAAAAACGCAGAGAAGTTAAGCAGATTTAACGCTTTACTGTCTTATGACAATGGTTAAACCTGCCCAATTAGATTCATTATACTTCAACGAATTACTTTGCTAACAATGTATAAAACTGAGCGAGCCAAGCCGGATGCGCAGGCCAAGCTGGCGCAGTAACAAGGTTGCCGTCTGTTACCGCTTGGTCAACCGGAATGTCCATAAACTGGCCTTTGGCGAGTTCGACTTCTGGCTGGCAAGCTGGGTAAGCTGAGCATTTTCTATTTTCTAACACACCCGCCGCCGCTAATAATTGAGCACCATGACACACTGCCGCTACAGGCTTATCGGTATCAAAGAAGTGTTTCACCATCGCGATCACCTCTTTGTTAAGGCGAAGGTACTCTGGCGCTCGGCCACCTGGAATGACCAACGCATCGTAGTCTTCGACTTTTATATCAGCAAAAGTCGCATTCAATGCGAAACGATGGCCTGGCTTTTCAGTGTAAGTTTGATCGCCTTCAAAATCATGAATCGCCGTCGCCACCGTATCACCAGACTTTTTGTCTGGGCACACAGCATGCACCGTATGACCCACACTCATTAATGCCTGAAAAGGCACCATGGTTTCGTAGTCTTCCGTAAAATCACCCGTAATCATTAAGATTTTTTTGTTAGACATGATACTTTCCTCGATTGTGTTAAAAGCGTTCTATGTTTTAACAGTTTGAGGAAGGAGAAAGGTATTAATGGGTTATTACATTGAGGTTTCGCCATTGACGATTTTTTTTTTGGGGGGGGGAGGAGGTCAACCCCCCTTTTTTTCCCAGCAATTGAGATACTAAAAACACTTTTTTAAAAGGACTTTGACCCCGTAGTTAAAGTACCTATTTTGGCCGCCGCCGGAGGTTAAGTGTGTATTATATGTTTTGCGAAAGTCGCATCTTTTGAAGGCAGTAAAGAGCTATAGTTTTCGAGTGACATTATTAGTTACTGTTATGTTAAGACCAGAAATATATATAGACAAGCTGAGTTCCTTTTGACAGTATCGAACGATTTTTAATCGAAAAACATTATAAAGAACACTTTGTGTTTGAAGCAAATAATCGAGCTTATTTAACATTTTATATGAAACAGTTTTCAAAGTTACATCGCCAAATTTTTGCTATCACCACAACTTTAGCTTTGATCACCATTGTTATTATCAGTATTTCTATTGCTTCTCTTTTGTATACTCAGGGTATAGATAATGCTGAATCAGTGCTTCGTAACAAAAATAGGTCTGTCACAACGCTGATAGATGGCTATGTTGCCCCCTTACGCAAAGCCGTTGAATACACTGGTAGCTCTGCTTCAGGTGTTGATCATAGTCGCTTTCGTGAACAAGAAACAAAAGAAAAATTTCTGAGTCTGTTTGAGGTACTGCAAAACACCATACCCAACATACATTACATTTTTTCTGGTTATGAAGATGGTTCCTTGCTGATTAATAATTACACCGCACCCGCAGGTTTCAATTCCACCGTTCGCCCTTGGTATCTGGCAGCAATCAAGTCGAACCCACTAATTTCTGAAGGTGTACCTTATCAAGATATTAACTCTAAAAAGTGGTTGGTTTCGTTTGGGAAAACACTTTTAGACGCAGATAACAAGATTGTAGGTGTTATTTCCATTGATGCTGGAATGGATTCCATTGTTAAAGCACTGGCCATTCGGGATGAAAAGTATCCGACTATATACAACTTTGTCATGGATACTGAGGGTAAAATACTGATTCATCCCGATGAAACTCTCCCCGATACACTCCATCAACAAATTTTTTCTCATTTACCAGAAAAAGTGAATGCCTCAGGCAGCCTTGCTTACAACGATGGAGATCAGAAAAAACTGGCTCATTTTGATCGCATCGATGAGCTGGGCTGGATTGTTGTTACCGAAGTTAATTTGGCTGATATTCGTCAACCGATTGTAAAAACCATTACATCAACTTTGTTGATGATAGTCATAGGGTCTCTTTTTACGACTTGGTTGATGAGTCATATATTAAGTAGGCATCTGATTTTACCTCTGAAAAGATTGCAACAAAGGGTACAGGAAATTACCGAAGGGAAAGATGAATTGGGCAAATATGTGTTTCCCAATAACGAAATAGGTAAAATATCTGAAGCCATTGAGAAGCTCACTGAAAAAGCATTAATTCAGAAGAATATTGAGTTAAAAGACAAAAACACTCTGCTTAGTACTATTTCTCATACCGATCAGTTAACGTCGATTGCAAACCGTCGTAAAATGATGGAAGTACTTCATACCGAAGTCAGTAGTTATGAGCAAAATCAACATCCCTTTAGCGTGCTTATGTTTGATGTAGACCACTTCAAGCATGTGAATGATACGTTTGGTCATGAAGTGGGTGATCAGGTTCTAATAAGGCTTGCTCAAACCATCAAGGCAACGATTCATAAAACAGACACATTAGGACGATGGGGTGGCGAAGAATTTGTTATCGTATGCCCAAACACAGATAAAACGATGGCGCTAAACATTGCAGAGAAAGTCTTTTCAGCTATTCACTTACATAATTTTCCTTTGCAAATTAACATTACTATTAGTCTCGGCCTATCAGAATTTACCAACAATCATTCTTTAGAAAGCATTTTAGTAGAAATAGACCAAAAAATGTATCGCGCTAAACAATTAGGCAGAAATCAAATTCAGACATAATGCTTTTAGAGACCTTTGCATGAGCAGCCGATGTCACCATATTGCTTATCAAAGGTCTCATATCGAATGAGCCCAACTGGGCATAGAGAATACGACCTGCTTTAGCATATCAGGCTTCAAACTCACCCCATTCAAACACAAAACTCCCAGCTTAAAAGTGCCGAGTTGACTATTTTGATCTTAGTCGTTCGGCTTTGGTACCTGTTTAACTTGTACATCCATACTCAGCAGCTCAACCGGAGCACCAAACTGGGTGTAAATAGCGACATCGGTCGCATCACGTCCAAAGGCAATCGCAACACGCCCACCCTTTAGATCTGTTTGAGTAGGATCGAAGGTATACCACCGATTTCCTACGTAAGCTTCAAACCAAGCATGTAAATCCATAGGGTAAAGCCCTTCAAGATACCCCACCACCATGCGTGCGGGTATGCAAAGCGCACGACAGCAAGCAATGCCTAAATGAGCCATATCTCGGCATACGCCATAGCCTTGCTGATTGACTTCAGAAGCACTAATAGTCTCCTGACCGTGGCCCGGTGTGTACTCTATTGTTCGGCGAATATAATCAACAATCGCCGCACATTGGTCATAACCAGGTGCATACCCTTTTGCTATCGACGCAGCCATGTCAGTAAAGCGATCTGAGTCACAGTAGCGGCTAGGAAGCAAAAATGGCAAGGTATCGCCAGGTAATTGCGGTACTTCAATAAATGGGGCACCTGGGTCTATATCTGAATAATCTGCCGTTTCAACATGGACCAAGGTGCGTAACGAAAAGTCTCCTATTGGCGCAACCAACCGTTGGCACAAGTTCCCAAAAGAATCCGTAAATTCAACCGCTGGTACACTCGGCGACAATACATAATCTTCGCGTGAAATCCATTGCTGCTCGCCACTACGAGGTCGTAACATCAAGATAAACGGTGTTGGCACGGAAGTATGAAACTCAAGCACGCAAGAAGCTTTTAACCACATAAGCCTTACCTCCATATAAAATACATTAGCATTGAAATATGCCAGTTATTCACCATAACAGCTATATACAATGTTTAACATGTTGCACCTTGGACACACTAATTTCCAAATGACATTACTATCAACGTAGCATTTCATCCCACCTGAACAAACGACTTATTCTTTTCCTTAACGCTTATCAACACGTTTTTTTTGTGTAAAATCACGCACAGTTCATTAATTAAAGGAAATTAAAAATGACGTTAACTCGCACTATTACAACGCTTGCCCTATCGAGCGCTCTAGCGGCTTGCTCCACGCCACAAATAGACAACACACCAAAACACCTAACTTCAGTAGTTAAAGCAAAATCCACTATAAATGGCTTATATTTTCCCGATAATAAAGGCACTCAAACAGTCTATACTCGCGAAAACATGCGTGCTATTGACCAAAGCGCTGAGTTTGATAGCTTTTATATGCGTTGGGCAAACTACGATAAAACCCATATTTTTCGCATGAAAGACAACCTACTATTGGAAATAGATCACAATAAAGAGTCTTACCGTGAATGCCCATTAAATGGCTGCACCGATGCCTTTGCTAAGCTGATGGAAAAGAGTCAAGCCACATCAGACGACGAAGAGGAAGAATACGAAACGTATGAAGAAAAAGGCTGTAACGTTACGCTAGATAAAAATGACTTTGACGTCATTGCAACCAATAAAACGCGTACTATTAGCGGTTTGCAAGCCAAAGAGTATAAAGCCACCTGGACCACTGAATTTAAAGATACACAGGGAAGAGTCGACCAAAACCTAGTGCAGTTTGTATTTTGGACAACCACTCCGACTGCAGAAATGCAAAGTGCATGGAAGGTTCATCAAAAAGCGACCGATCAATACCTCGATACTGTTGGCGACAACAATCCTTTAGTGCGTGTTTTAGGCAAAGATGGTTACAAAGCAATCAGTGCTTTTAGCGGAGACGTTGAGAAAACAGACACGACACAATTCAATAACATCACCCAAAAGATTGCCACGATTCAAGGCTACCCTCTATCAATAAAATTAGAGTGGTTTCAAAAAAATGAAGCCTGCCCTGCTCCTAAAAAGAAACGCGCAAATGAGGAAATCGATCTATCAAAAGGCATTGGCAGCGCCGCCTCTACTTTTTTTGGCAATATAATCAAGGATGGGGCTGACAAGGTCGTCGACAGTGTCGCCGATGATTGGAAGAAAGAAGCGCGTGTTCGCTATATTTACGAAGTAACATCTGTATCTGAAGAAATGATCAACGACTCTGCGTTTGAAGTCCCTAAGGATTATACGCTTGAAGATAGGCAGTAAAAATTCGTTAATATGAAAAAAAACGCCGCTCCATTTGAGCGGCGTTCTTTTTATGATTGTTTAATAAAGATTACTCGCCGATGTGCCAGCCGTTAGTGATCGGATAACGGCGATCTCTACCAAACCCACGAGCGGTAATACGCACGCCAGTCGGTGATTGACGACGTTTGTATTCATTGACATCAACAAGGCGAAGTACTCGATAAACCGTTTCTCGGTCGAATTTCTTAGTTGCAAGAATGGCTTCTGCACTTTGATCTTCTTCGATGTACATGCGTAAGATGTCATCTAGGATGTCATAACTTGGCAAAGAATCTTCGTCTTTTTGATCCGGAGCCAATTCCGCAGACGGTGGACGCGTAATAACCCGTTCAGGAATCACATATCCCAAAGTATTTCGGTAACGACAAAGTTTGAAAACCAACGTTTTAAACACGTCTTTTAAAACTGAATAACCGCCGACCATGTCCCCGTAAAGCGTTGCATAACCCACAGCCATTTCGCTTTTATTGCCAGTCGTGAGCACCATCAAGCCTTTTTTGTTCGAAATGGCCATCAAGACAACGCCACGAGTACGAGCCTGTAGATTTTCTTCCGTGGCGTCTTTAGCATAGCCCTCGAATTCTGGCGCGAGCACGTCAGTAAACGCCGAAACCATGGATTCAATCGGCAAAACGCTGTATTTCACGCCCAATAAATTCGCCTCTTCTTCTGCATCATGCAAGCTAATAGAAGAAGTATAAGTGTAAGGCATCATTACTGCTTGAACACGATCGGCACCGATCGCGTCTACGGCAACAGCGAGCGATAACGCAGAATCAATACCGCCACTCAAACCCAGCACAATGCCTTTGAAGCAATTCTTTTCAATATAATCACGTAACCCAAGCACCATCGCCTGATACACGCTAGCTTCCACGTCTAACGCAGGAGCAATGATACCGGCAACGGGTTCAACTTTGTTTCGTTGACTGTCGTCCACTATCATATCAAGACAATATAAGCCCGCTTCAAACCAAGGCGCCTGCATGACCTTTTCACCTTTGGCGTTTACCGCAAAGGAACCACCTTCATAGACCAATTCGTCTTGCGCACCCATGTAGTTCACATAGACAATCGGCAAGCTGACTTCGGTTGCTCGTTTATGAAGTAAGGCCTCACGTTCACCCATTTTTTCAATATGATAAGGCGAAGCATTGAGATTCAAAATCAATTCCGCACCAGCGACTTTCGCTTGCGCTACAGGCTCTGGGTGCCAAATATCTTCACAGATACTCAAGCCCACTTTCACACCTTTTATTTCAACAATGCCCGCATCTAAGCCTGCGCTGAAATAGCGTTTATCATCAAACACAAGGAAGTTAGGCAGTTTCTGCTTTGCGTATTCAACTAACATTTTGCCTTGGTAAATCACGCCAGCGCAGTTAAAAAGTTCGCCATCGATACGACGTGGATAACCAATAATCACATGGATATCACGAACGTCTGCCAAAATTTTAGCCAACGCAGATTCGATCCGCGGATCCAAACTGGGACGTAACAATAAATCTTCTGGTGGATAGCCCGTTAAGGTTAACTCAGGAAAAACCACCACATCGGCGTGCTCTTCATCGCGGGCTTTACACGCCGCATCAATAACAGATTGGGTGTTTTTTGTGATGTCGCCGACCAGCATATCCAGCTGGGCCATTGCAATTCGTAATGTCATACAGTTGCTATCTCGTGAACTCTGTTAGAATATGCCCGTTATTGTCTGGAATAACCCAAGCTAGGTAAAGTATATGATCGTCCGTTTGATCGTTTTTGTTGCAATTTTCTTTATTGGTTGGTGGTTGTATCGCCGATTTGTCGCTTTTAAAGGCAGTCAATCGCCAACAAAAGCAAAAACACAGGAATCCTCTAAAAAGGATGAGTCTCAAGAAAGCATGGTTCGTTGCGAAGAATGCCAAACTTTTACGCCTCGCTCCCATGCTATTCATGACCAAGATGCTCGTCCATTTTGCAGTGCGGAACATTTGAAAGCATTCAATCAGAAGCACTGACCCAACCACCTGAAAACCATGCCCCATCTCGCCACCACCAGCATCGATATTGTTGCTGGTTTTGGCTGGCGCAAAGTCGGTAAGAAGCGATTACATTACCAGATTCATTCGCTGGTGACTCGTACCGCTCCCATTGGTAATTCAAACGTTGCGTATTTTTTTGCCATATTTTTTCTTGCGAATGCAAACCTAACTCACAAAACCCTACACATTCGCTGAAAGTCGCCGATGACAAACTAGCTGGCACCACAAAATCTTGTTTGAAATCCACCCAAACTTGTTGCTCGATTTCAATATCATTTAGCTGCCCTTGCCACAAATAAGACGCCTGCAACCTTTGTTGATATTGCATCGACAAAGTAGAAATAACCAATAGTAACGCAATAATCGGCAATGACACCCAACCGCGCTGAGAACGAATCAAAGCAGGCATCATGGTCATTATTGCATACCTTTTAGCACGATAATTTGATTACCAATGCCCTGACAAGGAGATAAATAGTGCCAATCTCCTCCCCTCATAGAATGATAGCTTTGGGCAAACGGCTCTTGTCGGTCAGACTTACAATTGCTCAAGCGATATTGATATTCCACCCAAAGCCCTCGAAGCTTATTCAAAGCAAACGGTCCATACCGCGTGTCTAAAGAATCCACCAACCCGTTGTCATCCTCATCCAATAACGGGAAAATAGACAATCGCTCGATCCCGTTTAGCAATTCCAATGAATTACCGTTTTCTTCTGGGGTGCGCCAAAACGCATCTCCTCCCTCTTTTCCAGGTGATACATACCAATAAAAGCCATCTTGGCTCTCTATCATCCCAGATTGCCCAATCGCCAAATTGTCCGTTAACTCAATTTTACTTTTGTAACTAGACACCGAGACAACTTGCCCTGAAAAAGACGATTCACAACTCGAAAAATTCGTTCGATCTCCTACTTTCCAGTGGCATGACAAGTTTGTCTCAAATGGGTTACTGGATACCGTTACAGCACCTCTACACAGCCCATAATCGGTTCCTTTCATCCAATCAGAGCCGCTAGACACCTTGCGTGAAGCAAGCCGAACAGGAGGAGACTCACCCGATTGAATGGTTAAAAACAACGATTCGTCCATCGCACAATTTGCAGGAACCAAACGCGCCCATTGCGCTTGAAAGTGAGCATCGATGGCGGCTTTGATCTCGTGTTGGTCTTGATACGTTTGCGCGAGAAGGTGACGTTCCTGCAAGCGAGCAAGAGCACTCACCAGAAAGGGTAAAAACAACGAAATCAAGGCACAAGCCACCAGCATTTCAATCAATAGACTGCCTTTCATTTGTGTGCGTCGAGACATTATTCGCCCTCCACATCGATATTAGAAAGATCATGCTGCGAAGCATAAAACCAACGTTTCAATTGGTTTTCGCTGCATTTTTGACAATCAGGATAAACTTGATTTAATGAACTTTCTTGATTATTTAGCCAAGCAGCAGAGCCCGTTAAGGCTTTCATTGCAGCTTGTTTTTGCTGGTTTTCATGGTTTTTTCGTTGTTCTTCCAACTGCTGAGTGGAACGCCAATGAGCTTCGTTCTGACGCTGTGCTAGATGCAAGACGACAGAAAACAACGCCAAGCAAAGCACTACTTCAAGCATGATCCAACCGTGCTGTCTCGTTTTTGATAAGAGGATGATGGGGTATAACTTTTTCATCAGCATGCCTCCCCGTTTTTTTCTTGCGGGTCAGAGGTATAAAAGCGCCCACTTTGATTTAATATCAAATTCGCCTGCCAGGTGCCTAAGCAAAATTCAAACGTACCGTTTTGGTAACCTGACAAACCGTTAGAGTGGAATTCTATTTGTTTTTTTTGCGAAGGGAAGCCACGCCAAGATACGTCTAATAAGGCGTTAAAGGTGATCTGCCGATACTTTTTTTCTGCACCACCAATACCTTGAATTTGATACAGTCGATAACCAGAAGACCAATCGCCGTCACAATGAACACCACCGCACAAAAAACTGGCATGGCCACTCACCACCGCCAATTGGCGAGCTTGTGTAAGCGCATTAGACAGTCGCTTCATTTCAATTTTTATTGTGCTTTTGTCTTTGGCGTTTTGACTGACCGTCAAAAATTGCGCGGAACCGGCATAGGCTAAAATGCTCAGAATGGCTAAAACACATAGCAGCTCTAGCAAAGAAAAGCCGTGTTGATGGCTCATAGAAAACCTCCTTGTTTTACGTAGTGATTAGAAAGAGCGCCCTGCTCTTTTCATTTATTCTATCCGATCACATCAGATAATAGTGACACTTAAATCAGCGCAAACCATTTGTTAATATGATTGGCAATTTGCCTTGGTTTTTGAAAAGGCAAAGAGTGATCACATGCACTCATGATTTTGTGTTGCCAAGCGTCATTCTGTAAGCTCAATAGCTCATAATGCTGCTTTAATGCCTCATGGCTTAATTCTCCAGAAAACAAAAAAACCTGCTCTGACGCGTTTATTATGGCTCGCCTTAACGCGGGTTCATTTGCCATCACTTCAACATGATCCGTCACCGCATCCAATGCATGCGCAAAACCAAACGGCCGATGAGCAAGCCGAGATTGTGTTGTTGCTTCTGCCACAGGATGCTTACGACGATTAGGCGACACACCATCCATAAACGACGCCACACCAAGTTCTACATCTCCGGTGTCATGAATCAATTTGGACGCATGGCGGTATTTCTGACGCACATCCATCAAGGTAGATAAGTCTTCTCGATCCAACGACGCAGGCTCTAACAAAGCCATTTTCACTGTCGTCTTCCCATGTAAACTACGCTGATAGTTCAGGTTGAGCGCAACCAAACCACCTAATGAATAAGCCACAAGATCAAAGTCATCCCATTTCACATGCGTCAACAGCGCTTCGATTTCATCGGTTAACTCCGCAATCGACACCGCGCCTTCTTCACCATGTTGATGAAAAGACTCGCCCATGCCCTTTAAATCGGGTACCAGCATCCAACGCCATTGAGTAAAGTACGGCAACATAGGGGAATAAGTAATTTCCCCAGCCACGCCGGCACCATGCAACAGCAGACAGGCTCGGTCGGTTTTGGCTGCGGGATTTTCGTAAAGACGGTACGCAATGTCCGCATTAGGTAAAGAAAGAAAAAAAATGTCAGACACTTGTAATTAACCTGTGAGGAATCTTAGTAAAAGAATACAATGTTTGCTCTAAGAAGCACGAATGCATATTACTAGGTATTGATAAAAAATGTCAGAAATTACACGGGTAAATCTCCCTTATCAGGCGTCTTTATTGTCTTTCTTTTCTGC
The DNA here is from genome assembly GCF_024435075.2 of Marinomonas maritima. Taxonomy (NCBI): domain Bacteria; kingdom Pseudomonadati; phylum Pseudomonadota; class Gammaproteobacteria; order Oceanospirillales; family Oceanospirillaceae; genus Marinomonas; species Marinomonas maritima. Next base: position 1,062,191 of record NZ_JAMZEG020000001.1, on the reverse strand, counting down.
CATACGAGACTTGCCTTACCCAGCCTTACTTGACAGTAATCACGAACACTTTCCAGATACGAACTACGACATATTAGTCGCTAACCCGCTGGCACGCATTCATCCATCATACAGCAGTCAGCCGATCACTTGGTATACAACACCACTTTACACGTTAAGCAATACAAACAATCCGATGACGCTGTTGAACGAATTAATGACGCTCATTTGCCAAGAACCTTGGGCGAAATCCGCACCAAAAGACCTGCCTTTTACCGGGGGGTTACTAGGGTATTATGGCTATGAAAGCGGCCATTTTGTTGAGCAATTGCCTGACACAGTCAAGCACGACATTCAATTAGATACATTAAGTGTGGGGCTTTACGCTTGGGGCGTTATCACATCTCATAAAGAAAAAACGACTCAGCTCATCATGGCACCTTGGTGTACTCAAGAAGATGCGGCCGACCTCATTAACCGCTTCACCAGCGCTTGCGACGATGTATTGGTAAAACATGAACTCAACCACACCAATCCATTTTCTTTGAAAACCCCTTTCACCTCGAACATGACAAAAGCTGAGTACGCCCAAAAATTCTCTGCCGTGCAAGACTATATCCAATCTGGGGATTGTTATCAGGTCAATCTCGCACAACGCTTTTCCAGTCGGTATCAGGGTGACACCTTCACGGCCTATCATGCCTTAAGAGAAGTTTGCCCTACGCCATTTTCGGCGTATATGGAAATTTCGCCACAGCAAAGCCTGTTAAGTCACTCGCCAGAGCGCTTTCTATTGTGCGATCAAGGTCGAATAGAATCCAAGCCGATAAAAGGTACGGTCGCTCGTGGCGCAACGCCAGAAGAAGACAAAGCCAACGCCAACTGGCTACTGTCTTCCACCAAAGACCGCGCAGAAAATCTAATGATTGTTGATCTACTGCGCAATGATCTAGGTCGTACTTGTCTGACGGGAAGTATTAAAGTCCCTGCGCTGTTTGCCTTAGAAACCTACGCCAATGTGCATCATCTTGTGTCGACGGTAGAAGGCCGAATCGATCAAACAGACCAAGCTATTCGAGTCTTTCATCAAAGCTTCCCCGGCGGCTCTATCACGGGGGCGCCTAAGATTCGATCCATGGAGATCATTGACGAGCTAGAACCTCATGAACGCTCAGCCTACTGTGGCTCGATTGCGTATTTCAGTGCAAATGGACAAATGGACTCCAGTATCACCATACGAACCCTAGTAGCGGATCACGGCAACCTACATTGCTGGGCTGGTGGTGGGTTGGTCGCCGACTCAAAATGCCAAGAAGAATATCAAGAAACCTTTACCAAAGTAGGTAAATTAACCCATACTCTAGAACAAGACTTTTTGAAATAGGCCGTATCATGTCTGACATAGAGCAGTTTTTAAATGCTCCTCCAATTGATTTGAGCTTGGACGATATCCGCGCAGCATTAGACAGAGAACCCTACGCACAACAAATTCATAACCCAGATGAAGAAATGTTTCCCAGTGGTTATGACCTAAAGTATCGCTCTGCTGCCGTCTTAATTCCTATTTGGCGAGAGCCTGAGAGTGGAGAGCTTTTCGTACTCCTAACTCAACGCGCACTGCACATGCGCAATCACCCAGGTCAAATCGCTTTTCCTGGGGGCAAGCATGACCCAGAAGACGCAAGCATCCAATACACCGCATTGCGTGAAACCTTAGAAGAAGTTGGCCTAGCACCTGACTGTTTCGATTTACTCGGTGAGCTGGGCGAGTATTGCACCCTGTCTGGTTTTTGCATCAAGCCTATCGTGGCTGAAATGACGCGAAAAAGTGAATTAAGTCTTTGTGAAGACGAGGTGAAATCTGTCCATTGGGTGCCATTACGCCATTTACTCACTCCTGATAACTATCGTTTTAAAACGAAAAAACTCGACACCGTCTCGCGTGGCTACTTCGAAATTGAATATCAGGAAATTCGCATTTGGGGTGTGACCGCGGGCATTTTATTTGGACTTTATCAAACCCTAGCAAGACATATCCGCTAAGCACCCGCTTTAAGCATTATAAGGTTAGTGTTCTTTCGTCTTTTCTTTCGTGACCGCAACTTGATATGGTACAACCAACGTAACTTAGAACAGGGTGCACAATCCTATGTCTGCATTTGATTTAGCGTCTTTTATTGCCAATAACAAAGAAGACGAAGCACAGAAAATCATCCACAACGCGATGAAAGAGTTCGACAACCTTGCTATTTCCTTCAGTGGCGCAGAAGACGTCGTACTGATCGACATGGCCGTAAAAGCGAACAAAAACGTACGCGTATTCTCTCTTGATACTGGCCGTTTGCACGCTGAAACCTACCGGTTTATCGAACAAATCCGGACACACTACAAGATAAAAATCGACATTCTTTCACCTGATCGTGAAGCACTTGAAAGCTTCACCCACGAAAAAGGCTTATTTAGCTTTTTTGAAGATGGTCATAAAGAATGCTGTGGTATTCGAAAAGTACAGCCACTCAAGCGTAAACTGGCGACACTTGATGCATGGATTACAGGCCAACGAAAAGACCAAAGTCCCGGCACGCGTAATGTATTGGCTTTTGCCGAGAAAGACAGCGCGTTCAGTACTGATGAAAAAGACCTATTCAAGTTCAACCCTTTGGCAAACTGGTCTTCGGAGGACGTTTGGAACTACATTAAAATGTTCGATGTACCTTACAATGAATTGCACCTAAAAGGGTTTACCAGTATAGGTTGTGAACCTTGCACTCGAGCTATCTTACCAAATCAACATGAACGCGAAGGTCGTTGGTGGTGGGAAGAGTCTGAAAACAAAGAGTGTGGTTTGCACATTGGCAATTTAATACCAACCACTTAACAATAAATACGCATTTACTAACAAAAAATGGCTGATACTCATCAGCCATTTTTATTTTCTTCTACATCAGGACTAGCCGTAGACTTCGCATACATTTGCCATGACGCCGTGAACTCCTCATAACATACTTCCAGTTCTTTTATATGTTGAAGCAACACCTTCCCCGCTTCCGTCACCTCCGTCGTACGACCATGACGAATCAGCAATGGCTCTCCTAACCCTCGTTCTAGCTTTTGAATGTGTTGACTCACCGCAGGCTGCGTTAGCCCCAACAGCTTTGCCGTTTGAGTAAAACTTCCTTTTTCAACCAAGGCTTTAAATGTCGTGAGATGCTGAGTATTAAACATAAAGATTCCTTATAATAGATTACATTATGCCCAAGGCTTTTTTTACGAACATTGACCTATATCGTGTTTTCATGAAAGATTGGTAATTATTGACATTGGTGGATTACAAACATGACAAACGCACAAGATGAAATGTTAGCTTGGCACGAAAGACAATCTGGTCATCAAGAATCCCGAGAAAACGACTACCGCACGCCTTACCAGCGCGACCGTGCTCGCATCATTCACAGCGCCGCTTTTCGTCGTTTACAGTCCAAAACTCAAATTCTCGCGATTCGACAAAATGACTATAGCCGCACGCGCTTAACCCATTCTTTAGAAGTCGCTCAAATTGGCAACGGCATCGTGCATCAACTCAAACACAGCTCACCACAAGAGGCCAGCTTCCAAACATGGCTGGCCGACGACGCCTTAATTGAAACCATCTGCCTAAGCCACGACATAGGACATCCACCTTTTGGCCACGGTGGTGAAGTCGCCTTAAATTACATGATGCAATCTAACGGCGGCTTTGAAGGCAACGCGCAATCCTTACGGATCCTCGGCAAGCGTGGATCTTACTCCCCAACTTACGGCATGGACGTCACGCGCCGCACTTTATTAGGGCTTTTAAAATATCCGGTTTTACACGCTAATGTGGTGGGAAAATACCCAGAGAAGCCGGCCAGTTTTCGCCAATTCAAAGCCTCCAATTGGTCACCACCAAAATGCGTGTATCAAGAAGAACAAGACCTTTTAGATTGGATACTTGACCCTTTCAGCCAAGCAGATAGAACCTTGCTACAAACAGTACAACGCAAACATGCAGATAGCCATGCGAAAGCCACACACGCTAGCTTTGACACCAGCATCATGGACCTAGCCGACGATATTGCTTACGGCGTACACGATTTAGAAGATGCCATCGTCTTGGGCATGGTCACAAAAGACATGTGGCTAGAACATTTAGAACCCAAACTCGCCGCACTGGCTTCACCCTACTTAGCTGAAAACCTCAACAGCATTCGCACACAACTTTTTAGCCGACAAAGCCACCTACGCAAAGAAGCCATTGGCAGCTTAGTCAGCTGGTTCATCACCTCATGCCAAGTGGTTGAAAATACAAGATTCGAACATCCTCTGCTGCGCTTTCAAGTCGGACTGCCAGAAGGCCAACGACAAGCATTAAACTTGTTAAAACAGTTCGAAATGCAGCACATCATTCAACGCCCAGAAGTGCAAATGCTCGTCTACAAAGGCCAGCAAATGTTGTTAGAAATGTTCGAAGCCTACACCGCCGACCCTAATCGATTATTACCAAGGGAAATCGCCACTGAATGGCGCAAAAGTCAAGACAACGGCGAAAATGGGTTACGTATCATCTGTGACTACATGGCCTCCATGACAGACGACTACGCCAGCCGCATGTACAATAAACTGTTTGTTCCGAGCTTAGGCTCGGTATTTGAGCCCATGTAACAAGGGATAATCCCTGACCCTCAGGACGAGTCATTCCCGCGAAGGCGGGAATCAATCTCTTGTGATTACCAAAATAAGCTTCCATTCAAACGCTTTATACTCCCAACCTTTATTCCGCTCTTTAATTCTGGAAAAGCTGAGCGTGTAATTTTTTTTCTAGCACTCAAAAAGTAACCAAAAATTCGCTTTTAAGAGCAACGCATTGGTTCTTCATAGAAACATGATTGCCACCTACGCCTCTTATATCGTAAGGCATAGATTGTTCATTTGGTGGGAGATAGACCATCAAACACTGACTCTGAAATTCCATAAGGTCGCGCAACTTCGTTGCGTCGAACGAGTTTCTTCAGAATTTCAAGCATAGAAGAGAGTGTCGCTTACTAATCACTAAACCCTTGCATTCCTTCTAAATGCCTACTTTCGCCCCGGTTCATGCTCATCGTAACGAGGTAGTTCTGCATCCAAATTTTCCCAGTTTGCTTTTGAAGTTACAAAATTATGAGACATTGGACGTTCTAAAATATCCGAATCCAGTGAACCTAAACGCAATCGATATCTATCTGGTGATTGAGCATTCGAACTATAGATTGGAACGCCGCATTTTTTGCAAAAATACTTCCTCTTACCTTCACTACTTTCATAAAAAGTCAGCGACTTCTCATGATCAACAAGGTCTAAATCCTGTGCATTTATAAAACCATTCGTTACATACGCACTACCACTCGCTTTTCGACACAAAGAGCAGTGACAATGAATAATATCGGTGACGCTTCCATGCAATGAAAATTGGACTGAACCACACTGACAACTTCCCTTATACATTGAACCCCCTTGGATAATTTGTACTTAATTTTATTTACCTAACGCTACATTGAACTAGAAATATACTGACCAGACCAGTGAAAGTAAATTGCCTGCTAGGAACCTTTATTAAAAAGACCAAAGGATGTGATTTTTCTTTTTTAGTTCCATTCAAACCCTTTGTATTTCTAAACTTTATTCCGCTCTGCTGAGCGTGGGCTTTGTCCCTTCCCCTTTCTTCAAGGGGAAGGCTAGGATGGGGTTAATCTCTTCTTTGGGTTCCATTCAAACGCTTTGTATTCCCAACCTTTATTCCGCTCTGCTGGGCGTGGATTTAGTCCCTTCCCCTTTCTTCAAGGGGAAGGCTAGGATGGGGTTAATCTCTTCTTTGGGTTCCATTCAAACGCTTTGTATTCCCAACCTTTATTCCGCTCTGCTGGGCGTGGATTTAGTCCCTTCCCCTTTCTTCAAGGGGAAGGCTAGGATGGGGTTAATCTCTTCTTTGGGTTCCATTCAAACGCTTTGTATTCCCAACCTTTATTCCGCTCTGCTGAGCGTGTAACTTTTATCCAGATCCATAAAAGTAACCAAAAGGTCTCTTTAAGATCTTTAATGCCTGACTTTTGTCATCGAAGAATAGCTTTACCGACGCTCGTTATATCGTAAGGCATAGATTGTTTTTTGGTGTTGCTAGGAAGGGTATTTTTAACTGACTCTGAAACGCCATAAAATCGCGCAACGCTGTTGCGTCGAACTGAACTTCTTCGGAACTTCAAATGCTCTACTATGTTTCTTAACGCCCAATTAACAGGCTAAAAATAGTGGGCTAAAATGGAGCGAAGCGAACAGCCCGCTGTTTTTAGTCCCTGTTTCATTTCTTGTTAGGTTTTAATTGCACTGTGAAATAGCTTTATAGCGTCTTCGGATGAATAGACTGTAACTAGTTCTTGATCATGTGCTTGGACTGTATATCCCACAGCGCTATTCTCTTCTCGTTGAAATACAGCTAAATATGAGGATTTTTTCCATGAATCATGTTTATAAGAAAAGTAAAATTCAGCTAATAACTCACCGTTTAACATTTCTCCACCTGGCTTAACTCCATTACCAACTTTATTATTCTCCCAATTGGCCCAATTTTCAGACTCAGCAATCTCCATAGCTATTTCTTTAACTTTATCTCTAATTGGTTTAACAAATCGCTTGGAATACGATCTAGAATCTAGCTCTTTCAGTGATTCTTTAATGATAGGAATTAAATCCGTGCGGTTTAATCTTTCAGCATTGGAATATAAGTTTTCCAGTTGTTTACGATCATATTTCCCTGATTTAATATCTTCGATCATTTTATCCGACACCGAACTCTCCTTAAAACCTAACATTTTGTTAATGCGCATGCGTATTTAGACAATATTAAATCCCTTTCAACACCTTCACAATCATCTGAATAATATACATTTAATAAAGATATTCATAAAAATTAAAACAAAAAAAACGAGCATGCGTGTTATTTCATTTATCCACAGCGCGTTATTTCGGCGGTCGATAATCTTATTCATTGATACTGAAAGACTTTATTACTTTCTACCAGTACAAAACACGCACAACTGGTTTATTTAAAATGGCTAAACGCGCAAAAATGCGTTCATTTCAAAAATAGACTGTATATCTACACATTAATTGCGTTTTAATTTTCAGTGCAGTGCAGTGCAGTTCGACGCAACGAAGTTGCGCGACTTTATGGAGTTTCAGAGTCATTGTTTGAAGGTTTAAATCTTACTAAAAGAACAATCTATGCCTTACTGCTCTAGAGCGTAGGAAAAGTTATTCTTCGATGAAAGAAATGAGGCATTAAAGATCTTAAAGCGAATTTTTGGTTACTTTTTGGGCGCTAGCAAAAAGTAACCCGCTCAGCAGAGCGGAAGAAAGGTCGGGGATACAAAGCGTTTGAATGGAACCATATAAACTAAAGAAGCGGCTTCGACGCAACAACGTTGCGCGACTTTATGGCGTTTCAGAGTCATTGTTTGACGAGTCATCTCTCACCAAATAAACAATCCATGCCTTACGATAAAAGGAGCGTAGGAAGCAATCATGCTCTTATGAAGAAAATCAGGCATTAAAGACCTTAAAGAGACCTTTTGGTTACTTTTATGGATCTGGATAAAAGTTACCCGCTCAGCAGAGCGGAATAAAGGTCGGGAATACAAAGTCATTGAGAGGGAACAAATATACTTGAAGAACTAAAACTGTCTTCCAAGAAGGTATACATCTTCTGTGATGTTTTCATTCTGGGCGATGTTTGGTAATAAACCCCATTCATCAAATCCTTGGCGTTTGAAGAAGCCTTGGCTGTTGAGGTTGCTGGAATAGACATAGGCAATAAGGTGGGTAAAACCAAGTGCGGTGCGGTTTGTTTCTAGATGACGAAATAGCTGAGTTCCGATGCCTTGACCCTGCCAATTTGGTAAGACGTAGAAGCTAATTTCACAGGCGGTATCAAAGGCAGGTAAACCATAAAAGGCTTCGACAGAGCACCAAGCGATAACGATGCCCTGCTCTTCAAGCACCAGCAGGGGATGTTTGTCTGTGACGCTTTCTAGCCAGTCCATTACATCAATTAAGTTAATATTATCTTGTCGATAGCCTGTGCTGGCAAACCGGTCGCATTGCTGAAAAATATCCAATATAACAGGGGCATCATCCAACATGGCCGGACGAATAACCCTGTTATTGTTCATTGACATAAACGCCGCGCTAGCCTTGTTCAAGCAAACGACGAAGGTCGATAATCGCTGTATTAGCACGAGAAACGTACGACGCCATGACTAAAGAATGGTTAGCCAATACGCCAAAACCACTGCCATTTAGGATGAATGGTGACCAAACATTGGCTTGGGTTGCTTCTAGTTCACGAATGATTTGACGTAAGCTAACAAGGGCATTTTTATCCTGTAAGGTAAAAAAGAAGTCCACTTCTACCGCTCGAAGCATGTGAACCAAGGCCCAGCTTGTACCGCGTGCTTCATAGAAAACATCGTCGACTTTAGACCAAGGTGTACGCACATAACGACTGTTCTCATCCGATTCCAATTGAGGCTCGTCATCTATCACACTTGCGGATAAACGCTGAGACAAACTGCCTAAACGAGTACTAACGTCAGACAACCAATCCGAAAGGTTATCAGCACGTGCATAAAATTGTGCTTTATTATTCGTGGTACCCGCCAAACGATTTAGGTATTCCATCAATTCTTTATTACCACGACGGTATTCGCTTTCACTGGATGGTAATGCCCAGCTTTTGGTATCAAAGTTAAATTGTGGTTCTGCTATTTTTAAGTTCACGTCTTCTGTGGATTGTGATTGTGACCGGCTAAATTCTTTACGAAAAGCCCTAGCCAAATCTCGTGACTGTACCAATACGCCAAATTCCCACGCTGGCATATTGTCCATAAAAAGGCCTGGTGGCATAACATCATTGGTGATAAAACCACCGGGCTTATCCAGCAATGTTTCAATAATGGTGTGCAGCGTACTAGCGGTCGTATAGCCTTCAACCAGTTTTTTACTGTTGTTTAAATACCCTTGCTCTGCCGCTTTTTCTTTCGCGGAGGACACCACGTCAAATTGATCTGGCTCACTGCTCCAATACATACCCAAAAAGGTCAACAGCACAGCGACAACCAGTACGGCAGATACGGCGATTTTCCCCATACCTGAAAAGTTAATACTTGGCGTTAAACCCTGTAATTTATTCGTTACCCACGACATTATTGACCTACCTTAATCTTGTTTTAATTCCACCATGTAATCAGCACGATGATAGGTCATCGCACGAACACGAAATGCTGTAATGCGACTGTTGATTATCTGATAAATCAACCGCGCTTGTTTGTCATTTGGCCAGTAAATTTCGATTGACTGCTCTGTTTTTGCAACCTCGTCTATAATAGGCTGAATTTGTGCAATTATCTCATCTTCACTCAAACTAAAAAGTGTTTCTGGCAAAAAATATTGTCCAACTTGTGGTTCTTTGGGCTCTGATTTTTTAGAAACTACCTTTGCAGCATGCTCACGCTTTGCTTTCAGATCCTTGACACGTGAGGTCATTTCGACAATAACAGGGTCTTCTGGATTAACCGAACGAGCGTACTCTAAATATCGAGCGGATTGAATATAATCTCGGCTTCTTGCTGCATCCCACGCCCACTGAGTATATACATCCACAATCGCCGCAATCCCCTGAATCGCTCTAAAGTTACCTGGGTCGCGGCCTAATGCTGCTTGGAAATATAAATTAGCGTTGTCGTCTTCTGGCGTTAAAAGTCGATCCGCAGACAGCGCATCTTCACCTTGTGCAATTAAACTCAACGTCAAGCGTTTAGCTGCTCTCGACTTTATTTGCTCTGGTGAAATGGCGGTAGTTTTCTTCATATCGGGCACATTGATTACCGGTGCTAGCTCCGCCGATGCCGATTTAGGATCAGGCTCAGAAACTTTCTCTTGTCGTGGTTCGCCTTGCTCCGAGGGTGCGATATTTGTCTGACACCCTGTAAGGAAAAGTGCCATAAATAGAAAATATACTTGGTTTTTACTCAATTTGTCCCCTTGCGATTGGCAACTTTAAGGTGGATTGGTAGTCTACACTGACCATCGAATATGATGAAACATGCATGTTATATTTAAACAACACGTTCAATCTGATTGAAGATTTTTATGCGCCTATTTGCTCTATTGTTCTTACTAACACTTCACAGTACATCTCAAGCTTTCACTTTTGCTCCTACGACATCGCTTTCCCAGCCAGAGTTTTTGCCTGTTGAGCAAGCTTTTCAACTCTCAACATCGGCCCCTAAAGACGGTAAAATGTTAGCGACGTGGCAGATTAGTGACGGTTACTATTTATATCAAGAACAGTTTAGTTTGTCTGGCGAACAGGCCGATAACCTGCATTTTTCTGCATTTCCGGTCGGCGAAAGCAAACAGGATGCTTATTATGGTGACGTCACGGTTTATCGTCACCAACTCACTCTGCCTATTTATTATGATATTAAGCTTGCTGCTGGTACCCAAATTAATGGATTCCTTTCTTATCAAGGCTGTGCTGATAAGGGGCTATGCTATGCGCCACAGAAAATGCCCATACAATTCACTGTGCCAGCCTTATCTTCGGAGGCACCAAAAAGCCTTTTAGGCTCTCAAGTTATCAACACGCCCACGGCTTCAAAAGACAAGCTTGTTTTACCTTCTGAAGCTCAATCCGTGACTCAACTACTCCAAACAAGCAGCCCATGGATCACTTTAACGGTTTTATTTGGACTGGGCTTACTCTTATCGTTCACGCCTTGCGTCCTTCCGATGGTGCCTATTGTCAGCGCAATTGTCATTGGCACTCGCCATTCGAAATTAGGCGCATTCTATTACAGTTTGGTTTATGTTTTAGCCATGGCACTGACTTATGCCACCATTGGTGGATTAGTCGGTATTTTCGGCACTCAACTGAATTTACAAGCACAATTACAAAACCCTATTTTATTGATCGTCAGCGCCCTTCTTTTTGTTGTACTCGCTTTAGCAATGTTTGGTGTTTATGAATTAAGACTACCAACAGCATGGCAACAACGACTACAAATGACCAGTAAACCTTCGGATTCTGCGTGGAAATCGAGCATAAGTATTTTTCTGGCTGGGGTGTTTTCGACGTTAATTGTGTCACCTTGTGTTTCGGCGCCATTAGCAGGAACACTTCTGTATATAAGTAGCCAAGGTGATGCGTGGTATGGCGCGATAATGCTGTTTATCATGGCGCTCGGCATGGGTGTTCCACTATTATTAGTTGGCCTATTCGGCCCGAAGGTACTGCCCAAAAGTGGTGAATGGCTGCATGACATTAAAGTGTTCATGGGGTTTGCACTGCTCGCAATGTCCATTTGGTTAATTACTCGCTGGTTACCTATCAGTAGCCATTTGTATTTATGGAGCTTTTTAGCGATTGCTGTGAGCAGTTACTTTATTCACCGAGCACATCACGTTTCCTCACACCCTTTTCGCTGGTTTTTGGCATTAGGATTTTTCCTTCTTGGAACCACTGAGTTTATCGGTGGTTTGACCGGCAGCAGCAGTCCGTTACAGCCCTTGAAAAAGTTATCCTCAACCTCAACACATATAAACGAAGATATAAGAGTGTTTGATGCCACTATCACCAGCTTGGAAGAGCTCGATGCTATTATTGCGAGTCAAGACTCTCGCCCTATTGTGTTAGACCTTTATGCAGATTGGTGCATCAGCTGCAAAGTACTAGAAGAAATGTTTGTATCTGCCGAGGTGTTACCGCGTCTTGATAAGGTACGGCTGATTAGGGTCGATGTGACAGAAAACTCAACCAACAACCAAGCTTTAATGAAACAGTTCAATTTATTTGGGCCACCCTCTTTGGTTTTTTTAGACACTGAAGGAAAAGAGCGAAAAGAACTCAGTTTGATGGGCGAGCCAACTAAACGCTCTCTGATAGATCGTTTAGATACCATTATTTATCGATAAAACAAGATGATTTACAAAAGATTAAAAAACAACCAGTGCAAACATTTTTAGGTTTTTTTGCCGCATAACTGGACAATATCACGCTTTTTATCGATAATTTCGGGTTACCAGCTTTTACAAAATGTATTTTATAAAAGCTCTGTTACAGAATAACGTAAGCAGAATTATAATAGTCAGTGACTGACACAAACACTGAGCCACAAATACAGACAGAAGAGAGTAATCATGGACATTCGTAAAATCAAAAAACTAATCGAGCTTTTAGAAGAATCCAACGTCTACGAGATTGAAATTAAAGAAGGCGAAGAAGCCGTTCGCATTAGTCGTGGTGGTGCCCCTGTTATGGCACAAATGACTGCTCCAATGATGGCACCACAAGCACAAGCGCCTGCTCCAGTTGCCCCTACGGCGGCTCCTGAAGCACCAGCCGCGATAGCAGGACATATCGTTAACTCTCCTATGGTCGGCACTTACTACAAGTCTTCTGCACCAGGTGCTAAGTCTTTTATTGAAGTTGGCCAAAAAGTGAATGCTGGCGATACAATCTGTATCGTTGAAGCAATGAAAATGATGAACCAAATTGAAGCTGATAAGTCTGGCACAATTGGCGCTATTCTTGTTGAAGACGGCGAACCAGTTGAATTCGATCAGCCACTTATTACTATCATTTAATCCAAAGCAGTAGGTTTCATCATGCTCGATAAGGTATTGATTGCTAACCGAGGCGAAATCGCGCTACGTATTTTACGTGCGTGTAAAGAGCTCGGTATCAAAACTGTTGCGGTTCATTCTAAAGTTGACCGCGACTTGTTACACGTGCGCCTTGCAGACGAGTCTATCTGCATAGGGCCAAATCCCTCAGCACAAAGCTATTTAAATATTCCTGCAATCATCAGTGCGGCAGAATTGACAGACACGTCTGCTATTCACCCAGGCTATGGTTTCCTTGCAGAGAATGCCGATTTCGCAGAGCAAGTTGAACGCTCTGGCTTTACTTTCATCGGACCTAAAGCAGAAACAATTCGCTTAATGGGCGATAAAGTGTCTGCCATTAAAGCAATGAAAGCAGCGGGAGTACCAACGGTTCCAGGCTCAAACGGTCCAGTACCGACGGATCCTGAAGAGTGTATTCGTGTCGCTAATGAAATTGGCTTTCCTGTCATTATAAAAGCCGCTGCCGGTGGTGGTGGTCGTGGTATGCGCGTTGTTCACAACGAAGGCAGCCTACTAAAATCCATTAGCATCACACAATCTGAAGCAGGTTCTTACTTCGGTGACAGCACGGTTTATATGGAAAAATTCCTACAAAACCCTCGTCACGTAGAAGTACAAATACTGGCTGATGGCCAAGGCAACGCGGTTCATTTGTATGACCGAGATTGTTCATTACAACGCCGTCATCAGAAAGTATTGGAAGAAGCGCCAGCACCAATGCTTGATGAGACATCACGCCAAGCTTGCTTTAAAGCCTGTGTAGACGCCTGTATCAAGATTAATTACCGCGGCGCCGGTACGTTCGAATTCTTGTATGAAGATGGCCGTTTCTACTTTATTGAAATGAACACACGCGTTCAGGTTGAGCATCCAGTGACTGAAATGGTAACGGGTGTTGATATTGTGAAAGAACAGCTTCGTATTGCCAGTGGTTTGAAGCTGTCAATGAAGCAAGAAGATATCAAGCTAAACGGTCACGCCGTTGAATCTCGTATCAATGCGGAAGACTCTAAAACGTTCATGCCATGCCCAGGTAGAGTGGACTACTTCCACGCGCCAGGTGGCATGGGTGTTCGTGTTGACTCTCATTTGTACAGTGGCTACACCGTTCCGCCAACGTATGATTCTATGATCGCCAAAATCATTTGCCATGCGCCAGACCGTACCGCTGCTTTAAAACGCCTTTCCGGCGCTCTAGATGAAACATTCATCGATGGTATTAAAACCAATATAGAGCTACAAAAAGAACTAGCAAATGACGCTAATTTCATTGCTGGTGGCGTTAATATCCATTACTTAGAGAAAAAACTCGGCCTATAAAGGCTGTCGCTTTGCCTCTAGTGATGACATAAATCACTAGAGGCAATCATTTTCCTCTCGCCTCTCGCACCAAGCTTCGCTATTCTATTCTTGTTTTGTTTATTGTTGGACTCCACTTTATGCCTTGGCTTCAAATACGTATCCATACCACTCCAGATCACGTCCCTGCTTTCGAAGACACGCTTCTCGACTGCGGCGCTATGGTTGTCACTTTTGAAGATGTTCATGACGATCCAGTGTACGAACCAGAGTTAAACACAACACCATTGTGGAAAAACACTAAAATCACGGGCCTGTTCGAAGCCGATGCGGACATTGAACACATTCGCCCGGTCGTTGAACACAAAGCCACATCCCTTGGTGAAACCGACATCGACATGAAAATTGAAATACTTGAAGACAAAGATTGGGAAAGAGAGTGGATGGACAGCTATCATCCAATCCAATTTGGCAAACGTCTCTGGGTATGCCCAAGCTGGCGTGAAGTACCTGATCCTGATGCCATCACCTTGATGCTAGACCCAGGATTAGCCTTTGGCACAGGAACTCACCCGACGACGGCACTTTGCCTGCAATGGTTAGACAGTATCGACTGTCAAAACAAAACCATCATAGATTATGGTTGTGGCTCTGGTATTCTTGGGATTGCAGGTTTGCTGCTTGGCGCTAACAACATGGTTGGTATCGACATTGACCCTCAAGCAGTCCAAGCAACCGAAGCAAATGCTCAACGCAATAATATCGATCCAAGTCGGATAGACATAAAGTTGCCACCTTATGAATCTGACTTACAAGCTGATATTGTAGTCGCTAACATTCTTGCTGGCCCTCTTGCACACTTAGCGCCAACCATTTCTGCGCTGGTTAAAACCGGTGGTCAATTAGCACTGTCTGGCATACTTGCCAACCAAGCAGAGGAAGTCATTCAAGCGTACCAAGAATGGTTTACGATTGAATCGATTACGGAAAGGGAAGAGTGGGTTCGTATCGTTGGCACCAAAAACGCATAACACTCCATTCATTTAGTACAGTTTTGAACAGGAAGATACTACTCCATGGCCAATAGCCTAATTACACGTTGCCCTAAATGTTCAACCGCATTTCGTGTAAGCGATGAAGTATTAAGCATGGCCAAGGGGAAAGTCCGATGCGGTCAATGTTTTCATATTTTTGATGCCACTAAAGTAGCAGACAACAAAACAACGCTTAGTAGTAAGTCCACCGCAGACACAAAACAACCTAAAAACACCACTACGGCTAAAGAAAAAGCGCAAATAGACAGCACGTATCTACCTCTCGAACCCAAGGGCACAGACAAAATAGTCGACTCTCGACTTGCTCCAGTGGAAGAAATAGTCAATCCAGACTGGCTGCATACCTTATTCAATGATGACGACCTGAATCCACTGGGCGAAGAAAAGCCCGTTATTACCGAAACAAACTACGACTCTTACCATGAAGCGACTCCGCAGCCATTAGACTCTTCCGCAAAAGCAGCAAAGCAGACTGAAGCAAAAGCAGCAAAGCAGACTGAAGCAAAAGCAGCAAAGCAGACTGAAGCAAAAAGGCAAGACGAACCCGCTCCATGGGAAGTAGAGCTTGCCGAAGTGGAAGCCGCTCTCAAAGCAACATCGAGCGCCGCCTCTATCAACAAACCAGCGAAAAGTACGTTGCCACCTGAAACAACCGCCAGTAAGCAGGCTGCGCCCACCAAAGAGCCAGATTATATGGTTGCTTTGCATTCTTTGGCGCAAACCGCATCGGAACAAACTCGCCCATCTGATATTAAAAACCAGCACAGCATTCTTGAGCAACTATCCGCCCAACAAAGCCTAGCGCCCCTATTGGGAGAAAATGAGCCTTCTATTCGCAAAAAAAACACGCCCCCTTGGTTGTGGTTTTTTGCTTCATTACTGGGCCTCGCTTTGCTATCAGGTCAAGTTGCTACGCATTTCTTTGTAGAAGGCAGCAGCTCTTCTAGCTTTCGATCCATTTACAGAACCATTTGCTCTTACTCTGGTTGTGTCCTACCAAGATTTGAGAGTATAAACGCCATTACGATTCAGCATGTACGCATACAAAGCCACCCCTCTATTCCAAACACACTGCTGGTAAACGCCATTATTACCAATACCAGTGATTTTTCTCAGCCTATGCCTAAAATCGCACTCGAGTTTTTTGATTTGAATGGCTTACCCGTTGCAGCTCGCCTCTTTGCACCCAGTGATTATTTGCACAAAGACTTTCTCGACATCACTTACATGCCACCAAACACCCCAATTCATTTAGTCATTCCAATACAAGACCCAGGTGCTCGAGCCGTTACTCATCAGCTTAGAGCCTTCCCTACAGACACTCGATCCTACTAGTTTTTCGAGTTTTCTCCCTTAAGCTCAAAAAAAGAACAAAAAATAGTCAATTTTCAGTCTGTCAAGACTTCAAAAATAGCAATTGCCTAGGTATTATTCACGCCCGCTCGACGCTGTCGACGATCTTTAACATTCAATCCAGTATTCAGGAACATCATGGCATTTGCTATTGGCCCGTATTGCGTTGACAAACCCGTTATTCTAGCGCCGATGGCTGGTGTAACAGATTTGCCTTTTCGCCGACTTTGCCATGATCAAGGTGCAGGTCTAGTCGTATCAGAAATGGTCACGTCTGATGTTCGCCTGTGGAACTCGACAAAAAGCCGCCATCGCTTAATTCACGATGCGGAAGTCTCGCCGAGATCCGTTCAAATTGCTGGTGGCGACCCAAAAATGATGGCAGAAGCCGCTCAACAAAATGTTGAGTTAGGTGCGCAAATCATTGATATCAATATGGGCTGCCCCGCCAAAAAAGTATGCAATAAAGCCGCCGGCTCTGCGCTACTTAAAGATGAAGCTCTTGTTCGTGAAATACTGGAATCTGTTGTAAATAGTGTCAGTGTTCCTGTCACTCTAAAAATTCGCACCGGCTGGAGTCTAGACCAAAAAAACGGTCTGACAATTGCAAAAATGGCGGAAGACATTGGTATTCAAGCATTAGCCATTCATGGAAGAACGCGAGAATGCAAGTTTCAGGGAACAGCTGAATACGACACCATTGCTGAGATCAAACGGCACTTGAGCATTCCTATTTTTGCTAATGGGGATATCAAAGACCCTGAATCAGCAAAGTTCGTGAAAGATTACACAAACGCAGACGGCATAATGATCGGACGCGCTGCTCAAGGTAGACCGTGGATCTTTCGTGAAATAAATCACTATTTAGAAACAAATGAATTGTTAGCGCCTCCGTCTTTATCAGAGGTAAGGCAGCTTGTTATCAACCATGTAAACGCTTTACACCAATTTTATGGTGATTATTTAGGTGTGCGCATTGCTCGCAAGCATGTTGGTTGGTACTTGCAAACGTTAGCGGATAAAACACAATTTCGCAGCCTGTTTAATCGTATTGATAATACGCAAGAGCAGATTGATAAATTGGAAGAGTTCTTTGTTTGTCTGTAGACAAACGAACCTTACACTTAATGTACTGAACATCAAAAAAGAAGACTTAGATCCCTCTTCCTCTATGATGATCAATGCGCATTAATAAATGGTTAGCTTTAAAAATAGAAGGTCATTCTGTGGTAGAACAAACTCATACTCATACGTTTCAAGCCGCTTCTTCAGAGCAGTCACAAACACTACGTGACAACGTTGAAAAAGCATTGCAAAACTATTTCGCTCATCTTGATGGGCAGCCAATAACAGACTTATATCAGTTAGTCTTAGCGGAGGTTGAGGCGCCTTTGCTAGAGTCTGTCATGAACTACACAAAGGATAACCAAACAAAAGCATCCACTATCCTCGGTTTAAACCGAGGAACACTTCGCAAGAAGTTGAAGCAATACGGCATGCTATAAGCACAAAGAAAAAAAGGGCGAATTCGCCCTTTTTTTCGTATTACCTTCCCCTTGTTTATTTAGTGTTAATTAATTGTGAGAACCATGATGGCAAATCAAAAAGCAGTGACTCCAATCAAGCGAGCGTTAATCAGTGTTTCCGACAAAACAGGCATTGTCGAATTCGCGCGTGAACTAACCGCTCAAGGCGTTGAAATCCTATCTACTGGCGGCACTTACCGTCTTTTATTGGATAACAATGTTAAAGCAACGGAAGTTTCTGACTACACAGGCTTCCCAGAAATGATGGATGGCCGCGTAAAAACACTACATCCAAAAGTCCACGGCGGCATTCTTGGTCGTCGTGACATCGACGGCGCCATCATGAAAGAACATGGCATTGAAGAAATTGATATGGTTGTAGTTAACCTATATCCATTCGAAGCAACTATTGAACGCCCAGACTGCGACCTTCCAATGGCGATTGAAAACATCGACATCGGCGGCCCTACTATGGTTCGCTCTGCGGCGAAAAACCACAAAGACGTGGCTATCGTTGTTTCACCAGCAAGCTATGACAGCTTATTAGCCTCGTTAAAAGCAGATGGCGGCCTTACTTACGATCAACGCTTTGATCTTGCCGTACAAGCCTTCGAGCACACTTCTCATTACGACGGTGCGATTGCTAACTTCCTAGGCAAAAAAGTTGAAGGTGGCAGCGAAGATTTCACTCGTACATTCAACTTACAATTCAACAAACAAGAAGAAATGCGCTACGGTGAAAACCCTCATCAAAAAGCCGCTTTCTATGTGGAAGCCAATCCAAAAGAAGCGTCCATTAGCACCGCAAAACAAATTCAAGGTAAAGCGTTATCTTACAACAATATCGCTGACACTGACGCGGCGCTTGAATGTGTAAAAAGCTTCGACAAGCCAGCCTGTGTGATCGTTAAGCACGCTAACCCTTGTGGTGTTGCAACGGCCGCGTCTCAATTTGAAGCGTACGATCTTGCTTTCCAAACAGACCCAACGTCTGCCTTCGGAGGCATCATTGCCTTCAACCAAGAATTGGATGCAAAAACAGCGCAAGCCATTGTTGATCGTCAATTTGTTGAAGTCATCATTGCGCCAAGCGTGAGCAAAGAGGCCGCAGACATCGTGGCCGCGAAACAAAACGTTCGCCTACTTGAGTGTGGCCAATGGTCAGCAAACAAATCAACAGCGCTGGATTACAAGCGTGTTAATGGTGGTTTGTTGGTTCAAGACCGTGACGACGGCACTATTACTCTAGACGATCTTAAAATTGTCTCTAAACGTCAACCTAGCGAAGAAGAATTTAAAGATCTTCTGTTCGCTTGGAAAGTCGCTAAATTCGTTAAATCCAACGCGATTGTTTACGCTAAAGCGGAGCAAACTATTGGTGTAGGCGCAGGCCAAATGAGCCGTGTTTACAGCGCAAAAATCGCAGGTATTAAAGCCGCGGACGAAAGCCTAGAAGTCGTGGGCTCTGTGATGGCTTCTGATGCATTCTTTCCATTCCGTGACGGCATCGACGCAGCAGCACAAGCTGGTATTACAGCTGTCATCCAGCCTGGTGGCTCTATGCGCGATGCTGAAGTTATTGCTGCCGCTGACGAAGCTGGCATGGCAATGGTCTTCACTGGCATGCGTCATTTCCGTCACTAATAGC
Source organism: Marinomonas maritima (assembly GCF_024435075.2). Taxonomy (NCBI): domain Bacteria; kingdom Pseudomonadati; phylum Pseudomonadota; class Gammaproteobacteria; order Oceanospirillales; family Oceanospirillaceae; genus Marinomonas; species Marinomonas maritima. The sequence continues at coordinate 1,042,590 of NZ_JAMZEG020000001.1, read as the reverse complement.
GTCGTTATTAATAACGTCTACAATATTGACCATAAAGGATGAACAGAATGAAAGTTCTTATTATTGGTAATGGCGGTCGTGAACATGCTTTGGCATGGAAGACGGCAGAATCAAGCCAAGTAGAAAAGATTTTTGTTGCGCCAGGTAATGCTGGCTCAGCAATGGAAAACAAAGTAGAAAACGTCAATATCGGTGTGACCGACATTGACGCGCTCGTGGCATTTGCTAAAAAAGAAGCCATCGATCTAACCATTGTTGGTCCTGAAGCACCGTTGGTTATCGGTGTTGTCGATGCGTTTGAAAAGGAAGGCTTAGCAATCTTTGGCCCAACCGCTGCCGCAGCGCAACTGGAAGGCTCTAAAGCCTTCACCAAAGACTTCTTAGCACGTCACAACATCCCAACAGCGGCGTACGGAAACTTCACTGAAATTGCGCCAGCTGTGGCTTACATCAAACAGCAAGGCGCGCCAATCGTTGTAAAAGCCGATGGCTTAGCCGCTGGCAAAGGCGTTATTTTGGCGCAAACAGAAGCCGAAGCAATCGAAGCCGTTGAAGACATGCTACAAGGCAATGCCTTTGGCGATGCAGGCAGCCGTGTGGTTATCGAAGAATTTTTAACCGGCGAAGAAGCCAGCTTCATTTGCATGGTTGATGGCGAAACTGTTCTGCCAATGGCCACCAGCCAAGATCATAAAGCGCGTGACAATGGCGATTTAGGCCCAAACACTGGCGGCATGGGCGCTTACTCTCCAGCTCCAGTTGTTACACCAGAAATTCATGATCGCATCATGAGCGAAGTGATTATGCCAACAGTAAGAGGCATGAACGCGGAAGGCAATCGCTACCGTGGTTTCTTATACGCTGGCGTAATGATTGCGGCAGATGGCACACCAAAGACACTGGAATACAACTGTCGTTTTGGCGATCCAGAAACACAACCTATCATGATGCGTTTGCGTTCTGATTTGGCTCAAATGTGTTTGGCGGCGATCAATGGCAAGCTAGACACGGTCAAAGCCGATTGGGACCCTCGTGCAAGCTTAGGCGTTGTTCTTGCGGCTGGCGGTTATCCTGCCGATTACCCAAAAGGCGATGTCATCACAGGTTATGATGCCGCACTGCCGGCTCATCAAAAAGTATTTCAAGCGGGTACGACAATGAAAGACGGCAAGGTCGTAACAAATGGCGGCCGTGTGCTTTGCGCTGTTTCACTTGGCGACACCGTTGCAGAAGCCCAAGCGGGTGCATACGACGTTGTTAATAAGATATCTTGGAACAAAGTGTATTTCCGCACAGACATTGGCCACCGCGCTATTACTCGCGAGCAAAAATAATCCAGATTTAGATCTCCGCGCTCTAATGTAAAAAAGGCCTCAATTGAGGCCTTTTTTACATCCAATACTTTCATTAGATTTATTTTTTCAACTGAGACTCTTTTTTGTCTAGCCAGGCTTTAAACACGCGTCCTGCTTCCAACACTATCAGCCCAAAGATAATACCAGCAACCCAATCCAAGCCCAGTAAAAAACCCAGAACCGCAATCATTCCATAGCCATACATGAGGTTCGTGCGCGTTGTCGGCTTCGCTTGTCTTGCGAACCAAGTGACGCCTAACAGCAGCAAGCTAAACCAAACATAATACTCCACCAAAATTGGATATAGCATTCGATCCCCTATCTAGTTAATAATGATAGCCTTTATATAATAAGTTTGGGCTAGTGTTTTGCTTTATCGATTGATTTTACTATTTTTTATCTGCATCTCCAACACAGTATGGAGCGCAAACACCATAGCCATTATTGATGACACAAACAGTGCGTTCAATATTGGCCACAGTGGCTCTTATTTTATCGATAACGCTCAAACCCTTTCTTTTAGTGACATTGCCTCTGACAAGTACGCCAAGCGATTTCGCCCTATTAATCGTGATTATTTGCAGTTTGGGCTGGTAAAGGGAAATATTTGGATTCGTACAGATATTGCGATACGAACCACCAGCAATACACCAGTATTACTGGAAGTAAATTCTCCTCGACTACAATACCTAGACATTTATCTGCCTAATTTATACGAAAGTCAGGTTCAAGCCGAACTGGGTGGCGCACGACCTTATAAGAATAGAAAAATCCAAACACCAAATTATGTTTTTCCTATTCCAACCAACACACCACCAGTTTTCACCTTGTATCTAAGGCTATCATCTTATTTGCCCATCAATGCTGAAATAGAATTAAAAACGCTCTCGAACATGAGTCTAGATAATCAAAAAAATCTGACTTTCACTGGAGTTTTGATTGGAATATTACTGGCGTTATTTGTTTGCAATGTGTTCTTTTTCATAAAAACATCACGCTCTATGTATCTTATATATGGTGTATTTTTGCTTGGTATCGCTACTTTACACCTAACCCTTCACGATCAAGTATCGCAACTGTTTCCTAATCAAATCAATGTTCAAGAACGGATATACAACTTAGCAGCACTGTCCTGCTTATGCGCGATTGCCTTCTTTTCCAGACTTTATCTTGACACCAAAGAACATCTACCAAAAATGGATAAGGTATTAATCACTATCGGTGCCATTGCGGCTTTATGCGCCATTATTTTTACTATTTCACCAGAAAAAATTAATGTCATGGCCCTCTCTTTTTTGATCGTTAGCACACTTGTCATGCTAACCGTACACGCCATTGTTGCCTTCATCAAAAGCGTTCCCTTTTCTGGATATTATCTGGTGGCTCGACTGACACTGCTTACAGGTCATTTTGCTTGGCTCATGTCAGTCTATGGCATCATTCCAAGCGCAACATTATTTCAATGGGGTTTAACCGTTACCATCATTATCGAAGCCATGATTCATTTCACCGGTATGATTGCGCAAACAACACCATCGCTACAAAGACTTGCAAAAAAAACAAAGCACTCACAAACAGAAATGACAGATCTTTTGTCGGATCTTTCTAGTCGCCTACGCCGCCAAATCAATATTATTGGAGGTGGGCTTTCTCATCTTGAGCAAGCAGCGACATCCAACGACACCAAGCTTTTTCTTAACAGCAGCATGACGGCCAATAACAACCTAAAAAATCTGATAGAACGAATTGAGCTATTAAATGATATAAAGGAAAGCACCCCACCCGAGCAAGCCGCGCCATTACTACTAAGTCAGTTAATAGACAATGCTTATAATAATGTGCAACGCTTAGACCAAGACAACACTTTAATAGACCTAAATACGTACAAGACAGATCAAGTTGAAATATTACGCAACGCTCCCATCTTACAGCACCTAATTGAAAGCCTCGCGCAAGAATTCAAACACTTCACAGACCAAACTCTCACCATCAACATTACACGTCACGAAGTAAACCGAGAGGGCATTACTTTATTAGAACTCAGTTGCTACCCGCTTCCTGCGCGAGTGTACGCGAACACCACAAGCTTCGATCTTGGAATACACTACATCACACACCTAATACAGCATTTAAAGGGAGAAATGCATTTATCTGAAGGAGGCCTTACGCGTACCATAAATATCCAAATACCTATTCGCGCGCACATTCGCCCCTTAAACAACCATTTCATTCAGCAAAATCAGCTTGATATCATACTATTTGGTCAAGAAGACAATGACCTTCAAAAAGCCCTTACGCTGCTACAGAGCCACGCCAACCGAATAGAGCATTTTGTTACCCTAGAAAGTTTATTAGAGCATTTGGGACTGCCTGAAAAAAGAGAGGCTGGTTCCATTATTTTGATATTTGATAACGGGGGGAACATTCCTCATGTTACTCAGCAAAGACTTATTCCTTTAATGCGCTATGAAGATCAGTGCCTACTGATCAGCAACAATGTTAAAATGTCGCTCGATTATGCAAAAAAACTTGGCTTTAATGAATTGCTAGCTTGCTCTGAATTAGAAAGCCAGCTTGAACAAATGCTTTTACGCTTAATACAGAAGGGAGACAGATTAAAGAACGCATCATTGTCTCGGGTCAAGCCTTTGCGCAAAACACCTTGAAGCGAAACCACTAACCTTGAATAATACAAACGAAAGGAGACGGTATGGACTGTTTATTTTGCAAAATAGTGAGTGGCGACATTCCAGCAAAAATTTTATATGAAGACGACGATGTTATTGCCTTCGAAGATATTATGCCGCAAGCACCAAGCCATTTTCTGGTCATTCCTAAGCGTCATATTAGTACGCTAAACGATTTAACAGATGACGATGCGCCTGTCGTTGGCAAGCTACAGATTACTGCAGCAAAAATTGCGAAACAAAAAGGCATCAGTGACGCCGGCTATCGTGTTGCGATGAACTGCAACGAAATGGGTGGACAAACTGTCTACCATATTCACATGCATGTATTAGGTGGCCGGGTGATGACATGGCCTCCAGGTTAATTAAGAGGAAGTAAGATGATCTCTTTTCTAGACAAAGCCGTATTACATTTTGACCGCGCACTGCAAACACTGGTTCCACACGCAGCACAGGCAAAACGACCTTCTCCTGCAAATCAGGTTGATGAAGCGGAACTGAATCAGGATGAACGTAAGCATTCATCAGGTCTAATGAGAATTAACCATACTGGTGAAGTGTGTGCTCAAGCGCTATACGCAGGACAAGCCACTACGGCAAAACTGGCCACAGTTCGCAAAGAAATGGAACACGCGGCTGACGAAGAAATAGATCACCTTGTTTGGTGTGAGCAACGTCTTTATGAGCTTGGTAGCAAGCCCAGCATTTTAAATCCATTATTTTATGGTGCGTCATTTGTGATTGGTGCTGGGGCTGGACTCATTAGTGATAAATTAAGCTTAGGCTTTGTTGCCGCCACTGAAGATCAGGTCTGCATTCACCTTCAACAGCATATGGCGACACTGCCGTCACTGGATGAAAAGAGCAAAGCAATATTGACACAAATGCACATAGATGAAGCCAAGCATAAAGCCATGGCACTAGAGGCTGGCGGTTACGAGTTTCCAAGACCGATTATGACCATCATGACCCAAGTATCCAAAGTCATGACCACAACAACTTACCGAGTTTAATCATGAACAGAGATCTTCACTCTATTCGTCGTGACTATCAATTCGACGATCTTCTAGAAGAGCAATCAGGCAACGACCCACTTGCTCTATTTGATACTTGGCTCGAAAAAGCCATTGAAGTCTGTCCTGACGACCCTACCTCGATGGTATTTAGCTCAGTCGATGCCGATGGTTGGCCTCATTCTCGTGTGGTTTTGTTAAAACAAAGAAACGAATTCGGCTTTTCTTTTTTTACTAACTACGACAGTGAAAAAGCACAACAGCTGGCTAACAACAATAAAGCCTGCATGACTTTTTTTTGGCCTGCACTCTCTCGCCAAATTCGTGTCGAAGGCACCATCGAAAAAGTTTCTCGGGAAATATCTGAAACCTATTTCGCCAGTCGTCCGCGCGGCAGCCAACTCGCCGCTCGAACCTCAAAACAAAGCGCCGTCATCGAAAATCGAGACGTGTTACAAAAAGCGTTTAATGCAGAAGAACAAGCCTTCAATGAGCAAGACATACCTTGCCCAGAAAACTGGGGGGGCTATGTACTGAAGCCTAAATTTATTGAGTTTTGGCAAGGCCGACCAAGCCGCCTGCATGATCGAATTTGTTTTATACTAGACAGCGATCAATGGATTAAAGTCCGCAAAGCACCTTAAATTAAACGCACCACACACATGAAATCTCCAAGTAGATCATTAAAGTAAGAGGCGAAACGTTAAACTGATTCGCTCCTCTTTAATTTTCTTTCTTACAGGCAATGAGTGTTGCCATAGTACTTGCGTAGAAGAGGACATAATTAGCCAGCTTCCGTCTTCTACCTCCACACTGTGTTTAACCTTATGATTTTCCTTTAAACGAAACACGAAGGGTCTCTTCACGCCAAAACTCAACATAGCCACAACGGGCGCTGGGCCTAGCTGTTTCTCATCATCTGAATGCCACCCCATATACTCTTCACCATGTTGATACCAGTTCAGCAGTACAGAATTAAAAGATTGGTTAGCCAGTTTCTCGGCCTCTTTTTTTGCAAGCAATAGCCAATCAGGCCAACCCTCACCATGATGGTCCTTACCTGTATAGCGATAACATATGCCCTCGTCGGCAATAAACGCGACTTGCCTTGGCACCAATACGTCACGTCCAAACATCTTTAGACTTTCTCTTTCCCATAGCAAATTCAACTTAAGTAATGGCACACTAAGTTGTAGGCTTGAGCTAGAAAATGAGTATCGGTATGATGGCCGAACTTCCATTACATTATTCACCTTGGACTTCAATGCAAACCTCTTCTATTAATAAGCCAGCAAAACGTAGTGTGTTTTTAGATGTTTACCGCGGTTCAGCCGTTTTATTAATGATCATTTTTCATTTTTGCTGGGACTTACGTCATTTTGGTTTCACCGAGTTTTCAGTTTATGATCCTTTTTGGATTCATTTTCGCAGCCTGATACTCACATTATTTCTTACCGCGATTGGTTGGTCTACTTACATCTCACTAACCAATACCAAGCGTCCATCATTTTGGAAACGAGATCTCAAACTGCTTATTTCTGCTGGAACCATTTCGCTGGCAACCTATCTTGCCATGCCAAACCAATGGATCTACTTCGGTATTCTGCATTTTATCTTTGTGGCTTCATTACTAATCAGACCTATTGCTAGGTGGCCACTGGGTTGTGCCCTACTAGGGGCAGCCATTATGTTTATGTATCATTCTACAGACTGGCTCTTTTTCCCAAATGCCTTCTCTACAATAACGGACTATATCGCCCTACCAAAAAGAACTCTCGATATTGTGTTTCCCTTCCCATGGATAGGTGTAGTTTTAATTGGACCTCTACTAGGCTATTTAAATTTACATAAGTGCCCCACTCCAGACCATTTCCTGACGACTTTTTTGACGTTTATGGGACGCTATGCTTTGCCTATCTATCTAATTCATCAGGTGTTTTTATTTGCCTTAGTCGCTTCGGTAAAAATGGTGCTGACGTTTTAAAATTGATCACTTTTCGTGCGTTCGATTAGGTGAGTTTTTCTCATGAAAAAATAGATGAAAATAGTGTTTATAATCTTGCCAATCGCCAACTTTACGCTTCTTCTGGCAAGCAAAGTAAGTGACCACTTAGGCATTCTTTGTTTATTATTTTAGCGCATTTTTCAAGCCTTGATTTTACATTAAATGAGCACTATTGTTCGTTACAGATTATCAATGAAGTACTACATATAGTGTTTTATTCGAAACACACACACTATATAGAGTAAATCACCTCTTTTTGTAATGCACTAATGGGAAGTTAAGGCATGAGCACTCTCACAGTTACTAAGCGTAACGGGACGACCGAAAAAATCAATCTAGAAAAGATTCATAAAGTCATAACGTGGGCCGCCGAAGGATTAGACAACGTCTCTGTTTCCCAAGTGGAATTAAAAGCACAAATTCAGTTTTTTGAAGGCATTCGAACAACAGATATTCACGAAACATTAATCAAGTCTGCTGCAGATTTAATTTCTGAAAACACGCCTGACTATCAGTATCTAGCGGCGCGCTTAGCCATCTTCCATTTACGTAAAAAGGCCTTTGGTGACTTTGAGCCACCACACCTTTATGCACACGTAAAAAATCTAGTGCAGCAAAAACGTTATGATTCGCATTTATTAGAAGATTACACCGAAGAAGATTTCGACCAACTGAACACATTCATTGATCACTCACGTGATATGGACTTTTCTTATGCGGCCGTTAAACAGCTCGAAGGCAAGTATTTAGTACAAAACCGCGTCACAGGTAAAATATACGAGAGCCCTCAGTTCATATACATCCTTGTTGGCGCTTGTCTCTTTGCCGGTTACGCTAAAGATGAGCGTTTGAACTTGATCCGTCGTTTTTACGATGCAGTTTCTAAGTTCAAAATTTCGTTGCCAACACCTATTATGTCTGGTATCCGTACACCAACTCGTCAATTCAGCAGCTGTGTATTGATTGAATGTGGCGACTCTCTAGATTCAATCAATGCAACCTCAAGCGCCATCGTAAAATACGTTAGCCAACGCGCAGGAATCGGCGTAAACGCCGGTGCCATTCGAGCGCTCGGTAGCCCTATTCGTGGCGGCGAAGCTTTCCATACGGGTTGCATCCCATTTTACAAACACTTCCAAACAGCGGTAAAAAGCTGCTCTCAAGGGGGGGTTCGTGGTGGTGCAGCGACTGTTTTCTATCCAATTTGGCACTTAGAAGTTGAAAGCCTATTGGTACTAAAAAACAACCGCGGTGTTGAAGAAAACCGTGTGCGCCACCTAGACTACGGTGTACAGTTTAACCGCCTGATGTACCAACGCTTGATTAAAGGCGGCAACATCACGTTATTCAGTCCATCCGATGTACCTGGTTTATACGATGCGTTCTTCGCAGACCAAGAAGAGTTTGATCGCCTATACACTCTGTATGAGCAAGATCCATCGATTCGCAAGCAAACCATCAAGGCGACAGAATTGTTCACCTTGTTTGCTTCTGAGCGTGCGAGCACCGGCCGTATTTACCTTCAAAACGTAGATCACTGTAATACTCACAGTCCATTTGATCCTGCGGTTGCACCCGTTAAGCAAAGTAACTTGTGTTTGGAAATTGCTCTACCAACCAAGCCATTAAACAGCATTGACGATCCAGAAGGCGAAATTGCTCTTTGTACCTTATCAGCTTTCAACCTAGGAACACTTGAAAGCCTAGATGAATTAGAAGAGCTAGCCGAGCTTATTGTACGAGCTCTAGACAGCTTATTGGATTACCAAAATTACCCCATTCCAGCAGCGCAGCGTGCCACTGAGCTACGCCGTACCTTAGGCGTAGGCGTGATCAACTACGCTTACTATTTAGCGAAGAACGGTGTGAAATACTCTGATGGCTCTGCTAATGATTTGACACACAAAACGTTTGAAGCCATTCAATACTTCTTATTAAAAGCATCAAATAAGCTATCAAAAGAGTTTGGCCCATGCTTGGCTTTTAACGAAACGACCTACTCGAAAGGTATTTTACCAATCGATAGCTACAAAAAAGAAATCGATAATATTTGTTCTTCTGAGCTTGTTTACGACTGGGAAAGCTTGCGTAGTGAAATCGTTGAACATGGTTTACGTAACTCTACGCTCACAGCATTAATGCCCTCTGAAACATCCTCTCAGATTAGCAATGCAACCAATGGCATCGAGCCACCACGTGGCTTTGTCTCCGTGAAGGCCAGCAAAGATGGTATTTTGAAGCAGGTCGTTCCTGAGTTTGAACGTCTAAAAGAGAACTATGAGTTATTGTGGACCATTCCATCAAACGATGGCTATCTTCAATTGGTTGGTATCATGCAGAAGTTTGTCGACCAAGCTATCTCAGCAAATACCAACTATGACCCACAAAAATTCGAGTCACAAAAAGTCCCTATGAAGGTGATTTTGAAAGACTTATTAACAGCTTATAAACTTGGCGTGAAAACACTCTACTATCACAATACCCGTGATGGTGCGGACGATAAACAAGAAGACATGGACGATTGCGCTGGCGGCGCTTGTAAAATTTAGGTAGCCAACAGCCAGACACAGCAAAGCCTCATCCCAATGAGGCTTTGCTACGTTTACCGCGTTAATAAAATATCAAAATCTATTAATCTATTAATCTATTAATAACTAAGACATCTTCGACACAGAAAATGCCTTACGCTTTTGAGGAATACCCTGAGACATGAGTTACTCGACGTTCAACCGTAAACACTTCGATAGTACAAAAGAACCTATGTTCTTTGGTGAAAATGTCAACGTTGCTCGCTATGATCAGCAAAAGCACCCTATTTTTGAAAAGCTAATAGAAAAACAACTGTCTTTCTTTTGGCGCCCTGAGGAAGTCGATCTTTCAACAGATCGCAAAGACTTTCAAAGGCTAGAAGAACACGAACAGCACATTTTTTTAAGTAACTTAAAATATCAAACTTTACTAGACAGTGTACAAGGCCGCTCACCAAACGTTGCATTATTGCCCATCGTTTCTCTGCCTGAACTGGAAACATGGATCGAAACCTGGTCGTTTAGTGAGACGATTCACAGCCGCTCTTACACTCATATTATTCGTAACATCGTCAACGATCCGACCAAAATCTTTGATGACATTGTCACCAATGAAGAAATTACCAAACGCGCTGACAGTGTGTCTAAATACTACGACCGCCTTATTGAAATGGTGAGTATCTACAACACCATGGGGATGGGCACATTCAATATCCCAGGCAAAGGCGATATTGAAATTTCGATGCCTAAGCTAAAAAAGGCGCTTTATCTCACCGTTGCCTCTGTGAACGTTTTAGAAGCGGTGCGTTTTTATGTGAGTTTCGCTTGTAGTTTTGGTTTTGCTGAACGCACGTTGATGGAAGGTAACGCTAAGATCATCAAGCTGATTGCTCGTGATGAAGCCCTTCACCTTACTGGCACACAGCATATGCTAAATCTTATGGCATCAGGTAAAGATGATCCAGAAATGGCCATCATTGCCGCTGAGTGCAAAGAAGAGATGCGAGATATCTTTGTCGAGGCCGCTGAGCAGGAAAAAGAATGGGCTACCTACCTATTCAAGGATGGCTCAATGATCGGTCTTAACGCTCAAATACTAGGTCAATACGTTGAATATATCACCAATGTGCGTATGCAAGCCGTTGGCCTCGATACGTATTTCTCTACGAAGCACAACCCTATACCTTGGATCAATGCTTGGCTAGTAAGCGATAACGTACAAGTTGCACCACAAGAAGCCGAAATCAGCTCTTACCTAGTAGGGCAAACTGACAATAGTTTAGATGACTCAGACTTCGATGACTTCGACCTATAACTCCACAATACAAGCCAAAGACACCGTGGTTCATCGAGTACTTTTAGGGAAAAAGCAGATTCTTGTTACAGAAGAGGAATCACTATTAGTACAACTAGAACGGGCAGGCATTCATATTGAGTATCAGTGTCGCGAGGGCTATTGCTCGTCCTGTTCGATCAAGCTCTTATGGGGTAATGTCAGTTATCCTTTTGAGCCACTGGCTTGGGTACAAAGTGGATATTTATTAGCATGTTGCGCCATCGTGAAAAGCGATATTGAAATCGCTTTTTTCGACTAATCTGTCCAATTAAATGCTTTCAAGTTAGGCGCCTCTTAGTTCAACGTACGGTAGCCTGCGTAAATTCGGGTTGCCGTTGTTATCCAACAAATCCCACCAAAAATATAAGCCAGCAGTACAAAGTGCGCAGGCATCAAACAAATCAACACAAGAAAAGCGATAGTCTCAGCGCCCTCTGCTAAGCCACCAATAAAGTGTAACGACTTACCACCGTAATCCAAGTTTTTGATATTGCGCTTTTCCGCCATAATGGCAAAGGCCAAAAAGCTACTGCCGGTCCCCATAAAGGAAAAAATCACAAAACTTGCCGCCAGCGCATTTTCCATTGGGTTCATAAGAGCGAAGCCAAAAATCACCGCCGAATAAAAAATAAAATCCAATGTGATATCTAAATACCCCCCTAAATCGGTCGCCCCCTGTACTCTTGCTACGGCACCATCCAGCCCATCCATCACCCGATTGATCACAACAAAAACCAATGCCAATGCTGTGTCACCAAAGTACAACGCGGGTATCACCATCATGCCAATAGCAAAACCCAGCAAGGTAATCCAATTGGCTTTCACACCCATTTTATCCACTGCTATCGCGGTCAGATGCAGTGGTTTTTTCAAATACTTAATAAAAAATGTGTCTAACATACAGAAAACAACCTTAATTTGAGAGGGACGAAACTTTCAAAGACTTGATACAATATAAGGAATGTGGCGTCCACATACGCCGACCGTTTTACTCATTTACAGCATAATAAGGTGACTATGATACACGCAAAGCAATATGGTTCCTCAGGACCAAATCTTATTGTCATTCACGGCTTATTTGGTAACGCAGACAACTGGCACTCTATCGCACAAGCGTTAGCCGATTATTTCACCGTCTATTGTATCGACCTACCTAATCATGGCAAATCAGACAGCATGCAGGACGCAACTTACCCTAAAATGGCCAACGCTGTGCTTGATTGGGCCAAGCTAAAGAATATAGACACATTCTATCTGTTGGGGCATTCAATGGGGGGGAAAGTAGCAATGCAGATGGCCGCGATAGCCGCCCCAGCACAAATAGAAAAGCTTATCGTGGTGGATATTGCACCTGTTGATTACCAACCCAGCCATACCCGTATATTAGAAGGCTTAAAAGCCATTACTGGAACTGAAATAACATCAAGAAAAGAAGCCGACACACTATTAAGTCAATACGAGCCAAACCTTGCTGTCAGACAGTTCTTATTAAAAAGCCTCAATAGAAATGAGCAAAGTCACACACTTTCGTTGTCTGTCGATAATATTGCCGACAGTTACACAGCGATTCTTAAAAAGCCCATTATTGAAACCGCAATAGAGACCCCCACTCTGTTCATAAAAGGCGAAAAATCAGATTATATTGTGGCGGATTATCAAGCGGAAATAATGGCAAGCTTTCCAAACGCAAGTTTCAAAATTATATCCGGCGCAGGCCATTGGCTACACGCTGAAAAGCCACTCCCCTTCACTAGTCTAGTGAAACGTTTTTTACAATAACTACTCACACTGTGTTTCAGAGCAAAGACCGTACTTATCTTTTAAATAAGACGACGAAGGTAATACAATACCGTGTGATTTAATAAGATAAGAATTGAAGCTAACTCTCAACCGATCAGGGTAGGCCGCGTCCAGCAGAACGCCCTTTGTATCCCACATAATGAGGCGCTCCGCCAGAGCTTTTAGCTTGGCCTCATTGTCCGAATAAACAGCAAATAATGAGCCCGCACGTACAAAGGCAAAAGAAGGCCCAATCATCACCTTTTGCTTATGGAATAGTAATCTTAGTATGTCCTGAGCGATGCCATTTTTATACAGCTGCGTATCCACTAAAGAAAAAATAAGTTCGGAGTCCTCTAGAACAAAATTGACCGATTTTAAAACAGATAATCGATCTGTCTCTGTCTTTAGAAACCGAAATATAAAGCCATGTTGATCCGCTAAGTTCATCATTTCTTGCTCGTCGACGAAAAGGTGATCACTATAGATCACCGCCAGCGGCTTTCTATCAAACCAGATAGCTTCCAGTATATTCAACCGCTTATCCAAGGGCGCGCCAGAAAAAACACCACTGACAGGAATTGAACATTGTGGCTGAATATTAAGATATTCCTCTTTGCCAATAAAAGCTGCGATAACAGCGCCCTCAGACACAACAGAGCACGCAAGACGAAAACTATCTGCTCCGACAGTGACTATGACATCATCGTCTTTAAGAGAAGAAACATTTTGTACAAATAAGGCACGACGAACTGGCATTAATCGGGCATTAGCAGGTAATAACTTAGAAAGTTGAAACGTCAAAGAACGAACTGAACTCTCTTCAGTATCGTGTATCACATATATCGTCGCCGCCAGTACATTTACTGAAGTCAGCAACAAAAATATAAAAAGAAAAAGCCTTTTCACGTTCCTATTAATCCAAATTAGAAAGTGACATTGGTAAAGACATAAGCAAATGTATCTTTAGTGAAATTATTATGTCTTGAGACAAATGCGTTATCATCTAAGCGAGTTTCCATTCCAACGCCCATTGTTGCTTTCGAATACCCACCTAATGACAACTTATAAGAAAGCCAAGTATTCAAAAATTCATAATCGTTTCCACCCAGTGCCTTTCCATACCAATAATAGCCTTGAGCAGACCATTTATCCGTTAATGGCACACTGCCAAAAAAAGACACCATTACTGGAGTGGTTGCCCTTATAAGATCAGTGTTATCTGTTTGAGTGTCTTGATAAGCATAGGTGAAACGAGTAATTGCGCCAGAGCGAAAACGCCAATCTAACTCCACTTCAACGCCATTAATGTCCACATCTTCTATAACGCCCTCCTCAATGGGTTTATCAGAAGGGCCCAACGCAGTAAAAAGCTTTTTGCTTAAAACCATATCCTTTACTACATCATGATAAAGTTTTACATCCAGAGACAGGCCACGGCCAGGCCAATAGTGATAATACCCCATCTCATAAGAGGTAATTTTTTCTTCTTTTTCGCCATTATCAGCGTAAACTGTTGAAGATTCTTCACCGTTAGATAGAACATAGTGCCACTTAAAATGTTGATCTGACAAATCGGGGGTACGTACGGCTTTTGACGTATTAAATCGAATAGACTCTTGTTCAGACAGCTTATAAGTCACACCCAATTTAGGCGATAGAAATGCGCCACTCATTTGACTATCTTCAAGCATTGCGCCGCCATTAAAAATCCAGCTATCAGTAGCTCTATATTCCATATTAGAAGAAAGACGAAACACTTCATCACTCGCTTTACCTGATAAAAAGTGTTCGGAGTCAGCTTCATCTAAACGGTAACCAATCGCTGAAATTAACCGTAGCTTATTAGACGCTTCCCACGTGCTTTGAACTTCAATATCTTGACGTGTCTCCAGCAAATCAATCTCATAAGAATCATAGACATCCACAGATGGGGTTGGAGTATTAAATAAAGCACCGTAAAAAGATCGTTTTAAATAGACGTCATGATGCTCATTTAAATCAGATTGGTCATAGTAATACTGTATTTTTACTTCATGACTAGATGAAACCTGCTGGCTATAACTTAGCTTAATATGCTCACGATCAATTAAGCGCATTGGGTTATTCGTATCATAGCCCCCTAACAAAGAGCCCACTTCATATTCAGATGGGTCAATCTTATCTTTCAAACTGCTGGCGCCAATATCCAGATCAAAAAAGCTCGTTGCCGTCTCTTTTTGAATGAACACATTGCCCATCGTAGAGCCATGTCCGTCATGACGCTTATCACCATCAAGATCTTCATCAAAGCCATTTACATCACTTGTAGAGGCTGACGCTCGATAGCTCCAATCTTCATTTAAGCCACTATGCTGTCCATACAACCGATAATCACCGCGGGACCCAGAATAAGCTGAAACACTATCGCCTAAGGTTTCTAACGGAGATCGAGTGATAATATTGACCACAGCAAAGAAAGAATTAACACCATAACTGGCAGCGTTTGGCCCTCGATTAATCTCTACACGGGCCACGTCTTCAATACTTAGCGGTAAGGTCGCCCATTCCACCCTCGCGACACCAACACTGTAAACCGAGCGACCATTCACCAGAACCTGAATACGCCGATATTTATCCAGCTGGGTTCCATGATAAGAAGCAACTTTTTGACTAGAGGAATGATATGGAGCAACCGAAAAGCCTGGTACAAACTGCAGAAGATCTTCCACATATTGCATATTAATGCGGCGAATGAACTCACCATCTAACACAGATAAAGAAGAAGAAACATCGACTCTGGGCTGAGCCATTTTAGATGGCGTTACCACCACAGGAATGCTATCAAGGAAGCCATCATATGAATCTAAATCCGAAAAGCCTCCCATTGAGAAAGACAAATCATCTATATCAGCCCAAGCATTAACACCAAAGCATAGATAAAAAACACATAACCAACGCATCATCATGACTATTTCAACCTATAATCATTCGCAAGATAGGTTCCTAATATGCGCACATCTTCAGAAAAGAATTGTAACTCTTCAAGCGCTGCCTGCATGGCAGAAGATTGAAAATGCGCCTCAACATCCACATAAAACTGAGTCGCAGTAAAATTACCGTTCACCATATAGCTTTCTAGTTTCAGCATATTAATGCCTTGAGTCGCAAAACCACCCATTGCCTTATAAAGCGCGGCCGGAATATTTCGAACCCGAAACATAAAAGAAGTAATGTAAATGCGATCGTCTTCATAAACGGGCATTTTTTGCTGGCGAGCAAAGACCAAAAAGCGTGTGGTATTACCCATCGAATCATTAAAATAGGTTTTCAGTACATTTAAACCATAAAGCTCAGCCGCCAACTCAGAGGAGATAACCGCCAAACCAGGCTCTTCAAACTCTGCGATGTGTTTAGCTGCTCCAGCGGTATCGTACATAGCCTGGCTTTTCGCCCCTAACGCCTTGATGTTCGTATCGCATTGCGCTAAAGCTTGAGGGTGACTACCCACCCGTGTAATTTGATCCAACGTCATCGAGTGACGAGCAATCAAACAATGATTAACTGGCTCAAAATGTTCCTTCACCACATAAAGCTGAGTTCGCTTTAATTCTCGATAAATTTCTTCGACTCGTCCAGCAGTGGAGTTTTCAACAGGGATCATGGCGTAATAGGCCTCCCCTTGTTCTACCATTTTCAAGGCATCGACAAAGGTTGCACAGTGAATGCTCGTCCAATCAGGAAAGGTGTGTTTACAAGCAAGATGCGAATACGCACCAGGCTCACCTTGGTAAGCAACGACCTGCATTGCATCAAGAGTAAGGTGTTGTTCTGGCATAATAAAATGGGTTCTGTGATATATTTCTTTTACAGTAACAAATAGCGTTTATTACATACACAAAAATGACAACAATCTTATGGTAAAAAAAACATTCATTTTCCTAGTAAAAGGCTACCAATTTTTAATCAGCCCTCTATTGGGGAATAACTGTCGTTTCTACCCCAGCTGTTCACAATATATGATTCAAGCCATTGAGCGATTTGGGGTTATAAAAGGTATTTATCTTGGGGTGAAAAGATTGTCTAAATGTCATCCGTGGCATGAAGGAGGCATGGATCCGGTTCCTCCATGCCATTGTGAAAAAGACAATCCTAAAAAAGAAAATTAATTTGTTACAGCCATCATTTGCAACTTCAAATCACTGGCAATCAATACAGCTTGAGTCCTATTATTAATCTCCAGTTTCCGAAAAATTGCAGTGATGTGTGCTTTAACTGTGGCTTCAGATATTGATAATTCATAAGCAATCTGCTTATTTAATAAACCTTCATGCAAATAACATAATACCTTGTACTGCTGAGGCGTGAGCTCTGCAACTCTATTTTGCATCGATAAGTCAGGTTTAGGTTGATTAGCCACTTTTAATTTAAGATCGTCTGGAAGCCAAATATCGCCGGCCAAAATAGCATGAATAGCTTGCACGTAAGTCGAAGGTTCACTGGTTTTAGGAATAAACCCCAACGCACCTGCATCAATAACCTTCGCGACCATAATACTGTCTTCACTGCCTGAGATCACCGCGACGGGGACCGTCGGAAAATCCTTACGAATCCGAATCAGTCCATACAACTCGCCACTGCCCGGCATATTTAAATCAAGCAATAGCAAATCAAGCTCATTTGTACTATCTAGGCACTGTAACGTCGAATCCAAATCATGGGATTCGACGATGACAATACCTTGCATTTCTGCTCGCAATGCACCGCTTAGTGCACTGCGAAACAGAGGATGATCATCTGCGATAACAAGTGTAATCACTGTCTATCCTTTTAAAATGTGTAAACACTTACACATTTAAACGGTTTTCGATCAAATCATCAACCACACTTGGATCAGCCAATGTACTTGTATCGCCAAGTTGATCATGTTCATTGGCAGCAATTTTTCTTAGAATACGGCGCATAATCTTGCCAGAGCGCGTTTTCGGTAACCCTTTACTTGCCCACTGAATCAAATCTGGTGTGGCAATTGGGCCAATCTCCTGACGAACAAACTGTTTCAAAGATTTCGTCAGCTCTTCATCTGGTGTTACTCCAGCAATTGCACTAACGTAAACGTAAATGCCTTGTCCTTTGATGTCATGAGGGTAACCAACGATGGCCGCTTCTGCGACAGAAGGGTGAGCCACTAAAGCACTTTCAATTTCCGCCGTACCCAAACGGTGACCGGATACATTTAGCACATCGTCCATGCGACCGGTGATCCAATAATGGCCATCAGCGTCTCTTGATGCACCGTCTCCCGTAAAGTACATGCCATCAAAGGTACTAAAATAGGTTTGTTCAAAACGTTCATGGTCGCCGTATACAGTACGAGCCTGCCCAGGCCAAGAATCAGTGATCACTAAGCCGCCATCAACCTGCACACCTTGTTCATCCTGTAACACGCCTTGTGCATCCACCAGCGCAGGTTGAACACCAAACAAAGGACCAGTACAAGAACCCGGTTTGATATCGCCTTGCACAATACGTGGCGTCATCATCATGCCACCGGTTTCTGTTTGCCACCATGTATCCACAACTGGACAAGATGCGTTTCCGATTTCAGCATAATACCAAGACCATGCTTCTGGATTAATTGGCTCGCCGACACTGCCCAGTATGCGTAAAGAATTACGCTTACTTGAACGCGTCGCTTCATCCCCTTTCGCCATCAACGCTCGGATTGCTGTTGGTGCGGTATAAAGAATGGTCACACCAAACTTATCCACCACTCGACCAATTCGACCTGAATCCGGATAGGTCGGCACACCTTCAAATAAAATGCTTGTCGCGCCATTTGCTAAAGGACCATATACCATGTAACTGTGGCCGGTAATCCAACCGACATCGGCCGCGCACCAGAACACATCATCTGGTTTCAAATCAAACACTAACTCATGAGTCATGGCCGCATACACCAAGTAGCCACCGGTAGTATGAACCACACCTTTTGGCTTACCTGTTGACCCAGAGGTATAAAGAATAAAAAGAGGGTCTTCCGCGTTCATCGGTTCTGCTAGACATTCTGTGCTTTCAGTTTTAACCGCCATCGCCCAATCCAAATCACGACCGTCAAACCAAGGCACATCTTTTTGGGTATAACGGTACACAATGACCGTTTCAACGGAGGGACACGCGTTGTTTTCTAATGCCATATCGACATTGTGCTTAAGCGGAATAGTATTACCCGCTCGACGCCCTTCATCCGCAGTAATAACCAACTTAACACCACAGTTAGTCAGGCGATCGGCAATAGCATGAGCAGAAAAGCCACCAAAAATAACGGAATGAATCGCACCAATTCGAGCACAGGCCAGCATGGCGTAAACGGCTTGAGGTATCATAGGCATATAAATGGCGACTCTATCGCCTTTTTTCACACCCTGACGTTTTAAAAGGTTGGCTAAACGACCAACTTCATCGTGTAGCACTTGATAAGTAATCGCGATTTTATCACTGCTCTCTGTATCACCTTCACAGTAATAGGCGACTTTGTCAGCTGAAGTTGCTAAATGGCGATCAATGCAATTATAAGCCACATTAAGCTCACCATCTTCAAACCATTTAATACTGACATCGCCACGCTGAAAAGACGTGTTTTTCACTTTGGTATAAGGTTTAAACCAATCTAAACGTTTGCCTTCTTTTCCCCAAAACACGTCTGGGTTTTCAATCGATTCTTGATAGCGTTTTTCAAATTCTGCTTGACTCACATTGGCATTTTTTGCCGCCTCATTTGAGGTTGCGCTATATAATGATTTCATAACCCGCTCCATTGTTAAATTTGTTATTCGGATGCTGAACTACTATAACCTGCCAGACAGACCAATCTATTCCACTTTAGTCTTATGAAAAAATACACTTACAACACTCGTCCAGCCTTCACAAAAAATGGTAAGTGTATTTCTTGTTTCTGATTGGGCTCTGACCACACTTCTCGAAGGATCGGTGAGGCGTCCAATAAAAAATCGTCACCCCTGTCTTGAATACGCAGTTGAGACGCTGACCAGCTTCGAATAAATTCCAGCGTTTGTGTCACAGACCAATAACAATTTAACTCAAACGCTGGCACATCCATCAGCTCAAACGGAAATTCAATATCATTATATTGATTCCACAATAATCGGCTTTGGGGCGGCCAATAAGGAGCAAGGAGTGGTAATACAGACTCCGCAATCGCTTTATCTTCCGCCTCGCCCACTTGTAGCCAATTGTAGCCCCAGCATACAAATACACCGCCCGGTTTTAATACTCGACGAAGCTCTTCCCAAAATGCCTTCAAATCAAACCAATGTAACGCATGAGCCACACAAACCACATCAAAATAATTATCAGGGTAATGTGTTTTTTCAGCAGGACACACTTGATAATTAACCTTGCGATGTGGTGTAGCAGCCGTTACCTGAGACTCGCTAATATCCGACGCTTCTACTTGTTCAAAATAGGCAGCAAGATCAACGGAAGCTTGGCCTGTACCACAGGCACAATCCCACACGACACCAGGGGAATTTACTTGCTGAGATAACCAATAATAAAGCTCTGCCGGATACATCGGTCGAGTTCTAGAATAGTTTGTAGAAGATTGCCCATCAAAAGTACGCATAGAAGCCTCTGAACTAAATGACATTAATACCTGAACAACGCCATTAAGGCTTCAAGCAATTCCAATGCTGCCAACTCACTAAAACGAATTAATGAGATAACACTCCATATAGATGAAGCACTCGACGTGCTTCATCTATTCCCTTCACTCTAAATGCCTTCATTCCTAGCGCATTAGCCGTGTCGATATTCACTTGATTATCATCAATAAATAAAATGCTCTGTGGCGCAACTTGTAAGCTATGAATCACATGCTGGTAAATAGCATCATCAGGCTTAACAAAACCCACCATATGGGAAGCATAATAACTGTGAAATTTGCCCGCAAGCCCCATTTCGTCCATTAGTCTTGGCCAATGGGCAGCATTTGTATTAGACAATATTGCACGATGATATTCCGGTTTAACGGCATCAACCAAGGCCAGAGCCCCAGAAAACAAACCTTTTGGCCACGCTTTAAAAGACGCTTTAAATACCTCTTTGTCCACGCTGCTGCCAACCTCGTCTAAAAGTTCTTCAGCGAAACGGTCAAACGTAATTTTTCCTGAATCAAATGCAGCAACCGTTGGTGATTGCAGCCACTTCAACCACACTTCCGATTCTTCACCTTGCGTATTCAACATAGCATGCATTTCGGAAATATCGCCTAAATCGACCAAGACATTCCCTAAATCAAACAATACAACACGAATATTATGATCTTGCTCCATGACTTACTCACTTTATGCCGTCGGCCATTTATTGCTCATGTAATAAGCACTGTTGTGCAAAATTCATTGTTAACCGCTGTATTTACTTACTTACATCGTAAGCGATTTTTTGCTCATACAGAAAGGTCAACAATAAGCAATAAACCGCCCATATGTGTACAAAAAAAGAAAGGAAATTTATAGCACGAAATAAAACCTATATATATCAATAAGATATATTTTTGGCACGATAATCGCTATAAGCTATAGCACTAACCCCACTAACGGAGAAAAATAATATGAAATTGGGATTTGTTACTAAAACTATTCTTTCCAGCGCAACAGCTGCGGCTATAGCGATCTCTGCAACTGGTGCGTCAGCTGCCGATGATCGCAGCTATATCTTAGCGACCGCATCAACAGGAGGTACTTATTACCCTGTCGGTGTTGCCATTGCCACTTTGAGTAAAGTAAAACTAGAGCCAAAGTTCGGTCTATCTGTGTCTGCTATTAGCTCAGCAGGCTCTGGTGAAAACATCAAACTTCTACGTGAAGATCAAGCACAATTCGCTATTTTACAAGGTCTTTACGGTGCTTGGGCATGGGACGGTGAAGGTCCATTTAAAAGTTCAGGTAAACAAACAGAATTGCGCTCTGTTTCTATGCTTTGGCAGAACGTAGAGCATTTTGTTCTTAAATCTGATTTAGCAAAAACAGGAACGGTTGCTGATTTAAAAGCCCTTGAAGGCAGCAATAATAAGTTCTCCATCGGTAAGAAAAACTCAGGAACAGAAGGTTCTGGTCGTCAGCAGCTCAAGGGCTTAAATATTGACCCTGATAAATTCAGCCTTGCTTACATGGGTTACGGCGCCAGCGCAGATGCTATGCAAAATGGCAACATTGAAGGCATGAATACTCCAGCCGGTGTTCCAGTCAGTGCAGTTACTCGTCTTTATGCTTCTATGGGTGACAAAGTTAAAGTATTGGATTTCACCGATGAGCAAATCAAAGAAGCCAACGGTAATTACGATTTGTGGACGCGATATGTCATTCCAGCTAATACATATCCAGGCCAAACAAAAGACATTAACACCGTCGCACAACCTAACTTCTTAGCAACACGTGCTAATTTGTCAGAAGAAGATGTGTATCAATTGACTAAATCACTGTATGAAAACTTACCTTATTTAAGTGCAATTCATAAGGCAACGTCAGTAATGTCCATTGAAAAAGCCATCGCAGGACTTCCTGTGCCACTGCATCCAGGTGCAGCACGCTACTACCGTGAGCGCGGTATTGCTATCCCTGCTCGCCTAATCGCGCAGTAGTACTTTTCTACTCGTTATAGCGCCGTACTTTCGTACGGCGCATCTTTGCTCAACTCGTTTTCTGTACATACAAAGGTAGCTTGTCCATGACTGCTTCATCACCTTCCACCGCACCTCAAGAGATTAATCTTGAAGAGTTCGAAACAAAACATCGCTCTGGACCTTGGATAAATCGTTTTGTATTTACTCTTTCAATTTTCTTAGCGGTTGCTCATATTTACATCAACACCATAGCAACCCTACCAGAACTGTGGGTTTCGGCGTTTCATTTCGCCGGTTTTGGTATCTTATGTGCGCTCCTTATTCCTGCCAACCCTAAATGGCGGGAAAGCAAAATTGCCATGCTATGCGATAGCGCCATTGTGCTCGCTTTAGTCAGTATGGTGTTTTACATTATTTTTTTTGAAGACGCGCTCTATGCCAGAGGCGTAACCTTTAGTAATGCCGATTGGATTGTGTCTAGCGTAACCGTCCTACTGTCTCTTGAACTAATTCGCCGTACCAGCGGTTGGTTTATCCCTTTACTTATTCTCATCGCATTAACTTACGTAGTGCTATGGGGAAGATGGCTTGGTGGCATGTTTGCTTTCCCCGGCCTCAGCCTTGAAACCTTGCTGTATCGTAGCTTTTTTAGTACCGACGGCATGTTTGGTTCTATCTCCCGAATCTCATGGAGCTTTGTCTTCATGTTTATTTTATTCGGTGCCTTTTTAGTTAAATCGGGGGCTGGTGACTTTATTATCGACCTGTCTCGCTCTCTTGCTAGCAAGATGATTGGCGGGCCCGGTTTTGTTGCTGTATTAGGCTCTGGCTTGATGGGCTCAGTTTCTGGCTCTTCTGTTGCTAATACCGTGTCTACTGGTGTTATTACTATTCCCTTGATGCGAAAAGCTGGGTTCCCAGCTCGATTTGCCGCTGGCGTAGAGGCCGCTGCCTCCACCGGTGGGCAATTAATGCCGCCTGTGATGGGTGCCGGTGCTTTTATTATGGCCTCCTACACACAAGTATCGTATGTCACTATTATCAGCGTTGCGGCCATCCCTGCACTGCTGTATTTTCTCTCCGTCGGCTTTTTTGTTCGCGTAGAAGCTAAACGCAGTAAAGTCATTGCCACAGAAAGTGATGATGCCGTGAATATTTCACAAGTGCTTAAAAGTGGTTGGCATCACATTGTCCCATTGGCGGTTCTTGTTACTCTATTGATTCAAGGCTTTACGCCAACCTACGCAGCAGGGATCAGTATTCTTGCCGTTATTGCCGCGTCATTTTTATCAAGCAAGCACAGAATGGGCCCCGCGGCCGTTCTTGACGCCATGGCGCAAGGCGCTAAAAATATGTCTACCACGGCGGTTTTGCTGGTCGGTATTGGTTTAGTCGTTAACGTAATTAGTACAACCGGCGTTGGTAACACCTTTTCGCTATTGATCACCAATTGGGCAGGCGGCAGTCTTTTCTTCACCATTATCCTTGTTGCAGTTGCGTCTTTGATTCTAGGAATGGGCTTACCTGTCACCGCGTCTTATATTGTACTTGGGACATTGTCTGCCCCTGCACTTTTCAACTTGATCGCGGAAAGCCAGCTGTTGGATATGATGGCTTCTGGCAGCTTACCCGACGCCGCTAATGCCATTTTTATGCTGGTTGACCCTTCTGCCATTGCAGCTTTAGCGCAAGGAATGCCAATGGAACAAGCTGAGGCTTTGTTAGCGCAAGTTCCAGCGGACTTCAAAGGCATGTTAATGGATCAGGCATTAGGCGCACAAAGCGTGGCTATGATCCTAGTAACGGCTCACATGATCATCTTTTGGCTCTCTCAAGACAGTAACGTGACACCACCTGTTTGTTTGACTGCGTTTGCGGCAGCGGCTATTGCCAAAACACCACCTATGCTAACGGGGATGACCGCTTGGAAGCTGGCAAAAGGGCTTTATATTATTCCACTTCTCATGGCCTACACGCCGTTAATTGGTGGCGATACGGAAACCTTATTACATCTAACTTTCTTTGGTATCTTTGGGATGTACGCGCTGGTCGCTGCGATGGAAGGTTACTTAGAAGATAAACTGTCTATCGTGTCACGACTCGTCGCCTTGATTGCAGCCGCTATGATGCTGTGGCCAAACCTAGATATTTGGATTCAATGCATAGGCCTCGCTGCTTTCTTAGTACTCTTCGTCATCGGCAACAAGTCTTATAAAAAGAACATGTAAGTAAGAGTAAGCACTCTTACATTCTGGGCTTAAAAAAGGGGACCTCTTCACAAGAAGAGATCCCCTTTTTATTGTCAGCACTTAAACACTAATGACTACCGTTACTCAACGTTTGTTCTACCTCAGACGACTCTATTTCAGACGACTCTACTTGAGCGTCCTTTACGGTCTCATCATCTGATCTCTGCTCACTCGCCATCATACTCACCCAGTATTTAACATTAGTGTCGTATTCTGCTCGCTTACTCGCCGGAATAGACTGAGTCGTCGGGATATCGGTGGTCATAGGGTTAACAGGACGACCTCTTACGTGCAACTCATAGTGCAAATGCGCTCCGGTTGTTCGTCCAGTGTTACCTGATAACGCAACCACTTGGCCACGCTTAACTTGCTGTCCCTTCTTCACTAATATCTTACTCAAATGAAGAAACCGTGAACTATAAGGCCCAGTATAATCAACCACGACGTATTTGCCTGCGTATTTATGTGTCGCTACGCGAGTCACCACGCCATCCCCCGTTGCCAGCACTTCAGTCCCTGAAGGCGTCGCCAAATCAACGCCGTTATGAGGCGCCGGATGCCCCGTAATCGGATGCAGACGATTCGCATTAAATGACGAGCTGATTCGATATTGCTTACGAGTCGGCCAGCGTAATAAAGAAGGTGTTAAACTGTTGCCATCCAGATCATAAAACCGACCATCCGAATGCAAAAAAGCACTGTACGTTTTCCCTTTCACTGTAATTTCCAACGCTTCTAGTTGGTTTTCGCCTACTTTTACACCATCGATACTGCCGCTTTTAATGACGACGTTAAAGACGTCGTTGGCGCGAAGATCTTTGCGAAAATTTACTCGCCCTTTGAGTACGTCATGAATAATTAAAATATTCGTATCCGATAAGCCTACCTTTTTTGCAGACAGGTAGAAATTTCCGGTGATCTTGCTGTGTATAGCGTTATGTTTATAAGTGATAGGCTTAATATTTTCTTCGTAACCAAAACCGCCATTACCGTGTCGAACATACGACACACTTTTGCTGATATCAATAATACGAGTAAGCTCAATAAGCTGTCCTTCTTCATCCAACTTAAAGGAAAACTTATCCTTGGGCATTAAGGGTTCAAGCACCAAGTACTCTTGGTCTGCTTCAAGTACCGAGTATAAAGACTCTCTTGGTAACCCTAAACTTGCAAAAATACCCGCTAAAGTATCTCCAGATTTGATGACGTATTCTATTGAAGGGATAGGCGCTATGATTTTTTCGATATTTTGCAGAGGATCTGTCGTAATAAGCGAGTCGTAATTATTATCTTCATCCGTATTCAAATTGGGTTTATTTTTATTTACGGCTGTTTCGCTTTTACTACTATTGGCCTTATTTTTAACATTAGGTAATACGTAGTCTTCAGGGTTTTCTGTTGATGTCACAAGGGTATTATAAACAAACAGTAAAACGATAAAAACGGCAAAAATGATGGATATCCAAGCCCGCGGACCCGACAAAGCCCAACGCGAGAGGCGTGTAATAAACTGCATAAATAAAAAACTCATTAAACAAAAAGTGGATCACAGAGAACCTGACTATGCGCTAATACTTTGCTCGCATACATTCTCGATATATGACAAAAACAGAACCACACTTTGTAGCATGTGCTTTTTCCTTGCCACTGTTGGAGTGCAAAAAATCACAGTCCATACCCTTTTCACCTAGTGTTTTACAAAACCAATACGAAAAAGGCATTTGAAGCTTAAATTTTCGGGCTAGGATACGGTATTTTTTTGCCTAAAGAAATACTCCCCCCCTTGTAACCTTCCTAAAAACGACTTTTAAATGAACAAACACCCCCTCGAAAAATCCATGTCGTTTCTAGGCTTTAAACGAGGACAAAATAATTGGACGCTTACGACCACTCTACGTACTATAAAGATCGTCTTTTAAATACGTTGAATTCAACATTATGCAACAGTCGCCTCTTTCTTTTATCAGCCATCGACGCCATGAATATGAGCGCTGCGACAGCTTGCCTAAAGACATACTGCAGCCTTCTGGATCAGCCGAACTTGTCGAAGAAATCCCACTGGCCATTAGCATTAATGAGATTGCGTACGCCGTCATGATGGTCACACCTGTTCATTTAGATGCGTTTGTTATTGGCTTTGCTCGAAGTGAAGGAATCATTGAACAACTCAGTGAAATCAGGGATATCGACATACAGCTCACCAAAACATCACCTGACCTTGAGAGCGTTGCCATTAATGTGGATATTAGCCCACGCCGATTCGCTCAATTTAAACAAAAAAAACAAACACACCTTGGTGCGACGGGTTGTGGGTTATGCGGTGTAGAATCCCTAGCACAAGCCATTCCAATACTTTCTATACTGCCTCCAAGTCAGCCGATAGAAGAAGCAACTTTAGTGTCATTAAGACAGCACCTAGGAAAATACCAAATACTAGGAAACAAAACCGGCGCAGTTCATGCCGCACAACTTATTTCGCCACAAGGTAAACCTATTTTTTGCATGGAAGACATAGGTCGACATAATGCGCTTGATAAGGTGATTGGCTATGCCCTGCAACAGGGTATAAATTTGCACAACCATAGCGTTTTAATGACAAGTCGATGCAGCACAGAACTGGTTCAGAAAGCCGTACGTGTAGGCCTTTCCAGACTGGTGCATTTAGCCTCACCCAGTACACTCGCCGTCAAACTCGCTAAACATTACGGGCTGACACTGATACATTTACCAAAGCAAGATGCGCCTAGAGTATTTGCATCTTCAACCCAATTGGAGGGAGCGGACGACGAGTGAAAACCTGACTTTTACACAACATATAAACAATACGCTTGTGCGAAAATAGTGCTAAAGCCATCAACTGGGAAGCCACATCACGTAAAGTAAGTAGACGCCGCATTCATAGTAGAGCACAGCGTACACCGTTTATTAACTCTGACTAAGCAAGCTTAATGACGCCAAAAAAACAAAAATACACTCTCTTCTTTCGGTATAAATGGACTTATTATAGCTAGAGCCTGGCTTTTTCTAACCGATAAATATCATAAGCCAACAGCCCTATTTCCTCTGTCTTCCAAACTTTTCACCACTGCAAAAACAACGCCTAAAAAATATTGAAAAGAGTAAATAGTGTGGACGAAGTAAGCGCACTGTGCTTTTATTAAACAAAATAATAATTATAATATTTACTATAGGAATCAATATGGAAAGCTTTTTAATCGATGATTTTTTTCACCTTACCGCGCTAGCCATTACTGTTTGCAGCTTTTTGATCATCAGCGGGAAGCGCATTATTGAGCAATGCTCTCAAACCAAATAAAGCAAGCTATGACTCAAAAAGGCGCTCAAATGACCAATAATCTTGATTCAGCATACAAAGCTATCTTAGCGTGTGAATAAAAACCTATTGTTTGAGGTGAGTGCCGAATATATGAAAAAGTATGGCGACACGTTTGAAGGGTGAAAATGAATTAGAGTGGTTACTAGAAACATTAGACACTCTATCTCAACGTTAAACACAAACATTGGCCGACGACAAAAAGGTCAGCCAATGCTCTCATGATTAGTTCGTGAATTTGTTAGCAAACTGTCCAACGGCATCAACCACTCGCTGAGCGCCGTCTTGAATCTCTATAATCACATCCCCCGCTTCATTCGACAAAGCCAGACCTTGCTCTGCCTGCTCTTTACCTTTATTAATCAAAGCCACTGCTTTTTCAGCCAGTATTTGGTTCTTTCCAACAACCCCTACAATTTCTTCTGTCGCCGCACTGGTTCGCGATGCTAACTGTCTGACTTCATCAGCAACAACGGCAAAACCTCGACCTTGTTCTCCCGCTCGCGCCGCCTCAATGGCCGCATTCAATGCAAGTAGGTTAGTTTGATCCGCAATGCCTCGAATACTTTGAATAATAGATCCCACCAACTGAGACTGCTTATCCAACTCTGAGATACCCTCAGCCGCTTCTGCCATTTGATCTGATAATTGGCGCATCACAGCGACGGTATCGCTGACTACCTGACTGCCTTTTTTCGCACTATTATCTGTCTGTTTAGAGGTGCTAAAAGCAATATCAGCCGCCTCAGACACCGCCAATTCACGATTAACCTGATCCGTGATAATGGTCGCAAACTTAACGACTTTATACAGACGACCATGTACGTCAGAAATTGGGTTATAAGATGCCTCTAACCAAACAATATTGCCTCGACTATCAACGCGCTTAAAACGTTCAGCAACAAACTGCCCTTCGCTTAAACGTTTCCAAAATGCAGCGTAGTCCGCTGAACTGGACTCTTCTTCAGTACAAAATATTCTATGGTGTTTGCCTTTAATTTGCTCAAGCTTATACCCCATACCACCGAGAAAAAGATCATTTGCTTTCAAAATATGACCGCTCATATCAAATTCAATAACAGCGGTTGACCGCTGTAGCGCAGAAATAATATTTTGATCTTCACGAGAGCTGGTAATCGTCCGTGTTAAATCATTACAGTGTAAGGAAAACTGTTTGAGCTTACCGTTTTCACCATCTAATACTGGCTGTAAGATAATTCTTAACCACGCTTCCTCACCGTTTTCTTTTTCAATTTCTAACGCGCCAACCCAATGATTAGCGCTTTTAATCGCGTTTAAAAGAGCCTTATAATGTTCTGTTTTCCGAGCGTTAACAGGCGCCAATTCCGATATTTTTCTGCCTATAATAGCTTCTTTCGAAAAAACCAACGCATCTGTGAACTTTTTATTGACCGATGTTATCACGCCCTCAGGGCTCAAAATGATGACTAACATTTCTTGGTCTAAACTTTCTTTTACTTGATTAAGAGAGTACAGCTCTTCCTTTAATATCTTAAATTCATTCTTCAAACTCTTGTTAAACATCCCACTCTCCTCAAGCGCCTAATCTACAGGCTGTCTATAACATAAAATCAACACACAACAATTCAAACACTCGTAATAATATGCTTTCGCATAATACCTTTCTGCTTGATCCATTTATCATTCAAATCATAGCAATATAGCTTAGCCAAAATTATCGATAATTCACGTCAAATCATTAATTTCAGCAATAATAGTAGCCAATTCATCATGTAACTGAGTATGGAGTTCAGCAACATTAATAGATGAGAAGCACGTTTCCAGCGTTTCTTTATCCTCGCTCGTTTTTAGAACCTGCTCAAAACCGGATAGCTGATTAGAAAGGTGCAACAAGCCCATCGTCAAAGACGCACCTTTTAAAGTATGAAGCGCCTCTCGTGTCTTAATTTGATCTCTGTCTATAACATTTTTATCAATGCTCTCTAGCAAACTCTGGGACTCTGCCTCAAAACCATCAACCACACTTTTAAAGAGATCAACACTGCCACCAAACCGTCCCAATATAGATTGAATATCTTCACGTTCATACGAATGACTGTCTTCAACGCCTATAGCTGTCTTAGCGGCCTGATCAAGAGTAACGTCTAACTCAGACTTTTTACCTACATATTTCAAGATACAAGCGATCATCAAATCGATATCTAAAGGCTTGCCAAGGTGATCATTCATGCCTGCATTAAGACACGCCTGACGATCCTCCTCTGACACATTGGCCGTCATAGCCACAATGGGAAGTGAAGTAAACTGTACATTTTTTCGAATTTGCCTTGTGGCTTCCAAACCATCTATGTCCGGCATTTGCATGTCCATCAACACCAAGTCAAATGCACTTTCACTGTTATTCAACACAATGGCAACCCCTTCCAAACCACCTTCAGCAACGGTAACAATAGCGCCTTCGGCGGCTAATAATTCTGTCGCAACTTGACGATTAAAGGCGTTATCTTCCACTAGTAATAATTTTATTCCCGTCAAACTTTGTCCAATTCGATCATTAGACTTCTCATCACCTTCATTTACGAGAGTATCACCATTAGATAAAGACTCATAAACCGTTTCAGATAACTGACTTAATGTCGTCGGTTTTAATAAATAGCCCGTGGCTAACTCAAGAGAGCCTTCCAGTTTTTCATTAGGAGCGTTGGCCAATAAAATAATTTTAGGAGGCTGTGTTGGCGTGTAAAAACTCGAGATCATATTCTCCATGCTGTCACGTCCGACAAAATCTGATGTTTTAATATCCAACAAGACAACATCAAATAGATCACCGTCTTCTGCTGTTTTATTAATCCGTGTAATAACCTCTTTAATCGTCTCAGCCTTTTCATAACCCCAGCCCAGATTCATTGCCATGCGCGTCAATATAGTTTGCGAAGCTGGGTTATTGTCTACAATAAGAATACGGATGGGTTTTCGCGCTTGTACATTCAACATTTTTTCGACTGGGGCTTCAGCAACGGGCAAATCAATCGTGAAATAGAAACGACTGCCTATCCCCAAAGTACTTTCAACATTTAACTCCCCGCCCATTAGAGCGACAAAACGGCGGCAAATAACCAACCCTAATCCTGAACCACCAAAACGTCGAGTCGTCGAAGACTCTGCTTGAGAAAACACGTCAAAAACAGACTCTATTTGGTCTTCTGAAATACCAATGCCAGTGTCTGTAATAGCAACCGTTAAACGGGATACGCCGGGCTCCAGCGCTGTTTGTTTAATCTCTAAAATCACGCTGCCTTCTAGCGTGAATTTAATCGCATTGCTCACCAAATTAATAAGAACCTGTAATAGACGCAGTTTATCGCCTACAAGATAGGGGGGAATGTCTTTCTCAATATCAAAAATGAGCTCAACGTTGTTTCCTAGTGGACTTCCAGATAGCACAGTAGAAAGCTCATAGAGTAGACTTTCTATTTCGAAAGGTACTTTTTCCAACGTTAACTTACCGGCATCAACTTTGGAGAAATCCAAAATATCATTAATTAAACCAAGCAAAGATTTGGCTGAAATATGGGCTTTTGAAACATAATCCTCTTGCTGATGCGTTAAGGACGTTCGTTTAACCAACTCCAACATGCCTAAAATAGCGTTCATAGGGGTACGGATTTCGTGGCTCATGTTTGCAAGAAAGCTTGATTTGGCCGCACTGGCGGCATCGGCTTCGTCTTTTGCCTTACGCAACCAAGTTTCCAAATTTCTCTCAGTCGTAATGTCTCGGTTCATGCCCGCGACATAAACGGCTTTTCCATTGTGGTCTCTCTCAACCGATGCACCCGCCTGAACATAACGAATACTGCCATCAGGCAATAAGAGTCGCAGTACAAGATTGTATTCCCCAATCCCTTCTACGAGATTTTGCAATGCCAATGCGGAAACATCTCTGTCCTCAGGGTGTACCCTGTTGTACCAGTGTTCATAGGTAACGCCTTCAGTATTTAACGACTGTGGATACTGGTATATATCGAACATAATACTGTTCCAATCCAGAAGGTTGCTTTCTAGATCCCAAGTCCAAACGCCCAGTTGTGCTAGATCTGTCGCCATCATCAACTGGTCTCGAGTATAAACCAGCGCATGTTGATTGGCTTTTTGATCAGTAATGTCCACCGCCATGCCTAAAAAGCCAATCACGTCATCGTCACTGTTCTTCATAGGAGTAACAACTAAAGACACCGGTCTGGTCTCCCCCTGTTTATCAATATAAGTCCATTCTTTGCTATCGTAGTTCTCTCGAACCGCTTTAAAGATCAAAACTTCCATTAGGTCTGAGACATAGGTGCCCATCGTTTCAAAAATTTCATCACGCTCTTGTTCAACTTCTGCTTTAACATGGAAACTAAGAGGCGTCATTTGACCAACAACCTCCTCGGCAGAATACCCCAGCATTCTTTGTGCGCCACTGTTAAAAAGATTGATCTTACCGTTCATGTCGGTAGCAATAATCGCAATTTCAGAAGAAGCGTCTAGTACATCGTTCAAAAGTAAATTGATTTCGTGAAGCTCTAGAGTCCGCTCTTTTACTTGACTTTCTAAACTGGAATTTAAGTCACGGATTTTTGCTTCGGCTTTTTTCCTTTCAGAAATATCACGCACACTGTTCGAAACACCAACCACTAAGCGATTAGAGTCAAAGATAGGAGACACAGTCAGTGCAACCGGAACATCAGACCCTGATTTAGTTTTCCTACGTGTCTCAGTAATAATGGATTTTTTGTTATCGATTACAGAAGACAGAATCGTCTTATCTTCATCTTGAAGATCTGCTGGGACCAGGAGTTCAAAAGAAGACTGACCAATCGCTTCCTCCAGCGTGTAACCAAATATGCTTTCAGCCCCCTTATTCCAACTGACAATAACCCCATCTAGACTTTTACTGATAATGCCATCCGCCGAGCTTTCCACTACCGCAGTAATTCTAGATTGATGAGCGATCACCTCACGATGCCTAGAAATATTAACTTTAACAACAGCAACGAGAACAGCCCCAAGAATACTAATGAAGAAGCCAATGATTAAAAAACTGAACGGATTAGGAAGATGTAAGTCCGTTATATAGGCAGGAGAAACACTAAGATGACTTTCCCAACTCCGCCCATAAATATGCTTAGATTGGCTTATTTCGTATTGACGGTTTTTTAATTCTCCGCTGTCATAAAACCGAACTTTATCGTCCAAATCGGTGACATCAAACAATTCATAATGGATTTTTTCCAAGTCTATATCTAAATGGTTTAACACCTCTTCCATTAATAAAGGCGCATAACTCCAGCCAAAGCCTGCTTCAATGCGTTCATCCAATGTTTCTGGTACTTCCCCTCCTCGATAAATAGGCATCAAGATCAATACGGACTGCTGCGCTTTACCCGATGCTTGCACCAAGGTGATGGGGCCAGTTAAGCGAACTTCCCCTGTGTATAAAGATGACGTAGCGGCTTCTCGGCGGTTTTTTTCTGATGCGATGTCCAAACCAACGGCCTGCCGGTTTCGCTCTACAGGTTCAATATACTGAATGACATAATGTTCATTAAAATTAGGAAACAGCGTTTTAATAGCAAAATCTGGCCAGCCGTCTTGGCTAGCCGACAAAGTAAAAGCGGCGGCATCGGCCTGTGGAACGCGTCGAATAAAACCAAAGCCACGTGCACCTGGAAATTCCACATCCACATCACGAGTTAAACTGTATAAAGAAAAAATATCTCGAGTAATGTCATTTTCACCTGTTGTTAACACAACCCCTCGAGCACCCCGTAATCCATACTGGTAAAGCTTAATCCGAGTCAACACTTCCTCCATCACTTTATTGGAAGACTGGTAAACGGCGTTAGCTATCCTCTTCTCATTGGCGACTTGCGTCTGGTAAGCCACAACACAGGTAACCAAAATGCCAAAAAACAGGGTCAATATCACCCAACGGCTATCAATATACTTAGATGACATTTTTTTCACGTTTGCCTCCTGGCAAATATTATTTCCAATTCTAAATTCGAGGTTGAGTTAGAATCTTGTTCTCAGACCAATTTCATATAAGTTTAGACGAATTAACCACTTAAAATTAGGTAAGGCATGATAAAAATAAATATAAATTACAAAATATTACCTACTAAACTCATTTTATTGATATCTAAAATAAACCAATAACAACCCAGACATAAAGTGCTTTTGTGACGATGTTATGTATTAATATTCTCCACCAATGCGATCATTTTCTTATTTCACTGATTCACATCAAGTCTACTGACCACAAATTGAGCATATAGCATTTTGATGGGTTATAACTGTACTCCCATTTTGACAAAACGACAGGACCACCTTTTATGAAAATTGCCGTTTTTTCCTGTAAGCCCTACGATAAAAGAACCCTCGCCTCTTACGCTGATAATACCGCCTTATCCATGACGTACTTCGAAAGTCGATTAAGCATGGAAACAATCAGCTTAGTAAAAAATTTTGATGCCGTTTCTTGTTTCGTCAACGACGATGTCAATGCAGAGGTAATTCATCTTCTAAAACAACAAGGTGTCCATACCATCGCCCTTCGTTGCGCAGGGTTTAACAATGTTGACTTAGACGCGGCAAAATCGGCAGGCATAAAAGTCTTTCATGTGCCAGATTACAGCCCAACATCCGTTGCAGAACATGCCGTCGCGCTGATCATGACGCTAAACCGAAAAACACACCGTGCTTACCACAGAGTAAAAGAAGGCAACTTTGCCTTGGAAGGGCTACTTGGCTTTAACTTGGAAGGCAAAACAGTAGGATGCATTGGGACTGGACGCATTGGCGCGGCATTTTGCCGAATAATGAAAGGCTTCGGCTGTCATGTTTTATGTTACGACTTATATCCATCACAAGCACTGATCGACCAAGGCTGCCAATACATACCACTGGATGAGCTCTATCAAAAGAGCGACATCATCAGCTTGCATTGCCCTTTAAACACCTCGACTCATCACCTAATCAATAAAGACAGCCTGAACAAAATGAAAGACGGCGTGATGATCATCAACACCAGTCGTGGCGCACTTGTCCATGCGCAAGAAGCCATAGACTCACTTTACAATGGGAAAATTGGCTATTTAGGGTTGGATGTCTACGAGCAAGAAAACAAGATTTTCTTTGAAGACATGTCCTCGCATATTATCCAAGACAGCGTCTTTCAGCTCATGCTCACCTTCCCCAATGTCGTCGTAACCGGTCACCAAGGCTATTTCACCATCGAAGCACTGAACCATATCGCGGCAACAACAGTCGATAACTTATTGCACCATCAACATGAAGACAGCGGCTCAAGACAATTGGCTTAAGCTAAGCAGTAACAAAAACGTCATAGAATAATCAACATTCAATAAACCATTCGTCACTCTGATCACGTATAATTTGTGAACTTTGGAAAGTACAAAAGGAGTGACGAAAGATGAACCTCGACAAACTATCTCAAGATCGGCTTATCGACATTGTCCGACGAGCAGGGCAAGAGATCGTCATGCCAAGCTTTCGACAGCTTAATGCAAGCGATGTAGAAACCAAAAGTAGCTTAACCGACCTTGTCACCATTGCCGACAAAGCCAGCGAAGCCTTTATCACAACTGAAATTCAGCACGCTTTTCCCGACTGGGAAATTGTTGGCGAAGAAGCGGTCGCAGAAAACCCATCGACCACCGACAAAATCGCCACCGCAGACACTTGTGTGATCATCGACCCCATCGATGGTACTTGGAACTACGCTCATGGCTTATCAGATTTCGGCATCATACTCGCCGTTGTCGTGAAAGGCGTGACACGGTTTGGCCTGCTTTATGATCCCGTAAACGACGATTGGATCTACGCGAATCTAGGCGAAGGTGCCTTTTTCCAGCGCACCGCCATGAATGAAAAAGGCAAGAATCAAACACCTAACCAAGCACCACTTGCCTTGCACATCACCGCAGAACCAGAGCTAGACAAACTTGCTGGCATCATGTCGGTCAACTCATATACCGGCCAGAAAAAACAAGACTTCGCACTGAAAGCCTCGCGCTTTGTCCGCATCAACAACTTACCATCTTGCCCTGCTTACCGACAAATCGCCCAAGGTCACTTCCACTTCAGCCTCACCTACAAAATGCTCCCATGGGATCATGCCGCAGGCGTCCTAGTGCACACCGAAGCAGGCGGAGTTTGTCGAACCTTAGAAGGTAAAGAGTATTCCCCTGCCATGCTAGAAGGCGAAATGCTCGCGGCTCAATCAGAAGAGCAATGGCAGGAATTGGCAGAGTATTTTAGGAAATAAACAACAAGCCTTCTAACCCCACCAGCGGGAACTAGGTCGGGATTCTCCCCTAGCGCCCCTAAAATACATTGATTAAAATTATTCATTTTGCAACCACTAAAGCTTGCTCACCAAGGATTATCTTTGAAGTAGATTTCTAGATGATCAATTAAAGCGCGTACGGTCGGTGGTAGATGTTTTCTAGAAGAGTACAACGCGTAGATGCTAAGGTCTTTGGGTTTCCAATCGGGTAATACGTGACACAAACGACCCTCTTTTATGTAACGATTAACAAGATACGTCGGTTGGAGGGAAATTCCTCCGTCGTTTAAAGCCGCGTGCAATAACGCCGTTGCTTCGTTGGCCGTTAAACGGCAATTGACCGAAATGGATTCAAATTGATCACCTTGAGACAGGTGCCATATGTGTCGTTCGAAATTTTTATAACCTAAACACTGGTGATTCACTAGGTCTTTTGGATGCTGAATGCCCCCTATTGTTTCGCGAACTTTTTCGAGGTAAGCCGTAGAAGCAACCAGTGCAGACTCACACACGGCAATAGGTTTGCCTATTAAAGAAGGGTCTGGATTCGAGGCAATTCGTATCGCAAGGTCAATGCTTTTTTCAGTAAGGTCTGCCGCGCTGTCTTCTAGGTCAATATCGATGCGTACTTTCGGGTACAAACGCATAAAATTCTGAATCGCCGGCATCAGTTGTGAAAAGCCAAATGACACACTGGTTGTCACTTTAATGCCGCCTGCCAATTCATTGTCTGTATTAGCCAGTGCGGTGATATTGTCCGCGTCTTCCAGCCAACGCTCAATGTCTTTTAGGCAATTTTCACCCGCGCTTGTAAGGGATATTTTCCGTGTCGTACGATGCAGCAAACGTGTTTTCAGCCAATCTTCCATTGCTTCAATATAGCGTGTCACCATAGGGCGCGACATATTCAAACGATCTGCTGTACGAGAAAAGCTGCGTGATTGCGCAACATCAATAAATACTTTGGCAGCGGTCACTCTGTCCATACCCTTGCTATCTCTTCTCATTTGCACGATATAAGAAACAATCATAATCGTTTTTGTGTGTTTTTCCGAGCACGTCAATCTTTTAATATTCATTTCACGCACTACATTCAATACTCACTGGAGAAAGAAATGAAAAAAATTATTCTATTAGCAGCATCCGCACTTATCGCTCACTCAGCTTTGGCCGCAGACAAAGCACCATTAACACTGGACGTCTACAATGCGAATAGTGGCAGTTTTGGCGTTACATCAACTTTGGTTTACGGTGAAACAGAAGCCATGGTGATAGACACTGGATTTACGAAAGCCGATGCATTACGTATTGCGGCTAAAGTTTTGGATTCAAACAAAGAGTTGAAAACCATTTTTATTAGCCAAGCTGATCCTGACTACTATTTCGGTGCAGAAACGCTACACGCACTTTTTCCTAACGCTGACATCATAACCACACCCGCAGTCAAAACCGTCATTGAGAAAAAGCTGGCGGGGAAATTGGCATTTTGGGGGCCAAAAATGGGTGTCAATGCTCCTGTAAACCCTATCGTTCCTACGGCTTATACCAAGTCAACGTTGACTGTTGACGGGCACACTATAGAAATTCGTGGTACAGAGGGTGTTTTGGCGCATCGTCCTTACTTATGGATCCCTGAAAACAAAGCAATTTTAGGCAACGTTGCAGTGTTCGGAAACATCCATTTATGGATGGCAGATGCGCAATCTGATGAATCTCAGGCGGCATGGAAAGCACAATTAAAAGAAATGCTAGCGCTTAAACCAACGGTGGTTATTCCTGGTCATATGACAAAAGACACCGAAATGAATGCGGATGCTATTCACTTCTCACTTAACTACATCACGGATTTCCAACAAGCAAAACAAGAAACGACTAACAGTAATGACATGATTCGGTTCATGTCGAAAAAATACCCAGCAGCCCAAGGTATGTTAAACCTAAACATTGCGGCTAAAGTTCATCAAGGTGAAATGACATGGTAAACGTTCATTATTTCTTCGACCCTATGTGTGGTTGGTGTTACGGCGCGTCATCGTTAATCGAAGTATTAGCAAACATGCCTGAGTTTGACATCACTTATCACCCCGGGGGGATGATTCCAAAGCGAGCAATTGATCCGTCTTTTAGACAGCATATTTTGCAAGCAGACGAACAAATCGCCAACATGACAAAAGCTCACTTTGGTGACGCTTATAAAGCAAGAGTGACGAGTGCTGATGAGTTTATCGTGGACTCTTACATAACCACTCGGGCATTTCTTGTCGGTCAAGAAATGGGGATTGCCGCACATAAAATGCTGGAAGCGATTCAAAAGAGTCATTACCAAGAAGGTCAACATCTCGATCAATTAGACGCATTAGAGAAACTTGCCGTGTCGATGGGATTGGATGCTTCTACATGGAACGAGAAAATAGCCGGTTCAGAAACCAAAATGATGGGGCAAATACAAGAAAGCCATGAGCTGATGAGTCAAATGAAAGTGAGTGGCTATCCGACGTTAATCATCGAAAAAGATGGCGTCTTACTGCGTGTTTCTCATAGCACTTATTACGGTAAAACCAATAAATGGAAGGCGTATTTAACAACGTTGATTTGATCGTAAAGCTCTTTGAAAAAACACTTTAAAAAAAGCCTTTTACTTTTCCAAGTAAAAGGCTTTTTTATGTATTGATGAAAACAAAAATTCTATATTTGCCAAGCAAACGTTAAGGTGCCGTAGCGAGTCAATTTATCCAATTCACGGTCATTCGTATCGCCGTTAAGGGTAAACGGTGCATTAATCGCGAACGCTAAAACACCACTACCCCACGAATAACTCAAACCTGACGTAAACATATTTTGATTGTGATCATAATCGACAGATCGGCTATTACGAAAAGTATTACCATCCGTGAATATTTGATTGAAGATGTAGTTATATTTAACACCAGTATAAACAAACCAGCCCCTGTTCACGGCAAAAGGGTTCGACGATCTCGATGCTGACAATAAAACCGTCGGAAAAGAGTCATCCAGATTACGACCATAACGTAACATGACACCAGAGCTCACACCACTTCTGAGCGTTCCAACACTTGCATCCACACCGGATAAAAGATCCATTTTACCACTATCAGAAACCCAAGAACGCCAGCTACGACCTCGCGAAAACTCAAACACAACCTCATTCTCTAACTGGGTATCCCATCCCATTGGTTTTTGAGCACCAATGATTTTATGGATTGTTTTTTGCGCTTGCTCGCCCATAGCAAGCGGCCCAACCACACCTAAGGTTGTTGATACTCGATCAGCATAATCAGCTTTGACCGTAATATAAGTATTGGTAAAGCTTAATAAACCAGAATAAGGCAGCGAACCCTCTTCAGGGTTCACTTCTGCAATGTCGTATGACGTTGTTAATGTTTGGCCAGCGCTATAAACATTCACCACATTTTCAATGCCTTGTTGAGGCATACTCCACATGAGCGGAGCCACCCAAAAATCGGGTTGTTTAACGGTCGTTACGTTTTCGTGAATATCGTAAAATGAGACATAAATGCCATTGGTGTAACCGTTATCTTCGTTCACAAAGAAGTCGTTATCTAGCGTTGCGGACACCCAATTAATGTCTGCGTAGACAGGCATTCCAAACAATAAAGAAAGGCCTAAAAAATAGCGCTGTATCGCGAGTACTCTTCTTTTTACAACAATGTCTTTTTTTCGCTTATCGCTTATCTTTTGTAGCCTCGCCATTTTTTACCTATGTTCATTTGTCGTTAATTTGAATAAAAAAATTGTCGCTCATTATAAAGTGAATTTACTCATATTTACCCAAATAAGAGATATAACAATATGAAAATAAAAGGATGGTTTTAGCATAAGTTTCAAGGATATAGTGGTTTGTGAAAAAAGCATGACATACCAATTGAAATACGTCATCTATAAGTATTTAAACGGTATAGTAAAACGTAAATGCCGTAAGAAAAGACAACAGACAGAAACAAAAAAAACCACCATCCGAAAAAATTTGAGACAGTGGCTTTTTTCGTTTTTATTACCTGTTTAGAAAATTAAAAATCCCAAAGAAATAATCACACCAGAACCGATTAACGCCATCAGGCAATAACCCATAACATCTTTCGCGCCAAGCCCTGCAATCGCAAGCGCTGGCAATGCCCAGAAAGGTTGAATCATGTTGGTCCACGCGTCACCCCATGCAATGGCCATGGCCGTTTTCGCAGCATCCACACCCAATGCAGCGCCTGCTGGCATCATAATTGGTGCTTGAACCGCCCACTGACCACCACCAGAAGGTACGAAGAAGTTCACGATCCCAGCACTTAAGAACGTAAATAATGGGAAGGTTGTTTCATTCGAAATAGACACGAAACCCTGAGAGATAACACCCGCTAGAGAAGCGCCAGAATCCCCTGTGGCCGTCATCATCCCCATGATGCCTGCATAGAACGGAAATTGCAGAAGAATGCCAGAACAGTTACGGGCACCTTGAGAAATCGAGTTCAATAAGCTTTTTGGCGTACCATGCAGCAAGACCGCAGAAAACAAAAAGGTAAAGTTAACGATATTCAAGTTTAACGCGAAACCATTCGTCACAAAGTAAAAGATAATGTATGAGAACCCCATTACACCTAACACCAAAGACAAAGTACGGCTGTTTTCAAGACGCTCTGCTGGTGTCATATTGGCTTTTTCAGGTGCCTCTGCGACTTTTTCTTCTAACAATTCCGCATCAATCGTAATAGTGTCTTGTGGTGATGGGTGCATCAAGCGATTCAACAGAGGAATAGTGACCAACATAACCGCTAAAATCGTTAAGTTCATGGCCGAGAATATTGTTTCAGAAGTAGGAATTGCCGCCGTTACTGCACCATTCGTGACGGCCTCAATATTTTTACCACCGGCAATAGAAAGCGGAATTGAACCCGATAAACCACCGTGCCAAAACAAGAAACCGCTGTAAGCAGAAGCGATCAGCAAACGGTAATCCACGCCTTTAACACGAGCGGCAATTTCACGAGCGAAAATCGCACCAACAACCAACCCAAAGCCCCAGTTTACCCAACACGCCATCGCACTGATGACAGTAACGAGGATAATCGCTTGGCCAGGTGTTTTGGCAACACCAGCCAACATAGACAATTTACGTTTAAAGGCAGGTGCACTGGCCATCGCATGGCCCGTTACCACCACCATCGCCATCTGCATAGAAAAACTCAGCAAGTTCCAAAAACCACCTGCCCATGCATTTACGACCTGCATTGGCCCTTGCCCCGTACTGGGCATGACAAACAAAAACACCACAAAGGTTAAGACAATGGCAAATATGAAAGGGTCTGGGAGATAACGCTGTAAAAGTGTTACGAAAAATTGGCTTATTGTTTGTAAACCCGTTTTTTTGTGCTCAAGAGTATTCATCAATTTATCCTATTATTATATTTATGTTTTTTATTAATGCTTTTCCATTGTATGAAAAAGCTAAAAGGGCATCTCTAGAGATCCCCTTTTTGCGACGACATTTATTGCTTACCCATAACGCTAACGAGAGACCAACATGGCAACACCCATTCCGCCGCCAATGCATAACGTAGCCAGTCCTTTTTTAAGATCCTGTCGCTGCATTTCATGAAGCAATGAGACCAAAATGCGACAACCAGATGCACCAATCGGATGACCAAGCGCTACCGCTCCGCCATTCACATTCACTTTTTCGCTGTCTAGCCCGAGCTCTTTATTCACACACAAAGCTTGCACCGCAAAGGCTTCATTGGCTTCGATCAAATCCAAATCCGCGACGCTCCAATTCACTTTATTAAGCACTTTTTGCGTGGCAGCAATGGGGCCTGTCCCCATAACGTCAGGGTTCACACCCGCCGAACTTGCTGCTTCAATAACCGCTATAATAGGCAAACCCAAACGCTTCGCTTCCACATCAGACGTCACGACCACCATGGCAGCGCCATCGTTTAACGTCGAGGCATTACCCGCAGTAACCGTGCCTTCTTTCGCAAAAGCAGGACGCAATTTTCCTAAAGACTCAATACTGGTCGCTGGACGAATCTGTTCGTCAGCATCAACCATCACGGGTTCGCCTTTACGTTGTGGCACGGCAATAGGAAAAATTTCTTCAACAAAACGACCCGCTGCTTGTGCTTGCGTGGCTTTTTGTTGAGAGTAGGCCGCAAAGGTATCTTGCTCTTGTCGGCTAATATCCCAACGAGAAGCGATATTTTCCGCCGTTTGACCCATGTGATAATCGTTAAACGCATCCCACAAACCGTCGGTCACCATGGAATCCAATAATTCCCAGTTACCCATTTTTTTGCCAGATCGACTGTTCGGCAACACATGTGCCGCTTGGCTCATGCTTTCTTGTCCGCCCGCAACAACCATGTTGGCATCACCGTTCAATATGGCTTGAGCGGCCAATTGCACGGCCTTTAAACCAGAACCACAGACTTTATTAATCGTCATAGCGGAGACTTGTTTTGGTAAACCTGCATGTATGGCGGTTTGACGAGCTGGGTTCTGACCACAGCCTGCTGCCAGCACCTGACCTAAAATGACTTCGTCTATGTTGTCTTTCAGAAGTGGTTGTTTGGCCAACATACCAGACAACAATTGAGTACCAAGTTGCACAGCACTTAAAGAAGATAAAGCGCCATTAAAGGCACCAATGGGCGTTCTTGCCGCAGCAACGATGACAGCTTTCATTTGATCCGCTCCTCAATATTAAATTCTATTTATTGTTCTATGTTTTATTAGGCAAAGACCATTTCAGGCACATGATCGGGAACAATGAGCTTACCTTGGGTTTTCTCAATAATTTCCTCAACCGTCACACCCGGCGCCCTCTCTTTTAGAACAAAAGCACCGTCTTCTATTTCTAACCACGCCAGATCCGTTAAAACTTTCTTAATGCAGCCTTTGCCTGTTAACGGCAAACTGCACTCAGATAACAACTTAGATTCACCTGTTTTAGAAGCGTGCGTCATGGTGACAATGATATTGTCCGCGCCTGCCACTAAATCCATCGCGCCGCCCATGCCTTTGATCAATTTATTTGGAATCATCCACGACGCAATATTGCCATTCACATCGACTTCGAACGCACCCAATACGGTTAAATCCACATGGCCACCACGAATCATGGCGAAAGATTCAGCCGATGAAAAAATGGATGCCCCTTTAACCGTCGTAACGGTTTGTTTGCCTGCGTTAATCATGTCAGCGTCTATGGTTTCTTCCGTTGGAA
This sequence comes from Marinomonas maritima, assembly GCF_024435075.2. NCBI lineage: Bacteria > Pseudomonadati > Pseudomonadota > Gammaproteobacteria > Oceanospirillales > Oceanospirillaceae > Marinomonas > Marinomonas maritima. The sequence continues at coordinate 999,098 of NZ_JAMZEG020000001.1, read as the reverse complement.
ATTCCCCCATTCCAAGCAGGCCATTTTCAGACTGCAACATGACGTCCATATTATGCGGAACGAAATTGGCAACTAAAGTAGGAATACCGATGCCTAAGTTGACGTAAAAACCGTCTTGTAATTCTTGGGCAACACGTTGTGCCATTTGCTCTCTTGTCAGTGACATACAAAAACCTCTATTTTTATTCTGTTGGTTTAACGGTTCTTTTTTCTATGCGTTTTTCAAAGGTGCCAAGCACAACTCGATCCACATAAATGCCTGGCGTGTGAATGTGCGCTGGGTCTAATTCACCGACCTCAACAATTTCTTCCACTTCTACCACGGTGATCTTGCCAGCGGTCGCCGCAAGAGGATTAAAATTTTGCGCCGTATGACGATAAACCACATTGCCATAACGGTCGGCTTTCCAGCCTTTTACAATGGCGAAATCGCCAACAATGGCTTTTTCCATCAGATATTCACGACCATCAAACACTTTTGTTTCTTTGCCTTCCGCGACAGGCGTACCCACACCCGTTGCGGTATAAAAAGCAGGAATGCCAGCACCACCAGCACGCATTTTTTCAGCCAAGGTGCCTTGAGGTGTCAGTTCCACTTCAAGCTCACCATTTAATAACTGTTTTTCGAATAAGGCATTTTCGCCAACATAAGACGACACCATTTTCCGAATTTGTCTGTCTTCAAGCAAAATACCCAAACCAAATCCATCGACACCGCAGTTGTTAGACACAACAGTTAAACCCTTCGTGCCTTTGCGTTTGATTTCTGCAATCAGATTTTCAGGAATGCCGCACAAACCAAAGCCACCAGCAAGAACCGTCATACCGTCTTCTAGCCCAATCATGGCGTCTTCATAAGAAGCGACCACTTTGTCAAAACCTGCCATTGTCATTTCCTCATTATTATTTTTGATTGCTGTCCAGTTTGACTCATGGCTATAAATTAATTAAATTTGTTTTTTCTATTTATTAATAATTTTTTTAAATGAATAACTTTTGTGAAGAACACTAAATGAACATCAAACAAGTGAAAGCCTTTTTAGCCGTCGCCCAGTCCATGAGTTTTGCCAGCGCGGCGACTCAATTGCATTTATCTCAACCCGCTTTGAGCTTATCGATAAAAAGCCTTGAGGAAAATTTAGGGGGAAAACTTTTCACTCGAACCACGCGCCACATTGCATTGACACCAGAAGGCGAAGCACTCGTTCCTATCGCAAGGCGATTATTGGCGCAATGGGAAAATGCCGAAGACGAAATGAAACAACGTTTTGCCTTGCAATTGGGCAAAATTGCCATCGCGTCCATGCCTTCTTTTGCGGCGTCATTATTGCCAAAAGCCATTCGTAATTACCACGAATCTTACCCAAATATTCAGGTGGCGATTGACGATGTACTATCGGATATCGTGGTTGAAATGGTGCGCAACAATCAGGTGGAGCTGGGAATATCCTTTGAGCCTGCCAATCTTTTAGACTTGTCTTTTTACCCGCTTTACGATGACAGGTTCATCGCGATTTTACCCAAAGATCACCCTTTGGAAGAACAAGACACCATTCCTTGGCGAGCGCTTTTAAAATATGACTTTATTACCTTACAACGCCCTTCCAGTGTTCGCGCCCTAATAGAAAGCTCGCTGAATGATGCTGGCATCGAACTGACCGTGGCGTTTGACGCACACCAATTGGCGACCGTCGGACGTATGGTCAGCGAAGGCATGGGCGTGGCAGTTGTGCCGTCTATCTGTCGCCAACAAGCCATCGAACAAGGGGCGCTTATTCGTCCCGTGATTCAACCTGAAATCCATTGTCGCGTTGGTGTCATCTGTCAGCCACGATCCAATCTTTCCATCGCGGCCGCCGCCATGTTGGATGTGCTCATTAATACTTATTCCTAGCAAAAGAAAAGGCGAAGGAAATAAGGAACTGCATCAATTAATTTAAATGACGTCGTTTTCAGAATACTTATAGGTCGTTCAAAGACCCATCCTTTTTACTGCTGGTGACAAAATAACCGATTGGATTCAACAATAAAAACAACCGCTAAAAAGGATATCGTTATGAGTAATCATGCAAACCGAGGCGTCATTTATCAAGGTAATGGCACGGTTAAAGTCGAGGCAATCCCTTTCCCTGAACTGGCCATTGGCAAACGACGCTGTGACCATGGCGTTATCCTAAAAGTGGTCACTACGAATATCTGTGGCAGTGATCAACACATGGTACGAGGCAGAACGACCGCTGAAAAAGGCTTAGTACTGGGTCATGAAATCACAGGTGAAGTCATTGAATGTGGCCGTGATGTAGAATTCATCAAGGTTGGAGACCTAGTATCTGTGCCATTCAATATTGCCTGTGGCCGTTGCCGCAGCTGTAAAGAAGGCAAAACAGGCATCTGTTTGAACGTAAACCCAGCTCGCCCAGGTGCCGCGTATGGTTACGTAGATATGGGCGGCTGGGTTGGCGGACAGGCCGACTATGTCATGGTGCCCTACGCAGATTTCAATCTGTTGAAATTCCCAGATGCGGATCAAGCACTGGAGAAAATCCAAAGCCTAACCTTGCTTTCTGACATTCTTCCTACGGGTTTCCACGGTTGCATAACCGCTGGTGTTGGACCGGGCTCTACCGTTTATATTGCTGGCGCTGGGCCTGTTGGTTTGGCTGCGGCCGCGTCTGCGCATTTATTAGGGGCGGCCTGTGTGATTGTTGGCGATATGGTCGAAGACAGACTGAATCAAGCGCGCTCTTTTGGTTGTGAGACCATCGATCTTAAACAAGAAGGCGACATCCAAGACAAAATCGAAGCCATTCTGGGTGATCGTGAAGTGGATGCGTTTGTTGACTGCGTTGGTTTTGAAGCCCATGCATGTGGCTGCGACCATCATCAAGAATCACCAGCGATTGTCTTAAACTCTGCCATGCAGATGACTCGCGCGGGTGGACAAATTGGCATCCCAGGCCTATACGTTACTGAAGACCCTGGTGCAGTAGACAGCGCGGCACAACAAGGCAGCTTGAGCATGCGTTTTGGTCTTGGTTGGGCGAAATCTCATTCCCTTCATACGGGTCAATGTCCAGTTATGAAGTATCACCGCCAGCTGATGCAAGCCATTTTGTTTGATAAAATTGATATTGCTAAAGCGGTGAACGTGCAGATGATATCTCTGGATCAAGCACCACAAGGTTACGCCGATTTTGATGGTGGCGCCGCGAAGAAATTCGTGATTGACCCACACAAAATGGTGAGTTAAAAAGCGACCAATACACTAATACCGAAAAAGCCTTTTCCTACTGTTGTGATGCAAAAGCAATTCGTAGGACAAAGGCTTTTTTCTTTCTACTGTTTATTTACCATTATTTTTTGTCGGGAAATATTGCCGTTTAAAAGCGGACAATACCTTAGGCAAACATTCAGGCAAATCTTCTGCGATCAGCCCCACGCCAACTTCATTGCCCACTTCACCGTGCAGCCAAACTGCGGCGGCAGCGGCATAAAAAGGCTCAAACCCTTGCGCTAACAGCCCAACAATAAACCCTGCTAATACATCGCCTGATCCACCTGTTGCAAGCTCCGCAGGGGCGTTGGCGTTAATCATCGCTCGTTCGTCTGGCGACGCAATTACCGTATCTGCGCCTTTCAATACCACGACAGCGCCACTTTGTTTGGCGGCAAGTCGAGCCCGAGACAATTTGTCCTGAGCGTGACTTTTATTGAGGGAAGGAAACAAACGCGCGAACTCTCCTTCATGAGGCGTCATCACACAAGGTCCAACAATGGCGTCAAACAGCGTTTGTGGATCGTTTGCAAAGGCACTGAGTGCATCGGCATCCAACACCGTCGCGCGACCTGTAGAAAGTGCCGTCAAAACGATTTTACGTGTGCGAATACTTTCAAACCCCGCCAAACCGGCTCCCGGTCCCACGGCAATGGCATTATGTCGAGAATCTAATAACAACTCTTCAAAATCTTCCGACTCTTGACTAAGTTCTAATTTCGCCACCATCACGCCAGTCAATGCCGTAGCATACACAGCCCAAGCCTTAATAGGCGCCGCCAAAGTAACCAAACCAGCGCCTATACGCATGGCGCTTCGAGCCGTTAAACGACTGGCTCCAGTGAGTGTTTCACCGCCATAGACCACAGCATGTCCGCGATGAAACTTATGCCCATCCAATCGTGGCCAAGGATAATCTCGATACCAAAGCTCTGGGCTATTTTCCCATTTTTGAAGATTTAACTCGTCCAGCACAGTCACAGGAATACCGATATCCGCAACAACAAGTTCACCGCACAGCGCTCGGCCAGGAAACAGTATATGTCCGGGCTTTTTACGAAAAAACGTCACGGTTAATTCCGCTGAAGCCACCTGCCCCAATGTTGCGCCCGTTGTACCATCAACACCACTAGGGACATCTATCGCACAAACCGGTAGTTTGCGCGCTATCATGGCGTCTACCATGTCACGGGCTTTACCTTCTAAAGGGCGAGATAAACCTGCACCAAACATGGCGTCTATGACTAACTCTGTTTGATCGAGTAAGTCTGTTGAAAAGGTGTCGACTTCGCCTTGCCAAGCCTGATAAAAATGCGCCGCTTCCGTTGAAAAAGTATCAACAGAACCTAAAAAAGCGAGACGAACTGGCCATCCAATCAAGCGCAAATGCTGCGCCACCACAAAGCCATCTCCACCATTATTGCCCGGGCCACAAAGTACCAATACGGATCGTTTTGACCAGTGATTCACCACGGCGTCTGCCACCGTTTTGCCAGCGGCGGCCATCAAATCCATGGCCGGTATACCAGCCATGACAGCCGCTTGATCTGCTCTGCTCATTTCGTTTGCCGTCAAAAGGAATGAGGGGGATTGCTTATGTCTGTGCTCCATTAACTTTCTACCTTTCTCTTTTTAGCTTTATTTTTCTATTTTATAAGAAATGCTGCTCTTAAAACCAACCGTTATTCGTTCATCAGGATGGCAGTCTATAGCGTATTTTAACCCTAGCTAAAACTAGGCTTTACTATATTGTCTAAGCCGTCACAGGTATGATGACGCGTTCTGATACTTTTCAAACTTTCGACTTATTACCGGACATTTTTATGAACGACGAGATCAACTACACAAACAATCCCCTACACGGTCTGGGTTTACAAGAACTGCTCACCCAGATAGTTGATCATTACGGTTTTGAGATTCTCTACGCTTATCTGAACATCAACTGTTTAAAGACTAACCCGAGCATTGAATCCAGTGTGAAATTTCTCAAGAAAACAGATTGGGCGCGGGAGAAAGTTGAAATTTTCTATCTGTATAAATATAAAAATTTGCCTCGGGTTTCCTCTGAGCAATTTGAACTGCCACCCAGAAAGCGGATTATCCCTGAAGGCCAGACACCTCGCGAACCCGCTGAACTGAGTTTCGAAGATGCTGAACGTGTACGAGAAAAACAGGCGCTGAAAGCGGCTGAGCACGGCAAGACAAAAAATTATCGTAACAGCATGTCTGACAATCAGCGTGGAAGATATTCAAAAAAATAGGACGCCCTGTCTAAAATACCATTATTTAAGGGGTCGGATTAAGTACACAATTCCAGAAACTAACCCATCTATAAAAATCAGGTTGTTAGCAACGCCCCATGCCAACCTCCTGATCCTCACTCGGCTTTTGTCACGTCTTTTATAAGAGAGACGACCAAGTTCGATTATGTCATTGCCACTTTGGTTGTTTACTGCCCATAATTGCCATGGCTACATAAAAATAATTGAGCCACACCATATTTATTGTTGTTTTTTATAAGCCATTTTTTATTTAGCCTATCCATAAACAACAATAAAGAGAGAGCAGTATGTCTTCAACAAAGCGTTATTTTGAACAGCCTAGTCGATTTAGTGATGCCGAGTGGAAAACTCGAGTAGACCTAGCCGCCATGTATCGGATTTTTGCCTACCTCAAATGGGACGAAGCCATTTACAACCACATTTCGCTTCGTGTACCTGGAGAAAATGATCACTACTTAATCAACCCTTTTGGCTTACATTACAGTGAAGTCACCGCTTCTAACCTGGTAAAAGTAGATTTAAAAGGCAATATCATTGGTCATTCAGATTGGCCGATTAATCCAGCCGGTTTTACCTTTCACAGCGCCATTCACGACAAAGTAGAAGACGCGCATTGTGTGATGCATGTTCATACGACGCCGACATTGGCCGTCTGTTGTTTAGAAGAAGGGATTTCTTACAGCAATTTCTACTCCGCACAAATTTACGACAAAGTGTCTTACCATGATTTCGAAGGCATCACCCTTCATATGGAGGAAGGCCAACGAATTTTAGACAGCGCCAATGGCAACCCTATTTTAATGCTTCGCAACCACGGCCCTGTCATTATGGGGGCGACATTGGCTCAAGCCTTCTCTCTAATGTGGTTAGTCAATCGCGCGTGCGAAGTACAATTGGCGTCTATGTCCATGGGCAAGGTACGAGAAATTCCTGAAGATATTTGTCGAAAATGCACCGCAGACTCTCTGCCATTAGACCCTAAATACGGTGCGGGTGAAGACGTTTTTGCCGCCATGAAACGCATTATCGAAAAACAAGATCCTTCCTATAAGCAATAACTTCCATTAAAAAAGCCACTATCTACTTAAATAGTGGCTTTTACATTGCAATATAAAAGAAGGGAAAATGTTTACTGACTTAAGTCACTGACATTTTTTCTAAAGTGAGCAAGCGCCGCTTTTGCATCGACCTTACGATCAGAAACAGAATTAATCCATTCTTGATCTATGCCTTTCTCTAATTCATCCATGTCTTTTACGAGTGCATCCTCTTTAGAAAGATACACCACGTTAACACCACTCGCTTTGGCTTCTAATATGCCTTCATCATCCGCTTTGCCCCATGCCGCGCCAGCCAGCCTTGAGAGTTTTTCACCAGAGACACTCATGATCGCTTCTTGGTCTTTTTTACTAAGACCTTCGAACGTATCTGGATTCATTACAATACTAAAAGCGGTTGTATATAACCCCTTAGGAAAGAGCACAAGATCGGTTGTTACTTCACTTAAGCGAAGTGTTTTTTGCTGCTCAGCCGGTAAAAATGTACCGTCAACAACGCCTTGTTGCATTAATTCATACGATTTAGGCGCGGGTGCAGAAATAGGCGTCACGCCTAAACGCTCTGCCAAAACATTAACTAAGCCGCCACCCACACGCATTTTTTTGCCTTTTAAATCTTCCAATGAATTAACCGGAAAAGTCGTATTCAGCTGACCAGGACCGTGGACAAATAAAGCCAGTAAGTGAAGGCCTCTAAATTCTTGATCGGCTTTAAAATAGGCGTCATAAGTACGCCACAATGCGACGGAGCCAACTTCCGCGTCGGTGATTTCACCCGGAATTTCAGCCACACTGGCTAACTTAAATCGACCCGGTATATAAGCGTTAACACTGAACCCCGCATCAAAAACGCCATCTTCCACGGCGTCAAAGATTGTTTTAGGCGAACCCGTATAATTTTCAATCACCACTTCAACACGCCCTTCCGTGGCGGTTTCAACCCATTCTTTCCACGTAGGCCAAACAACCGCATTCTGCGCGCTTGTTGGTGGCAACCACGTCGCCACATGCAAGGTCGTTGTTGCCGCTGACGTCATGCCTGATACAAAAACAGAAGCGCCACACACCGCCCACAGTAGGTTTTTTTTAAAACTCATCATTTTTATTATTCCTATAGTTAATGATTTGCATTGATAAACATTCATATCTCTTTAAAAAATGGTTCTTTATAAAATCAGCTCTCTTTTATTACCGATTATTAAAAAATCAAAAAACATCTTCATTCCCTAACATCCCCTAAATAGGCAATAAAACACCTCAGTCGTATAAAAAATTAGGTAAGAACATAGACACTGGTACGATGAAAACGATGATCAAAAGGCGAATAATATCCACGCACCAGAATGGCGTAACCCCTTTAAAAATCGTGCCTGCTTTGACATCTTTTAAAACCGCGCTTAATACAAAGACATTCATCCCCACCGGCGGTGTAATTAAACTTATCTCCGTCACCACAACGACAACAATGCCAAACCAAACAAGATCAAAACCTAAGCTGGATACCAGAGGATAAAAAACGGGGACGGTCAGTAACAGCATGGAAAGACTTTCAAACACCATTCCAAGAACGATGTAAATCATCAAGATAACCATAATCACCAACATAGGACTCAGCTCTAATGAGGTGACAAAGCTTAATAAGGCATCCGGTAGGCCCGCTCGAGTAATAAAGTCTGAAAAGATAAACGCCCCAATGACGACACAAAACAGCATGGCCGACGTTCTTGTGGTGTCCACTAACGTTTCAAATATTTCTCCAAAGCTCAAACTGCGTCGCGCCAAGCCAATGATTAATGCCCCACTAGCGCCTATTCCAGCCGCTTCAGTCGGCGTAAATACGCCCAAGTAGATACCGCCCATCACAATAGTAAAGAGCACTAAAACACCCCAAATGTTTTTTAGCGCAATGATCCGTTCTTTAACACTCATGCGCTCTCCGGCTGGACCGGCATCAGGGTTTCGCCAAACAACGTAACGAACAGCGCACATATACAGAAAAATGCCCAACACGCCGGGAATAAACCCAGCCGCAAACAATTCACGAATACTGGACTGTGTTAGCAAGCCATAAATAACAAGAATAACGCTGGGAGGAATTAATATGCCGAGGGTGCCACCCGCGGCAATAGAGGCCGTTGCCAGACTGTCAGCGTAACCAAACTTACGCATGGGTGGCATGGCCACTTTTGCCATGGTGGCAGACGTTGCTAAACTGGAGCCACAAATAGCGGAAAAACCACCGCAAGCCAACACCGTCGACATGGCCAACCCGCCCTTTCTATGACCTAAAAAAGCATAAGAGGCGTTATACAACTCCTGTGACAAACCTGAACGGGTAACGAAATTCCCCATTAAAATAAACAAAGGAATCACCGACAAATTGTAGTCTTGTACGGTTTCTATGACCCGACTGGACGCCAGAGTTAACGAGGCAGTCCAACGAAAAGAGAGCACATTGTCAAAACTTAATCCCTGCAAAATAGCAAAGCCGAAAAAACCCACAACCCCCATCGCAAAAGCAATAGGCATACGAATCACCAGAATCAAAATCAAAAGAACGGCAAAGCCTATTAATACAACTGACATGCTACTCTCCAAACTGCTGTGTTTCGTTATTGCCTTTCAGCACGCGATACGCACCATAAGTGAGCATGCACGCCGCTGTTACCCAGCTCATAATGGCGATGTACTCTGTCAAATATCCGGTTGGTATCTGTAGATATTCCGTTACTTCTTCACGACGCAGCGAGCGCTCTGCTAATTCATAAATGCGAAGTGCTAAGAAGTAAAACGAAGAAGAAACAATAAAGACCGAAAAGATCCCAAGAACCTTAACGATGCGATTGCCTAAAATATGATCCAATAAATCCACGACGACGTGACTGCCACGCCATGTAATTAATGGCATTTGAGCAAAAACAATGATGGCTAGCCCCATTTGAGTAAGCTCAAAGGCACCATTCACCGAATTATTAAAAAGATAGCGACCCGCCACATCCAAAGAGGTCAGTACCATTAATAAAAACAAAACCGTTGCAGAAATCACTTCTAAACCCAACCCAATCCAGCGGTATATATTGGGTTCTGGATAATGCTTATCCATCCAGTTTTTCATCGACATAACAGCTCCTAAACGCTCTTATTATTGTTATTAGGCTACGTGTGAAAAATCAAAAATAGGGTGGATAAACCACCCTTTTAGACTCAATCCAATTGTTTTTTAACCAAGGTTAAAATGTCGTAACTGGCAACCAGTTCATCATGTTGATTCGTGACTTGAACGTCCCACACCACCACACCTTGAGGTTCGCCTTTTGGGCTTAATTTGCCTTGATCAATTTTACGTTTGCACGTTAAGCGAGCACGAATGGTGTCTCCTATTGGCACAGGCGTAATGAATCGCAAGGTATCCAAGCCGTAATTGGCCAACACAGGGCCTTCACCCGGCGAAACAAATAGCCCTGCCGCCGCAGACAATACAAAGTAACCGTGGGCGATACGCTGCTCAAACTGAGAATCACGCGCGGCAATGTCGTCAAAATGCATGTAAAAATGATCGCCAGACAAACAACCAAAGTTTACTATGTCGGTTTCCGTAACAGTGCGTCGATGAGTCAGCAAAGACTCACCAATTCGAAGATCTTCGAAGTATCGACGGAAAGGATGAACATCACTTTCATACGTTTCACCACCACGAACATATTCTCCGGTGACCGCTGATAGCATGGTGGGGGAACCCTGAATAGCAGCACGTTGCATATAGTGTTTTACGCCACGTATCCCACCCAACTCTTCACCGCCACCAGCGCGACCTGGGCCGCCATGTTTTAGCATTGGTAACGGAGAGCCGTGACCGGTGGATTCTTTAGAGGAGGCTTCATTCAAAATATGCACTCGGCCATGCCATGCCGCTAAAGCGGGTACTACTTTTCTCGCAATCTCAGGGTCTTGAGTCACTAACGTTGTTACCAAAGAACCCTTACCGCGAGCAGCAAGCGCAATCGCGTGGTCGATATTTTTATAAGGCATTAAGGTACTGATTGGACCGAACGCTTCTATGTCGTGCGCGCCACCTTCGGCATCTGGATCATTGCTAAGCAACAAGGTAGGTTGCACAAAAGCGCCTTTTTCTGAGCCTTTTCCTAAAAGCTCAAAACCTTCTTGATGCCCATAAACAACCTGACTGCTTTTTAATAACTGCTCAAGCTGTGCCAAAACGTCTTCTTTTTGCTCAAAAGAAGCCAATGCCCCCATGCGTACTGTGTCTAAATGCGGATCGCCAATAGACACTTTTGCAAGACGTGCGGTTAGGCGTTCAGAAACCGCCTGCACTTGATTTTCGGGGATCAATACACGACGTATAGCGGTACATTTTTGCCCCGCTTTCACCGTCATTTCCCGTGCGACTTCTTTGATGAAAAGATCAAACTCAGGGCTATCTACAGATACGTCCGGCGCTAAGATGGCGCAGTTCAACGAATCAGCTTCGGCATTAAAAGGAATGGAATTATTGATGATATTAGGCGTGACTTTTAATTTGGCTGCGGTGCTTGCAGAGCCTGTGAAGGTCACCACATCTTGACCATCCAAGCGATCTAATAAGTCGCCAGTACGACCAATGATTAACTGCAAACTGCCTTCTGGTAACAGTCCAGATTCCTGCATCAAGCGCACACAAGCTTGCGTCAAATAGGAAGTAGATGTTGCCGGCTTAACAATACACGGCATGCCCGCCAAAAAGTTCGCCGCGAATTTTTCTAACATGCCCCAAATTGGGAAGTTAAAAGCATTGATATGTACAGCAACACCTTGGCGAGGCACCAAAATATGCGAACCGAAAAACTGACCATCACGACCTAAAGGAAAAGCATCATCTTCGTGGATCAGGTTACCAGATGGCAACTCACGTCGACCGACGCTTGCGTAGGCAAACAGCGTACCGGCACCACCTTCAATGTCTACCCAGCTATCATTTCGAGTCGCACCCGTTAATAAGGAAATAGCGTATAACGATTCTTTATGTTCCAGTAAATATTTGCCTAAGTCGCGCAAACAAGACGCGCGACTCTGAAAATCCATCGCCATCAAAACAGCGCGGCCTTTGGTGCGAGCAAATTCCAGTGAACGGCCAAAATCAATCGTTTCAGCGTGTGTGTGATAAATCGTTTCCCCGTTGACAGGGCTAGCTAATGCTTGTCCAGCTTGATTACCTAACCACTCCCCAGCAATAAAACTTTGTAGTACTGGGCTTTGTGAAACTGAGCTTTGTAAAATAGAGCTTTGGCTCATAATGTTCTCCATCGATGGTCTATTTGCCACCGTCATCTTTGTTGTTTTTATGATGTCTCGTTCTTTCATAGTCAGGCGAGTGATCAAGCCGAATTAGACTTGGTCAAAATCCAGCACAACTTTTTTGGACACAGGGTAAGACTGGCAAGAAAGCACATAACCCGCTTCCACTTCGTAGTCCTCAAGACCAATACTAATGTCCATGTCCACCTCGCCTTCAATCACCTTGCATTTACAGGTAGAACACACGCCTGCTCGACACGAAAACGGCAGGTCTGCACCATGCTCGTTACCCGCATTTAGCACGTTTTCGGTATTCTGTTTAAGCTCAAAGCTCATTGCATGACCATCACGAATCACTGTAATTTCCGACATATCCGCATTGGCAGCTGCTTGTGCTCGCTGCTCGCGTTTGCGCTCATTACCTTCGGCAGCAAACAGTTCAAAATGGATATTTTCTTCTGGTGTACCGGACTCTTTTAAAAGGTCTTTCACCATTTCTGTCATGGATTGAGGTCCACAAATAAACGCACCATCAAGGTTTTTCACATCGACCCAACGGGCAAACAAAGCACGGCATTTATCTTCATCAATGTGGCCGTTGTACAAATCGATATCTTGTTGTTCGCGACTCAAGACAAAAATCAGATTCAAACGATCCATATAAGTGTTTTTTAGATCGGCAAGTTGATCTCGGAACATGGTGGAAGAAGTGGAACGATTACCATATAAAAGCGTGACTTTACTGTGTGGCTCAGTGGCCAAGGTCGTTTTTGCAATAGACAAAATGGGGGTAATCCCACTGCCTGCGGCAACCAATAAATAGTCACCATGACGGACAGGATCAAGCTCTGAATAGAAATGCCCTAGCGGTGGCATAACCTCAAGAACATCACCGATGTTAATGGAATCATTAGCAAAGGTGGAAAAAAGGCCATCAGGCACACGCTTTATGGCCACTCGCATTTCATTGTCTTGAACGCCACTGCAAATAGAATAAGAACGACGTACTTCTTGCCCATCAATTTGGGTACGCAGTGTCAAAAATTGACCTTGTTTAAATTGATAGCTCTGCGCTAAATCCTCAGGGATATCAAAAGCGAGCGAAATAGAATCACGCGTTTCACGACGTAAATCTGAAACGGTAAGTGAGTGAAATTGATTCATCTGTGTCTCCACGGCCACGTTATTTTTATCTATGGCTCAAATGCATTTAAAATAATCAAACGGTTCTAAACAGGACTTACACCGATACAAGGATTTGCACGCTGTCGAGCCGAATTCACTTAATTGTTCAGTGTCTTCACTACCACAATTTGGGCATTCAACTTGTGTTATTCCCGACAACAAAGAGCGCTTACTTGAGCTCCCAACAGGCGGTGCAATCCCGTAGGCTTTAAGGCGATTTCGACCCTGTTTAGTAATCCAATCGGTTGTCCAAGCTGGGGCCAAACGCTGCGATACTTTAGGACGTGAAAAACCGGCATCTTGCAGTGCATCGCGTATCGCGGTTTCGATATATTCCGTCGCAGGACAACCTGAATACGTTGGTGTCACCACCACATAAAGGTGCCCATCCAACCAGCTGACGTCACGTACGATGCCAAGATCCATCACACTTACCACAGGCACTTCAGGGTCCATGACGTCTTCCAGCACGCTATAGGCTTGCTGGATATCGGTCTCGCTCCCTGAACGACCTTGCTGGTCAGTGGTAATTAACTCACCAGCTTGCATCAGGATACGCTCGTTGTAGGAACTGCATTTCTGCCAATAACATCCCCAAATGCTCTGTATGCATGCCTGTTCGAGCACTCAAATAGAAAGTGCTTGGCGCGTCAGGAACCGTTAACGTCGCTTTAGCGAATACCTCGTTTACTGTCGCTAGCCACTTTTCTGGCAATTCAGTCAGCGCTGGAATATTGCCTGATTCAGACAGCGCCAATTCAGCGCCATTTTTTTCAACCAGTTCAAAGGTAAAACGCCAAACGACATCGACCGCTTTTTCCATACGCTGATGGCTTTCTTCGGTACCGTCACCTAAGCGTTCAACCCATTGAGAGGAACGACGCAAATGGTAAGTCACTTCTTTTAGTGACTTCGCTGCAATCGCCGCAATCCGTTCATCGTTTGCGCCTTTTAGCATGGTCAGCAGGTGAAACTGCCAAGCGTCATAAAAAAACTGCTTCGTCATGGTGACGGCAAAGTCACCGTTAGGCTGCTCTACCAATAACAAATTACGAAACGCACGCTCATCACGTCGAAACGCTAATGTATCGGCATCGGTACCGTCGTTAATTCGCTCAGCGGCGTATTCATACCAATTGCGAGCCTGACCAACTAAGTCAAGGCCAACGTTCATCATGCCCATTTCTTCTTCAAGCGCTGGAGCACGACCTGTCAACTCGCATAAGCGCTGAGCTTGAATCAAGGCGCTATCGCCAAGGCGCAATAAAAATTCGGTTAATTCATCGTATTTAGTCATAACCACCTCACATATGCCCTACTTCATCAGGCAGCTCATAAAAGCTGGCATGACGATAGACTTTGTCTTCCGATGGATCGAATAAAGGCTCTTTCTCATCACTCGCAGTTGCTGTGATTAATGCCGATGGCATAACCCAAATACTCACACCTTCATTTCGACGGGTGTAAAGATCACGGGCGTTTTCAATGGCCATTTCGGCATCCACTGCGTGAACGCTGCCAACATGCTTGTGATTTAGGCCGTGTTTACTACGGATAAATACTTCAAAAAGTGTCCATTCAGACATGAGAGATACCTCAAATTAGTTAGGCAGCAGCCTGTTGTTTTTGTTTTTTGTTTGCATGAGCTACCGCCGCTTCACGGACCCAAGCGCCGTCTTGAATGGCATTTCGGCGCGTTTCCAATCGCTCACGATTACAAGGGCCATTGCCTTTGAGAACCTCGTAGAATTCTTCCCACTGAATCTCACCAAAATCGTAGTGACCACGCTCTTCATTCCATTTCAAATCAGGGTCTGGAACGGTGCAGCCCAATAGCTCTAGTTGCGGAATGGTTTGGTCGATAAAGCGTTGACGCAGTTCGTCGTTGGTATGGCGTTTGATTTTCCAAGCCAGTGATTGCGCAGAGTTAGGCGATTCCGCATCACTTGGGCCAAACATCATTAAAGATGGCCACCACAAGCGATTAATCGCATCTTGCACCATGTCTTTTTGTGCTTGGATGCCATGGCGCATCATGTGCAAAAGGATTTCGTAGCCTTGACGTTGATGAAAGCTTTCTTCTTTGCATACTCGGATCATGGCACGGGAATAAGGGCCGTACGAAGTACGCTGAAGGGGGACCTGATTGACAATCGCAGCGCCATCGACCAACCAACCCACAGCGCCCATATCGGCCCAATTAAGTGTTGGGTAGTTAAAAATACTCGAATACTTAGCACGGCCGGAATGAAGTTTTTCAATTTCTTCATCACGATCCGCTCCAAGCGTTTCCATCGCGCTATACAAATACAAACCATGTCCCGCTTCATCCTGAATTTTAGCCATCAGTTGTAACTTGCGTTTCAAGGTAGGCGCGCGGGTCACCCAATTGCCTTCTGGCAACATACCCACAATTTCAGAATGCGCATGCTGGGAAATTTGACGGATCAACGTTTTACGGTAGCTATCTGGCATCCAGTTTTTAGCCTCGATCTTAATCTCGGCATCAATTTTTTCCTGAAACGCTTTTTCTTCTGGCCCCATTTCAGCTAAGGGTTTTACGGTTTTCGCCCCTGTTTCAACTTGTTGTGCGTACATGAGAACATCTCCAATATCGTAGAAATAAGTCATTTTATTAATAATAGAATAGACTAATGATACATAAATTCAAGTCAATTTTTATATTTGTGTATCACTTAATTCTTTGGTTTTTTGACAACAAAAACCCTAGCCTCTTAAAATAAGAGGCTACTCTTTATCAAATGGAGACATTAATTAAACAGAAATTCTCTCATCGTAAACATGCTTAGCCTTACCCTCTGAACGAGCTATACTGCCTATTTCTCTAAGCTTAACGTTAATACTGATCCCTACAGACGACTTCACATGGTGACGCAATTCATTAATGGCACTATTGATTTTTTGCTCATCAAAACCCGCACAGTCAGGACGCAGCTCAACATGCACATCCATACCATCCATATTACCTTTACGATACAGATGTATTTCATAGCTTTCTGAAAAGTGATTTACTTTAATCACTTCTTCTTCAATTTGCGTGGGAAAGACGTTCACACCACGAATAATCATCATGTCGTCGCTACGGCCAGTAATTTTATCAATGCGGCGCATACGGCGAGCGGTTCCCGGCAACAGGCGAGTTAAATCCCGCGTACGGTAACGAATCATTGGCAAAGCTTCTTTGCTTAAGCTGGTAAATACCAATTCCCCCATCTCACCATCTGGCAACACCTCACCCGTATTCGGATCGACAATTTCAGGATAAAAATGGTCTTCCCATACGGTTGGGCCATCTTGGCTTTCTGCGCACTCCATCGCCACGCCCGGCCCCATAATTTCAGATAAGCCATAAATATCCATCGCCCGAATACCGGCACGCTCTTCTACTGAGCGACGTAATTCTTGAGTCCATGGCTCCGCCCCAAAAATTCCCAAGCGCAGTTTGAGCCCAAGCGGATCGATACCTTGCTTTTCCATTTCGTCTAGTAAATTCAACATATAAGAGGGCGTCACCATAATAATGTCAGGCTGGAAATCCTGAATCAGACGCACTTGTTTTTCTGTCTGCCCACCAGACATAGGAATAACCGTACAACCAAGACGCTCGGCGCCATAATGCGCACCCAAGCCGCCAGTAAACAGGCCGTAACCATAGGCATTGTGCAACATATCGCCTTTACGCCCGCCCGCAGCACGAATCGAACGAGCCACTATATTGGCCCAATTATCGATGTCATTTTGCGTGTAACCCACCACCGTCGGCTTACCGGTTGTACCGCTTGATGCATGAAGGCGAACCACTTGATTCATCGGCGTTGCAAACATACCGTAGGGATAATTATCTCGTAGGTCTGACTTTGTCGTGAAAGGTAATTTTGCAATGTCATCCAACGATTTAATGTCGTCAGGATGCAAACCCAGCTGGTCAAAACGCTGTTTATACATAGGAACATTGTTATAAGCGTGACGAACAGTCCACTGCAAACGCTCTAACTGATGCGCCCGCAACTCATCAATACTGGCTGTTTCCATTGGATCAAGTTGATCTGGATTAAACCGACTACGAATATCCATTGTTGCGCTCTCTCTGTTATTATTTTTAGAATTCATGACTGCATTAGTTCTCGCAATGCAGCCTTTATTATTTTGATTGATAAGTTAATTAAGTCGCTCAATTACCATCGCAATCCCCTGCCCAACGCCAATACACATGGTGCACAAGGCATAACGCTTATTTTTACTTTCCAACTCATTTAGCGCCGTCGTAATAAGCCGCGCACCACTCATTCCCAATGGATGACCTAACGCAATAGCGCCACCATTAGGGTTAACGCGGGCATCGTCATCCGCCAAGCCAAGCTCTCGCAACACCGCCAACCCTTGCGATGCAAAGGCTTCATTTAACTCAATAACATCCATGTCATCTAAGGTCAGACCCACTTGCTCAAGTACCTTCTTAGACGCTGGAGCGGGACCAATGCCCATAATACGAGGCTCAACTCCTGCCGCCGCCATACCCAACACTCGACCACGTGCTTTTAAACCATAAGTTGATGCGGCTTCTTCGCTTGCCAATAACAAGGCACAAGCGCCGTCGTTAACACCAGACGCATTACCTGCTGTCACCGACCCTTTGCCATCGCGACGAAAAGGCGTAGCAAGATTCGACAAGGCTTCCAAACTGCTGTCTGCACGAGGATGCTCATCCTGACTGACAACGATTGGATCACCTTTACGTTGCGGAATCACAACGGGGATAATCTCTTTTTCTAAACGCCCATTTTCTTGAGCGACCGCGGTTTTTTGCTGACTGCGCAAAGCGAATAAATCTTGATCTGCGCGGGAAATATTAAACTCTTCCGCCACGTTTTCAGCGGTTTCAGGCATAGAATGCGTACCGTATTGATCTGCCATCAACTTGTTAACAAAGCGCCAACCGATCGTCGTGTCGTACATGTCCGCTTGACGAGAGAAAGCTTGATCCGCTTTCCCCAGCACAAAGGGCGCCCGTGACATAGACTCAACTCCACCGGCAATCATCAAACCCGCTTCACCCGCACGAATGGTTCTGGCTGCCAAGCCAACCGCATCCATACCAGAACCACACAAACGATTGATCGTCGAGCCGGGAACACTGTGTGGAAGCCCTGAAAGCAAAGAAGACATTCGAGCCACATTACGATTGTCTTCACCTGCTTGGTTCGCACAGCCATACAAGACATCATCTACTTTTGACCAATCAACCGTCGGGTTTCGATCCATTAGAGATTTAATTGGAATAGCACCCAAATCGTCTGCCCTGACTTTAGAAAGCGCACCACCGTAACGCCCAATCGGCGTACGGATAGCATCAATAATAAGAGCATCAGTCATTTACGTTCTCCTGTGAAAGAATCTCGCCTTTAATTCGATAAGATTTACCGTGAAATATGGCGATCAATTGATCTTGTTGGTTATAAATCTCGACATCGTAGTTTCCTGTGCGTCCACCACGACTTTTTTCACAGCAACTTGCGGTAAGCACATCACCTTGATAAGCAGGTGCGACGTAATCAATAGAACAACCCAGCGCAACGGTCGGCTGGTTGTAGGTATTACAAGCAAACGCAAAAGCAGAATCTGCCAAAGTAAACATATAACCGCCGTGACACGTTTTATGCCCTTGCAACATAAAGTCCTGCACTGTCATGCGAACCTTAGACTGACCCGGTGCAGAAAATAGTAACTCGATACCTAAATGCTGAGTGGCGACATCTCGCTCGTACAAAGCTTGCGCGCAACGCTCAGCAAGCTGCACTTTCACTTGTTCTTCATTAAGCTTGGCCATGGAAATTTCCCTCTAACACAGCGATTCGACGCATTAATAAAGAAGGACGATAGCGGTCCTCACCATAGGACTGCTGCAAGTTACGCAACACCGCTTCTATCTCGGTAACGCCTATAGAATCTGCCCACGCCAATGGACCTTTGGGGTAATTCAGGCCAAAATACATGGCCGTATCAACGCCTTCTGCGGATGCGACGCCTTGTAAAACCGCATCGGCTGCTTCGTTCGCCAACATGGCGACCGTTCGCATCACCACCAATGCGGGTGAGTCCGTGACTTCACTTACCTTAATGCCGGCCAAATCAAAACACTGAACAACATCATTAAACGCCTCTTCGGATGTCGATGCGGAACGACTCAAGGCAATATGCGTTGCGCTCCGATAATCCAACGCCAAATCCACCAAAACAAGATCGCTCAACTGTTCATCTTTGGCTCGTTGACACGCCATACGTCCATCGGTCAATGCAAGTAAAGCACCGCCAACTTTCAGACAACCTTTGGCCATCCCAGAAACGCGTGTTATCTGAACACCCGCCTGAGACAAACGTTCAAGCAATCCTGCAAGATGACCCATTTCCTCAGAAGCTTCGCACTTAATACGACTAGCATGATTCGACGATGAAACAGAGACGACTTGCGCCTCTGGCTTTTCAGCCCCTTCTTGGTATGAATAAAAACCTTGGCCGGTTTTCCGCCCTAAATAGCCAGCATCCACCAAGTCTTTTTGAATCAAAGACGGTTGAAAACGGAAATCGCCATAATAAGCATCGAACACGGAACAGGTGACGGCATAGTTCACATCGTGACCTATCATGTCCGTCAACTCGAAAGCGCCCATTCGAAAGCCACCAGCGCCCCTTAACAAAGCATCCAGAGTCGCACAGTCGGCCACTTGCTCTTGTCGTAAGCGGAAGCTTTCCGCGTAAAAAGGACGCGCCACTCGATTGACAATAAAACCCGGCGTAGACGCCGCATAAACTGGCTTCTTACCCCAATTTAATGCTGTTTCATAAAGGCAGGTTGCCACATTAGAATCCGTTGCCAAACCAGACACCACTTCAACCAGTTTCATAATGGGTGCCGGATTAAAGAAATGCATGCCAACCATACGTTCTGGGTGCTTCATTCCCGCCGCTAAACGGGTAATAGAAATAGAGGAGGTATTACTGGCTAAAATACAGTCTGCAGCGCAAACCAATTCCAAGGTGTCAAAAATGCTTTTCTTGATGTCGATATTTTCGACAATAGCCTCCACTACCAATCCAGTATCCGCCAAATCGTTCAGCGAATCTGCCACATGCAATCGAGCCAATGTTTGCTGTACTTGTTCTGAAGTGAATTTTTTACGCTCTACCAACTTCGCCATCTGCTTCGTCATTAGATCGATAGCAGATTGAGCAACCCCTTCTCGATTGTCATACAGCTTAACTTGATGACCCGCCTGGGCAGCTACTTGAGCAATTCCCGCGCCCATCGCACCGGCACCAATCACCCCAACAACCGCACTTTGTTTCAAGGCAGGCATGATTATTCTCCCTTAAATTCTGGCGTACGTTTCTCCATAAAGGCTTTTACGCCTTCACGGTAATCCTGCGTCTGACCCGCCATACGCTGCAAATCACGCTCAACATCGAGTTGAGTATTAAAATCATGATCAAAACTTTGATTGAGTGCGCGCTTAACAAAAGACAAACCTTTGGTCGGCTGAGTGGCCAGACGACGCGCCAAAGACATGGCCTCTTCGCGTAAATCTTCATCGTCTACGACTTTATAAATCATTCCCCATTCCAGCGCTTTTTCCGCCATCAATGGCTCTCCCAGCAGCGCCAACTCTTTGGCTCTTGCCATACCGATCAAGCGCGGTAAAAACCAGGTTCCACCTGAATCAGGTATCAAACCAATTTTGCAAAAAGCCTGAATAAACTTGGCAGAACGCGCAGCTATAACCAGGTCGCACGCCAAAGGAATATTCGCCCCAGCACCTGCCGCCACACCATTAACTGCACATATCACTGGCATTGGAAAAGCCTGCAATTGCTTAATCAGCGGGTTATAAAAACGCTCAATTGAAATACCCAGATCAGGTGACGCAGCACTAGGATCAACATTTCGATCAGACAAGTCTTGTCCAGCACAGAAGCCTCGTCCCTCAGCCGTTAAAACCAGCACCCTAACCTGCTTGTCTTTTAGAGCGGATTTTAGTGCTTGCTGCACTTCAAGGTGCATAGCCTCATTAAAGCTATTAAGCGCTTTGGGGCGATTTAAACTCAATAATGCAACACCAGAATCAACCGTATATAGAATATGTTCGAAGCTCATTTACTATTGCCTCTCTAAGAATTGAAAAATAACACCCAAAAAATTAGCGACCAGAAAAGTTTGGTTGACGTTTTTCTTTAAACGCCAGAATTCCTTCTTTCCTATCTTCGGTACCTGCCAACACGGTAAAAGCATGGCGCTCAAAACGCAGGCCTGTTGCCAAATCAGTATCCATGCCTTTTAGAATGGATTCTTTTGCTAAGCGCACGGCAAGACTGCCTTTACTCGCAATGACTTTCGCCAAAGCCAAGGCTCTCGTAATCGTCAATTCGGGTTGGGTTATTTCACTGATGAGACCAGCATTTTTTGCCTGCTGGGCATTGATAGGTTGACCGGTGAGCACCATTTGCATGGTGAGAGATTTACCAACCGCTCGTAACAGACGTTGGGTTCCGCCTGCTCCCGGCATAATACCTAGATTGATTTCGGGTTGGCCAAATTGCGCATCGCGACCTGCTATTAAAATGTCTGCATGCATGGCCAACTCACACCCACCACCAAGACAGTAGCCATTAACGGCCGCAATCACCGGTTTAGAGAAGCGAGTGATACGCTGCCAATATTGCTGACGAGGATCATTTAGCATATCAACGAGATCACGTTCTGCCATTTCGTTGATGTCAGCTCCCGCGGCAAACGCTTTCGAGCTTCCAGTAAGAACCAAAACTCGAATATCGTCCGACGCCTCAGCCACATCCATGACATCGGATAATTCTGCCAATAGCCCTGTCGTTAGTGCATTCAATGCTTCTGGACGGTTCAACTGTACCAACTGAACCCCACTCTCCGCCTGATGCACAATCAATGATTGATAGTTTTTATTTGTCATTTGATTCAAACACTCGATCTTATTGTTATTAATTCGCTCAGCCAAACACACTCTAGTGAGCTCAATCACGTTTCACTTAATATAAAGATGAACCATAATTAGATACAAAACAATAATAAATTTAATTTTTTACGTATCCCTTTAGTTAAACAATCAAATAAAACCAACCAAGAAAAGGTAAATATATTTACAAATCAAATACTTAAATCTAAAAATAATGATTTTAAATTCATTAAATCAAAAACAAATCTTGATAATTTTCAATTTTAACGTAAAAAAACGAAATAATTTAAAACATATCGACACAAAATAATCTAAAATTAAGTAAATAAAGAACCAAATAAAAAAGGAAAAAACATGCCTTACTACAAAATAGATGGTGTTACGCCTGTCGTACACCCTAGTGCATACGTTCACCCAACCGCGACGCTGATTGGCGACGTGATCATTGGAGAAGGCTGTTATGTTGGTCCAGGAGCCTGCTTAAGAGGGGATTTTGGGCGCATTACCATGGAAGAAGAATCAAACATCCAAGACAACTGTGTGGTTCATGGCTTTTCTGATAGCCACACCATTATTCGTAAACATGGCCATATTGGTCATGGTGCTGTTTTGCATGGCTGCATCATTGGTGAAGATGCTTTAATCGGTATGAACAGTGTTATTATGGATTACGCTGAAATAGGCGCAGGTTCGATAGTCGCTGCCTCTTCCTTTGTAAAAAACCAGTTTACTTGTCCGCCTAGATCTTTGGTGATGGGTGTACCGGGAAAAATTGTTCGATCGGTAACCGATGACGAACTAAAATGGAAACAAACGGGCACACAAGAATACATAGAACTGTCAAAAAGATGCCTAACATCCATGATTGAATGCATTCCATTAAATGCCATAGAACAAAATAGACCAACCCTTCAGAGTCGGTCACATCAGCCAAAAAGCTAAATACACTCAAGTACAGAAACCCAGTTAGTCTAGCGTTTTAAGACTATTCTTCTTTACTAAGCCGAACAGGTTTAAGAGAATAACCGCTCGGCTAACTCACACTGGACCACCAGTTAATAATGAATAAACTTAATACTTTAGACACATTAATCACTCGCTTTCAAAGCCAAAAACCCATTCGAGCTTCCTCTCTGGTCATCACCTTATATGGCGATACGATTGAGCCACATGGTGGAACCGTTTGGTTAGGTAGTTTAATCAAACTGCTTGAGCCGATGGGAATTAACGAGCGGTTAATGAGAACGACCATCTTTCGTTTAACACAAGATGGCTGGCTAACCAGCGACAAAGTGGGAAGAAAAAGCTATTACAGCTTAACAGGCTCTGGTCGACGCAAGTTTGAACAAGCGTTTCGACGCGTATACAGCGCCAACCAAGCCGTATGGGATGGCTCTTGGTGCTTAATCATGACGCAACAGCTATCTACAGATGAAAGAAAGCAACTATTAGAGAACCTAAACTGGCAAGGCTTTGGCGTGTTAACAGGACAACTTATCGGCAGTCCAAGCGCCAATTTAAGTGACGTGAATACCGTTTTGGCGTCATCGAACTTACAAAGCAAAGTCATTGTATTCAAAACACATCAACAAGAAGAACTGGCAGGAAAACAAATTCGAATGCTTGTGCGAGAGTGCTGGGAACTTGATAAGCTTGGCGCTCACTACCAAGAATTCATCGATTTGTTTCGCCCCATATGGCAAGAGCTTGATGAAAAAGGCAACATCGATGCTGAATCCAGCTTTCTGACTCGCACGTTGTTAATCCATGAATACAGAAAACTACTGTTGAGAGATCCGCAGCTACCAGAAGAACTTTTACCTGGAGACTGGGAAGGCCGAGCTGCTCGACAACTGTGTCGAAACATTTACCGAAAAATCACCCCAGCCGCAGAGCAATGGCTAGGGAAAAATCTAGAATCTGCCGATGGCCCACTTCCCGAAGCATCACAATCTTTTTATCAACGATTTGGTGGGCTGAATTAATTTCAGATATTAAACAGGGATGTTTAAATCAATAAATTGAAAATCTTTAATGATGCGATCTTGAATCGCCTCTGTTCGTCCCGCAATAATCACACCTTTACGAACAGTCGGCTTATAAGGACTTCCATCCAGCATACAGACATAGCCACCCGACTCCTGATAAGCAAGAATCCCTGCGGCATGGTCCCACACCTTTGGTTTAGGGCTAATAAAGAAATCAACGCCGTTCTGCACCATTGTTCGATATTCATGACAGCAACAACGTAGACTAGAAGATCGCGCATAACTAACTTGCTGTATAGCAACGCGTTTACGTATAGCAGAATCAGCAAACAAAAAGGGCGAAAAAAAACCCACTAGATTATCATCTACAGGCTGACCACTAAGCAATAAACGTTGTGGTGGCTGGTCAGGTCTAACATACCAAGTACCTTCACCTAAACCCGTTTCAATCCAATCATCATTTAAAGGATCGTACAACAAGCCATAAACTGTTTCACCTTGGAAAATGGCCGCAATTAATACACCAAACGTGGATAATCCATGAGCAAAATTCCATGTACCATCGATAGGGTCAATAATAACCACCAACTCGTTCGTATCTATTTGATCCAGTACGGATTCATCTTCCGATACAGCCTCTTCACCAATAATAATCGCCTGAGGCAATAAGGCTTGAAAGCGCTGCGTTAATGCTTTCTCAGAGGCAACATCGGCTTCAGTGACAAGATCATCGAAGCTTGTTTTGGTTGATACATCACCGTCTGAAAGTCTTCTAAACCTAGGTAAAATCTCGGTTTTAGCAACGTTTCGAACAATGTCCACCATTTCTGACTTCTGTTTATGAGTTAACACAGCACCTCCAACTTATAATCTAAATCTATGAATTACGGACGAGCGTGGTATTTCTCATCAATAGAATTGATTGCTTTAACATTATCCGCAGAGCGACCGTTTTCATCGAACACTTGCGCCAAAAATGCATCGGCAATGGATTTCGCTAACTCTTGCCCAATCACTCGCGCTCCCATCGTAATAATTTGCGCATTGTTAGAAAGTGCAGCGCGCTCAGCCGAATAAGTGTCATGTGTGAGTGCAGCCCGAATACCTGGCACCTTACTTGCTGCGATGCAGACACCAATACCAGTGCCACAACATAAAATGGCACGATCGTATTTTCCATCTAACACAGCATTGGCAACACGATCAGATAAGTTGGCATAAAAAGGCTCAGCTTCTCCAGAATCAGTACGAGAAATTTCCTCCACATCGTAACGATCTTTTAAATGATCCGCTAAAATTTTCGCTAGACCTTCGCCAGCACTGTCTCCAGCAATTGCAATTTTCATGATGTTATCCTCGGTTCTATTATTGCGTTCGAACGACTGCAGCACATTTGTTTAAAATATCGATATATCCATCAACGTTCCAAGCGGATCGACCAATAAATAAACCATCAATGTGTTCGCAGGCTATGAGTTCTTCACAGTTATTAGGGTTCACCGAGCCGCCGTATAAACAAGGAACCTTGCGTCCCAATATCTTTTCAGCAACATCCAGAATGTCAGCTTGCCTTGCGTCGGCATACTCAGAAGAGGCCGGTACCCCTCGCTCACCTATTGCCCAAACTGGTTCATAAGCAAACAAAATAGAGGCACCTTTTTGGTCATCGCTCAAAAATTCCAGCGCACCACACACCTCTTTTGCCAAAACAGACGCCGCCTGACCACTTTCTTTATCAGCCAGTGTTTCACCAATACAGATAAGAGGAATTAAACCATGACGAATTGCAGACTCGACCTTACGACCAACAGTCTCATTCGTTTCACCAAAGTACTCACGTCGTTCAGAGTGACCCAGTTCAACGATATCGAGCTGGCAGTCATTTAGCATGAGTGGAGACACCTCTCCTGTCCAAGCCCCCTGTTCTGCCCAATGCATGTTTTGAGCCCCCACCTTCACGGACGTATCCCGAAGCATTTCTTTTACTTCACGTACACACGTAAATGCAGGAATAACAAATCGGTGAATATTAGTATTTGCGTTCGCATCGTCGACCTGTAACGCGGCCGCAAACGCTTGAGCTTCTGCCAATGTTTTATTCATTTTCCAACTTGTACCAACCCAAAACTGTTTTTTACTCGTCATGTATTTTCCAGTGGTCTCGCAATAGTTAACTGAATGCCAGCGTCCACCAACTGCTGTTGAACGTTTGGCTCTGGAACTTGGTCGGTGATGACCCAGTCAAAATCATCGAGACTTGCCAACACATGAAGTGCAACACGATCAAACCGTGTGTGATTGACTAACAAACAGCTCTTAACCGCGGTATTTAGCATGGCCTTCTTCACTCGAATCACATCGGCATCCATATGAAACACTTGGTTTCCCGATACCGCAGGGCTCGACAAGAAAGCAATATCCGCCCGCAAACTGGTTAAGTTTTGTTCCGTCAATACACCGAAGTAACCATTAAACTTAGAAGAGTACATTCCACCAAGTGCAATAAGGTCGATCCCTTTTTCGAACTTCAATACCTCTAAAATAGACGCATTATTGGTAATGACCGTCAGCGGTTTTTTACGGGAAAGCATCTTACCCAACACCGCGGCCATAGAACCATCGTTAACCATTACAGTCATCCCCGGCTCAACCAGCTCCAGCGCTTCTAACGCCATACGCTCTTTACCTTCACTACCTTGACGCTCACGTAATCTGAAATCACTTTCAAATTGCATTCCCGCTTCAATAGTGGCACCGCCTCGTACTTTTCGTAGTAAACCAGCGGCTTCAAGTTCATCAAGATCTCGGTGAATCGTCATCTTAGAAACAGCAAAACGCATTGCTAACTCTTCAAGATCAACCACACCACTCTCGACAAGGAGATCGACAATTTGCTGTCTACGTTCATCACGCTTCATAAACACTCACTTCGATAGCAAATCTCTTGAGTATGTTATAAACCCAAAAATAACATTTTAAAAGTTATATTTAACATAATTAACTTTATTTTGTTATTTTAGGTGTTATAAACACAATAATAACGAGACAAACTAAACTTAAATCACAAAAAAATGCGAAAAATAACCTTTCTCACACACATAAAGAGCAGAATAACATGTATAAAATGGATTTTTGACTGGGAAATTAAGAAAGGCATTAGAAAAAAGTGCGATTAAAGTCGACCTGAATGTTAAAAATCACAAAAAAATCACACTAGAAATATACATCATAGGCGTTTTTTATGTTTAAACACTGCATTTTGACCCTTAACCCAATACCCTTCATTAGATAAAGGGCGTTATTGAGTCATTTTTTTGGCTGGCGTTATCATTAACACGAAGCCAGATAAGGAGCTTAATTCGCCTGCTCAGCTTGAGTAAAAATAGAGACCATCAGTCGTTTGCTAAAATAGCACGAGCGGTCAATTCATCGGTAATCAATCCAGTAAGCAAGTCCCCTTTCAGCGCCGCTCGGATAGCTTCCACCTTCTCTTCTCCACCGGAAACCGCGATCACATCACCTTTATGCCCTTCCAAGGACACAGACAACATTCTAGCACTGAGAGACGTTTCTATTATGCGGCCATTTTCATCATAAAAATGCCCCATTACCTCCCCTACTGCCCCCGATCGAGCAATCTCAATAATCTCTTCAGGCTTGATCGGACCAGAGGCAACCAACTGAGCCGTTTGAGCAACGGTACCAATACCAATAAATTTAATGTCGGCATTATTAGCCATAGAAAAGACTTCTTTAACGCCTTTTTGATTAAGAAGAACAGTCCTGTCTTCAACAGAGTTTGCCAACAACGGCACCGGCATGGTGTATGCAGGTGCGCCTGTCTTCGCTGCTATCCAATGCAGAACGTCATCTCGGTTAATCGAATAATCCCGGGTTAATCCACCTAATAAAGAAACAAAACGAATATCTGAAGTCTCTAGCTTAGGCAGCTGATGAACAACCGCAGCCAAAGCACGTCCAAGTGCTAAGCCAATTGTTATATTGGATTGCGTCGCTAACACATTACGTAGATAGGAAGCACCTGCCTGACCCAACGCTCTAAGAGGTATCCCTTCTTCCCCTAAATCTGGAGCAACGGTACATTGGCTTAAACCAAATTGTGCTATGAGTTGATTTTCAAGTTTAACGCATTCAGTAACATTGCCATCTATTGTTACCTTTACAGCGCCTTCGGCAACCGCTTTTGAAATTAAACGATGAACCTTAACGGATGTTAACCCAAGCCTTTTAGCAACAGCTGCCTGAGTTAAACCGCCAACGTAATGCAGCCATGCTGCTCGAATGGCTAATGAGCCATCAGATTCGGTACTAGATTTTCTTTCATCCACACTCTATCGCTCCATTATGTTTAATTATGACGAACAGGCATAACGCAAACATTAGCGGGTTCTGCACGTTAGTCTCTAGTTTGTCTTCTTAAGTAAAAATAAACGAAACCTTACACCACAGATAATAAAATTTCGACTTGAATAATAGAGAGGTTTTACTTTCAAATTAAGAAGTTATTAAATATTTAAGTCCTGCACTCCACTATCAATATGAGGAGCCCAAAAAGCAACACTTTCAGCAATTTGTTCGACCACTTGATAATCCGTTGGATCACGCTCTTTAAAACTGAGCTCAAGGCAAATCTGGTTGTCCTTAGCACCACCTTTATATAAGACATCTAATAAAAGCGCTGGCTGAATACGACCGTTTTGATTGTATTCCGCAATGAAAGGCCGATGCCCGCCCTTATCCATAAGACTTTGTTTAATATGAATGATAGGAGAAACAGTTGGAACCGCTTCAGCCCAAGCATACGGATCATAATCTGCAGGATTACTCGATGTAACATCTCCATGATCAATGTCTGCCATCATCCACATCGGAGTGGCCATATTGGTATCAGTTAACCGTTGCTGAAGCGCCATGGCAGAAGTAATGGTGTCACCAAATTCACGCCCGACACTCATTGGCTCCCAATACACATAATCTAGACCCGCCTGCTTTGCGTGCTCAGCCACTTCTGCCCAGCAATCAATGGCTATTTTTGTCAATTCTTCACGACGTACTTCGTTATCAAAATCTTTGTGGGTCATGATGGCAAACTGTGTTCCCACTGCGTGTCCGCCTAAATCGGCGGTTATATCCGCAAAGGTCTTAAACCATTCAACATAATAACGACGAACATCAGCGTCTGGATGCCCAAAATGATTCAAGCGCCCATAAGGTCCTGTCATACCTGACGTAATACGAACACCTGTTCGATCCAACGCCATCTGCATCTCTCTTGTTAACCGACGAATAACAGAAGCAGGCCAGCTGGGGTTAATAAATTCATGCGTGAGCTGGACATCACGAATTTTAATATCGTGCGCAATGGCATCAATGAGGTCTGCTGGTTCAGCAAATCGATTCACCAAAGGGTTTGTATTAAGTCCTAATGTTAACGGCATACTCAACCTCTCTTATGCTATCTCTGTATGGGCTTGTGACGTAATGAACCGCTCTTGGAACCAGTCAGAAAAAAACACTTTTTGCTCATCATTTAGATGAAGCCCTTCTTTCGTCCGCCGAGTCAACACATCTTCCGGAGTCATCGCCCACTCGCTCACCACCAAATACCGCACTTCAGCTTCATACAAATTTGAACCAAAATAGACACCAAGATCATCAACATCTGTCGCATTACCAACAATTTTTTTAATCAAAGAGCCATAATGTCTACCATAGTGAATGAGCAATGCTCTAGGCATCCAACTGTAGACGGCTTTAGAATCTTGTATGAAACCTTGAAAGTCGGCATTACGAATATCACCACCTGGTAGAATTGCACCACGCGTCCAATCACCACCAATGTTTGGGAAAAACTGTTCAATTTTATGAATCGCATGCTCAGACAATTTTCGAAATGTTGTCAGTTTGCCGCCAAATACATTCAACAACGGCGCGCCATCGGTTTCATCCAAGTCAAACACGTAATCTCGTGTCACTGCAGAGGGGTTGCCTTTTCCATCATCAAATAAAGGACGAACACCAGAGAAGCTTGTAATGACATCACTGCGTCTTAAAGATTCTTTAAAGTAGCGATTAACAGCGGCAAGCAAATAGTCAATTTCAGACTCTTCTGGTTTCACATCTTCTACGCGGCCTTCATAAGGAATATCCGTCGTGCCGATCAATGCTTTATTGTCTTCATACGGATTAATAAAGATCACACGTTTATCGTGGTTTTGCACAAGATAAGCTTGTCGGCCTTCCCAAAACTTAGGCACGATAATATGCGACCCTTTAACCAGCTGTATATTACGAGAACTCTGCGAGTGGGCGACATCATCAACAATATTACGCACCCAAGGGCCCGCGGCATTCACCAACACCTTTGCCTTGAAACTGTGTATTTTTTTAGTCCATTTGTTCTCAGTTGTGATGAGCCAATGTCCGTCTTGGCGACTCGCTGATAAACAACGGGTTCTGGTCAGTATTTGCGCGCCTTTTTGAGCGGCATCCAAAGCATTTAAAACAACCAAACGCGAATCATCAACCCAGCAATCCGAGTATTCAAAACCTTTAGTGTACTGATCTTTTATTGGTGTTCCTTCTGGATCGCGCAATAAATCCAGAGTTCTTGTACCAGGAAGGCGTTTACGTCCCCCTAGATGATCATATAAAAACAACCCTAGACGAACCAACCATGCAGGGCGGTCTTCTTTACTGTGCGGCAATACAAATCGCATGGGCCAGATAATATGACAGGCAGAATTTAACAACACTTCTCGTTCGATCAACGCTTCACGTACTAAACGGAACTCATAATATTCAAGATAACGTAAGCCACCATGAACCAGCTTTCCTGAGCGAGAAGATGTGCCTTGCGCAAGGTCGTCTTTTTCACAAAGCGCTACGGTTAAGCCTCGACCAGCAGCGTCACGAGCAATACCCGCGCCATTGATACCGCCACCAATTACAAAAAGATCTAGTACCTGTTCGTTGTTCATAAAGAACCTCTTATTTCATCGCCAAAGATCGCGCTATGACTTATCAGAAGGATCTACCTGAAAGTGCTTTGCTGGCTGCTCCCTTAACTGCTCCATGGCAAGCCATGTATCAGGAAGCGTCAAACGCTGCTGGTAGAATGCATTAAAAAGCACGTCATAACGGTCACAGAGTGCTCTGTCTGTTTTTTCCACTTGGCCGAGCAGTGGCGTCACCCATTCGGCAATACAGTCATCCATCGTTTGGTATTGGCCAATCGCCACAGCCGCCATCATAGCCGCACCCGCCGCACCCGCTTCTTCTCGCCCTGACACACGTACATCAGCACCAATAGAAGCGGATAAAATTTTACGCAATGTGGCCGACCTGACCGCGCCACCACTTAGGCGAAGCTCTTGTGTTGTACCACCCATGACCTCATAACAATCCCGCATCGCCATACCAAGACCTTCAACAACCGCACGAACCAAATCAGGAAATCGGTGGTGATACGTTAACCCTGTAAAACCTGCTCTAGCCCGACCGTTGACAAAAGGTCCTCGCTCTCCAGCATCGGAAATATAAGGGTGATAAAGCAATTGACCTTCTTCTGCTTGTTGCAGCCAGTCTTCGACTTTATTAACCAACCTATGAGGTGAAGACTCGCAGCCAAAATCCTTTAATAAATCGGACGCGACATTTAATAGCCAATCAAGGTTTAATGCAGACGCCATATTGGTTTGCACTTGAGTCACTCGTCCGGGGATAGGTAAGGCGATCACGTAACCGGTGCACTGCTCATTGAGACACACATCATTAGATGAAACCGAGCGCATGTGCACACCCGTAGAGCCAATAACAGAGCAGGCTACATTGTCTTGTCCAGTATGAACCCCGGCCCCTAATGCGGTCATTACCATATCGACGTATGCTAGAGAAACAGGGATGCCCGCCTTTAATCCGGTAAGATCTGCGGCTTCTTTAGAAAGAGGATGAGTTGTTTCACAACCATCAATGATTTCAGGCAAGAGATCACGATAGTCACTGAGCCCCAAACTGTCGATTACTTGATCATCGTATTGTCGGGTACGAAAATTGCCAAAAGTGAAGCTGGCTTCCGATGGATCCGTCGCTCTCACTGTCGTCAAGTTGAAGTACAACCAATCCTTACAATGAAAAGCGGTCTTTGCCTTTTCGAGTAAATGCGGATAATGGGATGCCATATGAGCAAGTTGGACCCCCTGTTGACAGGTATTGAGGCCTGTACCCGTTTTTTCAAAGCGTTGACGTTCGCTGGCTTGCGCACTAAGAATGTCGACTGTGGGAGAGGAACGACCATCTAGCCATAACCACGCATCGCAAACGGGTAACCCTCCATCATCGATTAACCATGTGCCATCGCCTTGCCCCGTTACAGCCAAAGCAATCACACGCCGATGAAAGTCTTCGATTTTTTCACCTAGGTCTTTAAGCGCAGCAACACAATCCTCCCATGTCTGACTGAGAGACTGAGTAGCAGAACCGTCTAATCCAGCGCTATAAGTGTTACGAACCGAGGCAACGGCCACTTGTTTTCCATCAAGAGAAAAAGCAACCGCCTTCACGACCGATGTGCCAGCATCAATGCCTACGATGAGGTTATGAGTCACTTGTCAGACCTCCGAGCGCTTGAAGATGCACTCCAAAGGAAAATAAAGCGGGACAACTTTATTATTAGAATCATAATTGAACCCCGTTTTGCTCTAGCTAAGAAATCCAAAGCCAGAATGAAATTTATTTCTAACTGTGTAGATTATTTCCATATAATTTCATCATGTCAACCTCCAATCCGATTATTTCTTCACCCTCCTGAGTGTTGGAAGAAGTTGAAAAAAATCAACTTTATATTTGATTAAAAACCCAACATCTAAAAATAAATCTTATTTATCAAACAATTAACTGAATAAAATTCTTTAAAAAATGAAAATCTAAAATTGTCGTTCTACTTTAAAAGAATATTAAGTATGAATTAAAAAAACATCAGTGTGATTTTTTTTATCATTTGTGCAATAAATTTCATTGACAGCTATTTTTTTTTATTCCATTGTAACGATCAAAGATCACACAATCTTCTAAAAAACAACGCTGGTCTTGGCTCGATCAAGCGGCACGCAACATTATCTATTGAACTATTTGTGCGTTTTAGAAGACAAGGCAGTCGGAGTAAAATAAAAATGATAAAAGCTACTGTGCAATCACAATTATCTAATCAAATTATTGCGAAAAAACGAAAAATCGTTCTTGTAAGTGCCGTTGCGACCACTGTGCTTGTGGGCACTATGGCTCTGGACACTACAGTCATTGTTAATGGTTCTGCTGACGATCTAAGGCAGCAAGTTTTCTCTCCTGATAATTATGCAAGCGCCCACTACAGTGGCATCAGATCTTACATCTTAGAGAATGCGGTCGACGCAACTACCCTCCTAAAAGAGATCCAAGTGAATAAAAAAGCCGCAGGGGAAAAGTACGGTATAGGTGGCGGGATTGGTCCCGTTATTCCCGTTTCCTTTAAGGGAACCATTACTACTGGAAAATCTGGCATTTTTAGCATTGATATTCCGAATTTCCCAAACAAGCAAACTGTTCGAATCCAAACGGGTCCAGCCATCAACGGCACCGATCTACGCGATGCAACAGGAACCATAAGTTTTGGTGAGTTTACAAACCAAATCGAATACCAAGATGTAGGTGCTGCACTAAACCGCGCAATGAAGGCAGACATCTTAGAAGATCTTGACCGAAGCACATTAACAGGTAAAAGCGTTGAAATTTCAGGAGTATTTCGTCTAATCAATACTAAAAACTGGTTGGTAACACCAGTAAGGATGAACCTAAAATGAGCTTAGCTTCCAAACATTCAATGGGTGAAACCAAAAATAATATCGTCTTGGCGGCTCGCCATATCGCAAAAATTTTCGGTAACACTCACGCACTGAAAAGCGTAAATTTTGATGTTTACCACGGACAAGTTACAACATTATTTGGGGAGAATGGTGCAGGAAAATCAACTTTGATGAAGGTATTGTCAGGCGTTATCGCACCCACTTCCGGAGACATTCTTTTAGACGGCTCCCCTGTTCATTTTAACAACGCTAATGAAGCCAGAGCGAATGGCATCTCAATTATTCATCAAGAGTTAAGTCTTGCACCTAACATGAACGTGCGCGACAACATCTTTATGGGCCGAGAAATTATCACCAACGGCAGTGTGAACTTCGCAGAAGAAGAGCGCCAAACACGAGAGTTGATGGCCGGTCTCGAAGAAAGTATTGACCCATTAACATTGGTTGAAGAGTTACGTCTTGGACAGCAACAGATCATTGAGATTGCACGTGCTATTTCACAAAAATCCAGGATTCTGATCATGGATGAACCCACTTCCGCACTCAGCGCTGCAGAAGTGGAGGTGCTGTTTAAAGTCATTCACGACTTAACCAGCAAAGGCGTGTCCATTGTGTATATCTCACACCACTTGGAAGAAGCCTTGTTGATCACAGATCATGCCGTCGTTCTCCGCGATGGCTCAATGACGGCCTATGCTCCTCGCAAAGACATAGACCTTGAATGGATTGTACGCAATATGGTCGGTGAAAATTTCGACTTAGGTTCACCACCAGAAGGCTATCAATTTGGTGATGTGGCTTTGAAAATCGATGATTTGGTCATTGCAGATCCTAATGGGGCCGATTTCAATGTTGTTGACAAGCTGTCTCTAGAAGTGAAAGCCGGTGAAATAATCTGTGTTTATGGGTTAATGGGCGCAGGACGTTCCGAATTTATGGAATGTGTTGCTGGTCGGTTCAATGCTCAAGCTGGAACGGTTCTACTGGGCGATGAAAACATTAGCAAACTGTCCATTGCTGAACGTATTAGCATCGGCTTAGCTTTGGTACCAGAAGATCGTCAAAAGGACGGTCTAGTTCAAACCATGTCCGTCGGCCAGAATTTGTCTTTGGCCAGCATCTCTGATTTTACGAAAAAGCTGTTCACCTCGAAACGTTCCGAAAACACCCTAGTTAATCACTCTATTAAAGCCGTGACAGTAAAAGCGTCTGGTGCGGATGCCGCTATCGGATCCTTATCTGGTGGCAACCAACAAAAAGTGGTCATAGGGAAAATGCTGGCAACTAATCCGAGAGTTCTTCTACTGGACGAACCGAGTCGCGGTATTGATATTGGGGCAAAAGCAGAAGTCTTTAAATTGCTTTCAGAGCGAGCAAAAGAAGGCCTTGCCGTTATTTATTCTACGTCAGAAGTGGCGGAATGCTTAAGCATTGCTCATCGCATTATCGTCATGCACAAAGGGCAAATATCTGCTGAATTTGACTCGACAGTAAGCAAAGAACAAATCATGGCTGCATCCGGCGAGTCCGTTGCCCATTAATAAATTATAAGAATAATTTGGAGTATCACCATGTCCACTAACGTTCAAAACAAACCTGCAGCTAATGCGCTTGCTCAGCCAAAGAAATTAGACATTGGCCGCTTACTACTAGAAGGCAGAGCCTTTTTCGCATTGATTGCGATTATTATCTTTTTCTCTTTCATGTCCCCTTATTATTTTACGATCAATAACTTTCTGATCATGTCTTCTCATGTGGCTATTTTTGGTTTACTGGCTCTGGGCATGCTGCTGGTCATTTTGAATGGTGGAATCGATTTGTCGGTGGGCTCTACTCTTGGGTTATGTGGTGTCTTCGCTGGGTATTTAATGCAAGGAGTAAACATAGAACTGTTGGGCATTACATTTTATCCGTCCTTATGGGTCGTGGTAGTTTTGACCTGCGCGCTCGGAGCCGCTGTCGGCTGCGTTAATGGCGTACTAATCGCTCACTTCAAAGTCCCTGCGTTCGTTGCAACTCTTGGCACCATG
This sequence comes from Marinomonas maritima, assembly GCF_024435075.2. Taxonomy (NCBI): domain Bacteria; kingdom Pseudomonadati; phylum Pseudomonadota; class Gammaproteobacteria; order Oceanospirillales; family Oceanospirillaceae; genus Marinomonas; species Marinomonas maritima. Next base: position 963,127 of record NZ_JAMZEG020000001.1, on the reverse strand, counting down.
TACGTGGCACGAGGTATTGCCCTCCTAATCACCAACGGTCTGACATTTAACAAACTAGACGGGAAAGAAG